>JAFGKF010000179.1 GCA_016928695.1 Candidatus Sumerlaeota bacterium | reverse complement strand
GATCGGACCTACCTCAACATGGGTGGCATCCTGGACCAGTTCTCCGCGGATCAGACGCAGCTGCTCCTCTACGACGCGACCAATGGGACGGTCAGCTTCGGCAGCATCTTCCGCGTCGGCGGTCAGTCGGGCGGCGACAGCGAGGATGACGACCCGGGGGACACCGCAGCCTACGGCGGAGGCTTCTACCAGGGCGTCCAGCGCAACCAGTGACCGTCTGAGGCGATTCCAGCGATTCATCGGCGGGGACTCCCCGGGGGTTCCCGCCTCTCTCTGTCCCACCGCGAGGGGAAGCCCCCCTCTTTGGGCTTGATTTGGCCCGACCTCTCCCCTATCACACTTGCGCTTGCACGGCGGGTGTAGCTCAGCCGGTTAGAGCGCCTGGTTGTGGCCCAGGAGGTCGCCGGTTCAAATCCGGTCACTCGCCCCAAGCGCCGTGCGCGTGTAGCTCAGGTGGATAGAGCGCTTGCCTCCGGAGCAAGAGGTCGCAGGTTCGAGTCCTGCCACGCGCGCCATCTTCCCCCCTCTGCCCTCAGCATCTGAAGAACCGCCCCAGCGGGCTGTCGGCCAGATGGGCCATGGCCTGCGCCGCCGTGCCGTGCACGGCGACGTGCCCCGCCTCGAGCACGGCGACGGAGTCGACCAATCCCTCCATGTCACGCCAGTCGTGGCTGACCATCAGGGTGGTCAGGTGCTGGCCGCGGTGGATCTCGGCGACGAGCGCCTTGAGATCCTCGACCAGCGGTCGATCACAGGCGGCGAATGGCTCATCGAGCAGAAGCACGTGTGGCTCGGGCAGGAGCGTGCGGGCGAGGGCGAGCCGCTGCTGCTCGCCTCCGCTGAGCTGATCGGGGCGCTGGCGCGCCACAGAGGTCAGGCGGCATCGCTCGAGCCACTCCCCCACCCGCGCACGCCGCTCGGCGCGGCTCAGGCCCAGCGCGCGGGCGACGAGATCGAGATGGCCTCGCGCGGTCAGGTGAGGCCAGAGAGCGAGGTCTTGAAACACGAGCCCCACCCCCCGGCGATGGGGTGAGACGAACACGCCGTCTCCGGTGACGATCTCGTCCCCAATGCGCACCTCGCCTCTCTGAGGGCGCTCGAGTCCCGCGAGGATGCGCAGGGCGGTGGTCTTGCCGCTGCCCGAGACTCCGAGCAGTCCCACGCAGGCGCCGGGCTCGACCGCGAGATCGAAGCCGCGCAGAACCTCCCGGCGGCGGAAGGCCAAGTGCACACCGGCCACGGAGATCCGCGGGGCGCTCACCGGATCTCCCTCCAGCGCCGCCATCCCCCGGAGACGATCGCGGGCAGGGCGAGCATGGCGAGCGATGTCGCCAGGATCACCGCGGCCATCATGGCGACCTCGGGCGAGCGCGGCGAGATGTGAAGCCGATTGCAGAGTCCGACGACAAGCGTCGTGTGACCCGGCAGGTCCATGAGAATCGCGGCATCGAGATCTCCGATGACCATCAGCGCCACCAGCGCGTAGGCCACCCAGGCCGCGCGCCTGAGCGGTGGCCAGACCACGCCCCACCAGCGATGCCACCACCCGAGCCCCAGGGCGGCCTCGCGCTGGGTGCGGCTCTGGCGGGCATGGGCGAGGGCGAGAATGACCGCGGGGATGACCAGCAGCCGCCCCCCGAGCACCAGCCACCTCACGGTGCCGGTCTCGTAGAGATCACCGCGGAGTCCGGGGGCGCTCCACCATGAGACGGCGGCCACCGCCCAGAGAAAACCCGGCACGGTGAAAAAGACGAGGGCAATCAGCAGAGGCGGCACGGTGCGCCAACCCCGATCGCCGAGGAACAGCGCCAGCGCGCCTCCGGCGAACATCGCCACCGCGGCCGCGCCGAGCGCCGTCGTCACCGTGGCGGAGATCAGGCCCGTGTTGGCTCGAAACGTCTCGGCCAGCAGCGAGAGGCTGGTGATCTGCACGAACAGATGAATCAGGGCGCCGTTGGCCAGCACCACCGCGATCACCCCGCCGAGGGCGAAGAGCCATTGTCCCCCTTCCCCCCTCGGGATCTCCGCGGGATCACGGCGGGCTGACAGCAGCGGCGCCGCCCGCCGCCACAGAGGGGGCGTGATGAGAGCCACCGCGGCGAGAACGAGGAGCGAGGGCGCGACCATCGCCCCCCAGGCCCCGATGGGATCGAGACCGGCGTAGTGCGCCCACCACAGCCGCATGGCGATGACCGAGCGGACCTGGAAGAGCAGGGGGATCGAGACGTCCGTGACGCTGATCACCGCGACCAGCAGCGCCGCGAGCGCCACGAAGGGGGCGAGAAGCGGCCCCAGCAGCCGGCGGCGGACGAAGCCACGCGGCCCCACCAGCAGCCCGGCCTCCAGCCATCGGGCATGGAGGGAGTGCCACCCCGCGAGGGTGATCAGGTGGACGAAGGCGCTGAGGCGCAGCCCCTGCACGAATCCCACGACGAGGAGATCGCTCCACGGCCCCTCGTCAGCGAGCTCGCGGTAGAGCCCCAGCCGCACGCTCACCTGCCACATCGCCATCCCGTGGACATACATGGGAATGACGAGGGGAAATGCCCCGGCCAGCGTGATCAGTGCGCGCAGCGAGGGCGTTCGAACGTGCGCCGCCCACAGAGCGATGGTCATCCCCACAGCCACGGCCACGGTCACCGCCACCGCGGCGATCACCGCGCTGTGGAGCCAGAGGGCGGGGGGCATTGAGAGAGGCGCCTCCGCCCGCATCAGAGAGGCCAGCGCGACGGAGATCACCGGCCCCACCAGCAGAGCGGCGAGGAGCAGGAGCCCCAGGCCTGAGACAAGGCGCAGCGGGAGGCCGCGGGTCACTGCAGACTCTCGGCCTCCGCCCAGCGCGCGGCGAGCTCACTGGCGGCATCGAAGCTGTCCGCCACCGCATTCCAGTCGACCTCCAGGACCGTCTCATCCTGCAGGCGCAGGACGCCGCGTGGGGGCGACACCCCGGCGTGCAGCGGGATCTGGCGGCCCGGCCCCGAGGCCATGAGATGCTCGATGTCCGCTCGCAGAAGGAAATCGATGAGTGCCCGCGCCTCCGCGCGATGGGGTGCTCCGTCGATCATGCAGACGGTGTTGGGGATCAGGATCATCCCCGAGGAGGGCAGCACCTGGGCGACGGGGTATCCCTCGGCCTGGGCGACGGCGACATCATCGGTGTCGGTCCAGCCCATCCGCAGCGCGCCGCGCGCCACCGCGTCGCAGACCTGGCCGTTGCTGTCGAGCACCTGGACGCCATTCTCCGTCAGCGAATCGAGCCAGCGCTGAGTCCCCTCGGGCCCGAGCTGCGAGTGGATCAGGGCGAAGTGGGTGGCCGTTGTCCCGAACAGCGGGAGGGCGATGCCCGACTCTCTCGCCCACGGAGGCCTCAGGATGTCATCATAGGTCGCGATCTTCGGGCGCTCGGGCTGGAGCGCGGTGTTGTAGACGATCACCCGCGCACGCGCGGCGAAGCCTGTCCAGTGGCCCTCGGGATCCTGAAAGGCCGCCGGGATCCCCGCGGCGTTCTGGGAGAGATGGGGCTGGGTCACGCCCTCGCGGACCAGGCGCAGCGTCTGGACGATCTCATTGTTCCAGAAGACATCGCACTGGGGCCGGTCGGCCTCGGCCAGCAGGCGATTGACGAGCCCGGTGGTCTTGGTCGCCTCGGTGTCGTAGACCGCCAGCGCCTGGATGCCCGTCTCCTCCTCGAAGAGATCGAGGATCGGTTCGCTGAGCCGCTGATCGTGAGCCGTGTAGACGACAACCTCGCGCTGGCCGCCGCCGCACGCCCACAGAGTCGCCGCCAGCGCCGCCGCGGTGATCCATCTCGACGTCATGGTGTCCTCCTTCGTCCTGAGTCCTCAGCCCCCATCGGTGAGACGACCTGAGTTCCTCTGGGGTTGGCTCTCTCTGAGACTGGACGCCCCGGAGGGGGATTTCCATGCGGAAATAGGGGAATCGCTCAGCGTCTCAGCATGATCTCGCCGAAAAAGATCGTCACCCCATCGCTGAAGGGGTGCAGGCGCACCTCGTAGACGCGCGAACCGGCCCCCGGTCCAGCGATGTGCTCGAGCACGTCGTCCTGGCCCGACCGCAGCGAGTGCTCGATCGCCCCCATGGGTGAGGGGGCACCCAGGAAGTCGGGGAGTGCCTCGCGCAGCTTTCGCCCGAGCACGCGCTCGGCGGGGACCTCCGTGAGACGAGCGGCTGCGCGGTTCCACAGCTGGATGACCTCGCTCCGGTCGACCACGACCATGCCCTCGCGGATGGAGTCGACCACGTGCTCGAGGCGCTCTGTGGTGCGCTCGAGCGCCCTGTCGGCCTCGACCACGGCGGTCACGTCGTGGAGCGTGGCCACGCCGAGGAGGACCTCGCCATCGACCCCCTTGACGGGGAACTGATTGCCCACGAGGTGTCGCCGCTCTCCGCGGCGCTCGAAGGTGATCGGCAGCTCCCCCGAGAATGTCTCGCCGCGGAAGACCTCCTCGACAATCCGGTTGATCTGCCTCAGCTGCTCCACACTGCCGTCGCACAGGAACTCTGCCACCGGCCGCCCCTGCGCCTCGTCGGCGGAGAATCCATAGGCCCTCTCGGCCGCGCGGTTCCAGAGGATCACGCGCCCGCGGCGATTGAAGCCGATCATCACCGACAGCGCCTGGTCGATGATCTGGCGGAAGCGGCGCTCGCTGATCTGCAGCGATCGGCGCAGATCGCCCGAGGCCTGGAAGAGATCGAAGTGCCCCGCGCCGACAATCTCCTCCTGCAGCCACTGCGGGCTGAAGCGGCGGAGGTGATAGATCAGCGGCAGACTCATCAGAATCGCCACCACCAGCTTGCCGACCGAGTGGCCCGGGAGATTGTGGAGGATCTCCATCGGATCGCTGAAGTTGAGAAGAGGGTAGACGATCCCATCGCAGACCAGCGCGGTGATGAAGGAGATGCAGACGACGCCCCACAGCGGTGCCCGGGGGAACCGCCTCGCCAGGAGATGAAAGAGAGCCGTCAGCACGGCGACGTCGAGGGTGAATGCCAGCGCGGATCGGAGCTGGGCCCAGACATCGATCACGAACAGCTCCGCCTGGGGGAAAAACCGCATCTCCAGGCCAGGCCATATGAGCCAGAGGTGAACCATCGCCGAGGCCGCGAGCACCAGCGCATACACGCCCCACAGACATCCCACGAGGATCCACGTGGGGCGCCGCCCCTCGGTGATGAAGACCAGGAGCACCCCGAAGAGCACGGTGGGGAACATGGTCATGGAGTTGACATGGAGCCTCAGCCCGAGCGGCCCCTGGACATAGACCTGCAGGGGATCGGTGAGCATCATGAAAAAGACGAGAATGCAGATGAGGAAACAGACGGGGAACAGGCCAAAGACGGAACGCAGGGCGTGGGTGGAGAGCAGCATGGCCTCCAGGGCATACAGAATGAGGACCAGGAGAAGAAGATCACCGAGCAAGGCCGCTCACCCCTCCGTCTGAGATGATCCGAGTCTGCCTCCGGGGGGACCCGGGATCAAGCGCCGCCATCGATGGCGCGGGGAGTCTGTCACTGTCCGAGCCCAATGGTCCAGTGCCAGCGCTCGATCTGCCGGCGGGCCTCGGCAGCGCCCTCCGCATCACCCAGCGCGGCTCGCGCCTCGGCCACGAACCCCCAGGCCACGCCGGAGAAGGGGAGAAGCTCCACCAGGTGCTCCGCCGCCTCGAGTGCCTCCTCCGGGCGCCCCTGATCCAGGCGCCATCGCGCCCTGGCCTGAAGCGCCACCACACAGTGGGGATTGCGGGCGAGTGCCGCGTCGACCAGGGGATCGATGAGGTCGAGCTCGCGGCGCTCGCGTGCCAGGTTGAGTCGCAGCCGCAGAGCGCGCCCATGGTGAGGCCCTCGCTCGAGGACAGAGTCGAGATCGGTCACGGCGAGATCGGTCTGGCCGAGAAGCACCCACGCCTGCCCCCGCAGGGCGAGCGCATCGAGGTTGTCGGGCCATATCTCGATGGCGCGATCTGAGGCCTCGATCGACCCGAGCAGCAGCGCGCGGCTCTCGGGCTCCTCCAGCGCCTGCAGTCCCCTCTTGAGTGCGGCCCCTTGGCGAGCGGCCGCCAGGTTGCCCCAGACCATGGTTGAGTTCGAGCCTCTCTCCGCTGCATGCGTGAACAGGGCCAGATCATCGCTCCAGCACCGCATCTGGACTGTCGTCTGAGCCCCAAGCGCCAGTCCCACCGCCGCCAGACCCCAGATCATCGGGGGCCAGCGCCTCAGCAGGGCCTCGCCACACACACCCGCCATCAGGCAGAGGCCGAGACTGGGCAGATACAGGCTCCGCTCGGAGATCATGACGCCGGGGAGAAAGGCGATGTTCGAGACAATGCTGATGGCGGTGAAGTGGATGACGATGCCCTGTGTGACACCGCGGGCCCGCCGCCATGCCCAGATCGCGAGGGCGGCGAGGGCACCCAGGGCGATCACCGCGGCGATGAACCGTGGATCGAGGGGTGAGGTGACGGCGGGGAAGGCTCTGTGGGCATAGTCGAACTGGAGAGCGACGGGCCAGAGCAGCAGCCGCCAGTGGAAGGCGAGGGCCGTGATCGCGGTGAGCCACTGGGTGAGAGACGACTCGGCGCTCAGTGGATTGGTGGGCATCCGATCGATCCCAGGGGCACCCCAGATCCCGAGCACCGCCCGCCGAAGCAAGAGAAAGAGAGCGAGCGCCCCCAGGTGCGCCAGCCAGAGAGGCAGCCGCTCTCGCAGCCAGGCGCGATCGCGCCGCGGGGCCATGATCACATCGCCCAGCACGAAGAGGCCGAGTCCCGGGACGGCGGACTCCTTGCACAGCATGGCGCAGAGATAGAGAGCGGCGGCCCCGAGGGCCCGGGCCGCGGTCGGACGCCCCCCCAGGTGGACCCGCCAGGCCAGAAGAGTGAACAGCGTCACGAGCAGCTCGGCCCTTCCGATCACATTGGCGACCGCCTCGATGTGAACGGGATGCAGGGCGAAGAGGAGACCGGCGATCCCCGCCGCGCGGTCGCAGCGGAGCCACCGCCTCGCCAGGCCGAAGACCAGCAGGCCGTTGAGAGCGTGGATCAGGGCATTGGTCAGGTGGAACACCGCGGGGCGATCGCCGAACACCCACCACGTCACGGCGTAGGTCGAGGCCCCCAGCGGTCGCCAGTGCCCCATGTTGGTGTTCACGTCACCCCCGAGATAGGAGCGCAGCCAGAGCTTGGGGAAGAGCGCGGGGGACTGGACGAGCGGATTCGAGACGATCACGTAGCTGTCGTCATAGGTGAACTCGTAGCTGACGGTGGGGAGAAAAAGCAGAAGCCCCACAAGGAAGATCAGCACACTCCACTGTCGGGGAGACAGGCCGGATGACGGTGTGGGCTCGGACATCGCCCGCAGACTTCAGTCTCCCCCATGGGGCATCAAGGGAAAAGCGTCGCGGTTTGAGTTGACGCTCTCGTCTCAATCGACGAATCAACCCCACATCCCATGATGGCACACGACACCAAGTTCCGTCAGCGCTCGGGCGTGATCCGGGCGAAGCTCCGCCGCGGGGGACTCTCTATCGCGGGGCGCTCGGTGCAGCTGCTGCTCTGGCGTCTCATTCATGGGCTGCCACAGACCGTCCTCTCTGGACCGATTCCCCGCACACTCTTCGGTGTCAACTGCCCCCCCAACCCCGATCCCGCCTGGGATGCCGTCTACCTGCGATGGATCCGGGAGCTCGGTGTCGGCTCGGTCCGTGTCGATGTCACGTACGAGTCGGACACCGAGGCCTTTTGGCGCTGGGTGGAGGCACTGCACGGCGCGGGGATCGATGTCGTCGCCCATCTGGTTCAGCCCGCCGCCGCCGCCGCGAACATGCACGCCCCGCGCGAGCGGGCGGACTGGGAGCAGTTCGTTGCCGCCATTCTCGAGCCGGTGCGCGACAGCGTCAGCCATGCGGAGCTCGGCTCCACCCCGAATCGCCACACCTGGTCGGGCCTCACGGTCAGCGACTGTGTGGCGATCCACGAGATCGCCCGCCCGATTCTCCACGACCTCGGCATCCGCTCCGTTGGCCCCAACGTGAGCGACTTCGCCCCCTACTTCAGCGCCGCTCTTCTCGGTGCCCTGCGCGCCCGCGGTCTCACGCCGCATGTCCACTCCGACAACCTGTTCGTCGACCGCTCCGGCAGGCCCCCCGAGCGGCCCGATCACCGCGCGGTCGGAAGGCTGCTCAGCCCGCTGACGCGTCTGACGCTGGTGAGAAAGATCCGCTGGCTCGCCGCCCTCTCGAGGTGGGCGGGGTGTGAGGAGACCTGGATCACCTCGTTCGGCTGGACGATCGCCCCCGGCGAGAGCCGCAAGCCCCGCTATGTCGATGAGGCGGCGCAGGCGGCCTATCTCGCGCGCTACTGCCTGCTCGCAGCCTCGACGGGTCTCGTCCAGCGGGTCTTCTGGGGGCAGCTCGCACACCATCTGCGGGGACTGATCGATGACGGCCATCCCGTGCGACACGACCCCCCGGAGGTCTTTCTCTGGCGGCGCAACCAGACCTGCCCCTCGGACAGCGCCAAGAGACCCTCATTCGATGCCCTCAGAGAGCTGACTCAGCGTCTGGTCGGCACCCGGATTCTCGGAGTCGACATGGATCGTCGGGCCTGTCACATGCATCTGGAGCGCGATGGGGAGCGGTGGGCTCTGACCTGGGACATCGACTCTCAGCAGATGCCCTCGCCCACCTCCTGACCACTTCAAAAAAGTCATTGATTTCTTGCGCCTCCCAATCAACCCTTTCTGCAGAGGTTCGCAGGGAGGAGGTTCGAGGCTCTTTGGCAACACCCAATCTTCAGCGATGCACTCGCATGGCCAAGGTGGCGCTCTGCACCAGTGCGATCGGCACCCCGGGGGGGATCTCCATCTCTCCGGTTCACGGGGACATCGGATTCACCCGCTCACCGAGAGTCTTTCAGATGGGTCCCGCCTGGTCCGATGCCTGTCTGATCGGCACCAACGCCCTCGATGGGGTGATCCTCAGCTTTCGGGGCACCCTTCCATTCGATTTCGGTGATCTGGCCTCGATCATCGATTGGCTCAACAGCGCCCGGGCGACCCTGGTGCACGGCCCCGGCGGGGGGGGGCGCGTGCATGCGGGATTCAGTCAGTCCCTGGACCACCTCTGGGCCTGTGGAATCGCAGAGGAGGTCCGCGCCCAGGTCAAGACGAGCGGATATCGCCCACTCCACATCACCGGTCACAGCAAGGGCGGAGCGTTGGCGCTGCTGGCAACAGCACGCCTCATCGAGGAGGGCCTGCCTGTCTCCTCGATCACCACTTTCGGAGCACCGCGCGCCGGCGATCAGGAGTTTGTCAACTCCCTGACCTCCCACCACAGCGGCCCCGCCATCTGGCGTTTCGAACATCGGGACGATCTGATTCCTCATCTCCCACCGGGGCCCCTGCCCGCACGGATGATCCGGGAGATCGCCCAGAGCATCGACCGCGGTGCCACCGGAGGCCCCTTCGACCACACCTCGGCGGGCACGCTCGAGTTCATCAACTGGGACGACGAGCTCGAGACCGACAGCATCTGGCTCGAGATCCGCAGACTCGGCTCCCTTGCCCAGATGCTCATCCATGGTCGGCTGAATGAGATGGTGGAGTGCCACTGTCTGGAGTCGGCGTACGCCGCCAAGATCTCCCGACTGGCGGACAGAGCGGTCAGAGGACCTTCGACACCTCGCGTGCGACAATGAGCTCCTCATTCGTCGGGAGAACCCAGATCGCCACCGGGGAGTCCTCGCGGGAGATCCGCGCCTCCACGCCATCGGCGGCGGCGTTGCGATCGGGATCGATCCTCAGCCCGAGATACTCCATCCCCTCGCAGATCGCCTGCCGCTCCTCGGCGCCGTTCTCCCCGATGCCGCCGGTGAAGACGACGCTGTCGAGGCCCTGAAGCGCCACGGTCATCGCGGCCATCTGGCGACGCACCTGGTGATGGAAGACCTCGAGGGCCAGCGTCGCCCTCCGGTTGCCCTCAGCCGCCGCCACCCGCAGATCGCGGATGTCCCCGCTGACGCCTGAGATCCCCAGGAGGCCGCTGTCGCTGCAGAGCACATCGACCACCTCATCGACGCTGAGCCCCATCTCACGGATCGCGTAGAGAACGATCATCGGGTCGATCGTCTCGCATCGCGTCGAGTGGACGATCCCCGACTGCGGGGAGAAGTCGAAGGTGTTGTCGACCGACACGCCACCGCGGATCGCCGTCAGCGAGGACGATCCCCCGAGGTGGCAGGAGAGCAGTCGATGCCGGCTCCACTCCTCCTCCGAGAGTCCACAGATCTCCCTGAAGCGGCCCGCGATGTAGCAGTGCGAGGCGCCGTGGAAACCAAAGCGGCGCAGGCCGTGCTCCTCGCGCCAGGACAGGGGGAGCCCGCAGGTCGTCTTCTCCTCGGAGATCGTCGCATGGTAGGCCGGTTCGAAGAGCGCCACCCGCGGCACATCGGGGGCCGCCTCGGCGAAGCAGCGGATCGCCTGGAGGTAGGCCGCGTTGTGAGCCGGCGCGGCGATCAGCATCCGCTCCATCTCGGACAGGACCTCGTCGGTCAGAGGGGTCGCGCCGGGCCCCATGCCCAGCTTGCCCGCGTGAACCGCTTTGAAGCCCACGGCGCCGAGGTCTGCGAGATCTCGCAGGATCGGCTCCTTGCCCTGCGTCATGACCCGGAGCGCCAGCTTGACGCCCGCGGTGTAGTCGGGCACGGGGGCCTGACCCTGCGCCAGGCGACTTCCCACCCGGACCTCCCAGGGGCTCAGGGGATCGCTGATCCTCTCGATCTTGCCCTGTGCCACCAAGCGCTCCTCGGGGAATTCGAACAGCTTGAATTTGAGAGATGTGCTGCCGGGGTTGGCGACGAGAATGTTCACGGTCGGGGCTCTCCTCCGGGAATCGGCGGAGCACCATGCAACGGGTGACAGAGAGGGTCAATTGGGATGAGTTGAACCAAAAACAAACATCCCCCCGTTTTCCTGAGTCATCTCCGAAAAGGCGTGCTATAAAGGTTTCAAGGGGCGGCTGAAAAGAGCCGCCGGATCGGGAGCCTCCCCTGCTGAGGAAAGGAGCAACTCTCAGACGATCTGCACCCGGCTTGGCGCTGGGGGATGCTTCCTCTGGGGACCCCCGGTCCACTGAGGTCCCTCCCGCCAGCCTGACACCCTGTGTGGATTCCCTCAGCGCCAGCCCCCTTTCTCGGGAGAGGGCAGGAGAGGCGACAGACCGATCCACCCCGTGACGGGACCCGTGGAATGCACGCGGGCGGCCTCGGAGTCCGAATCATCTCAGGCTCCAATGTCTCGGCTCCGCTCGCCGCCGTTTGCCATCCTCTGTCTCTGTGCCTCCACGGGTCCCGGCCCATCACACGGCGGTGAGATCAGCAATCAGCGCATCGGCTGATCAGAAACCCGTGCATGAAAAAAAGCCGGCCGAGGTGTGACAGCCTCGGCCGGATCTCTGGGGAGATAAGGGACTCGTTGTGATGGGAGTCTTGGGCCTGAGGGCCCAAGTCGTGGGGCCTCGCCACGCGAGGCCAAAATCTGTGCCTCCTCAGGTCGCCAGGCGACACTCCGCCGCCATGCGGTCCACAGTGCTCTCGGGCAGTCCGCGCTGAAGGTGGCTGACCAGGCGCTGGAGACTCAGGAGCTCCTCGCCGTCGATCTCTCCGCTGCCGTCGGCATCGAGCATCTCGAAAAGCATGGGGCTGAGGGTCTCGTCGTCCTCGGTGAGCGCCCCGATCAGGCCTTCGGCCTCGGCGGCCGCGCCCTCGTCGCCCGTGCCGCGGGCGATCTCGAGGATGCGGTCGAGGAGCACCTCGAACTCGGCCTGGCTCAGCGGGTCGCCGCTGCTGAGGCGCTCGGAGACCTCGGAGTCCCGCATCCCTCGGATGAGGCGGGTCAGCTCTCCGAGCCCACGGAGGGCGAGCGTGCCGAGGGCCAGGGCCTCGAGACTCATGGATGAAAACCCCTCAATTCGCTTGGCGTTGCGGGCGGGGAGGGGTGCAAACCTCCGGCCAAACGCCATGCCGGAGGAGGCCTTTTTCCGGAGCTCTGTTTTCAGATGGGTTGCGCCCTGTCGTGCTCTCTCCCGGAAAAGTGATGCGGATGGAGAGCCGGAAAGAGCTGCTGTGGGCCGGGGGTAAACTTTGCCGCTGGGGCTCCTCTTTCAGTGGGGAGAGCGAAAAGACCGGCCCTGGGGTTTGATCTTGACAAATCTTGTGAAATCAGGCCCCGATGAGAGAGAGACCACGGAAGCCAGAGGGCGGTGACTGAGCTATGACCAAAGCGGATGTGGCCATTCGAGTAGCGGCCAAGACTGGACTGTCGCGCAAGCACGCCACCGAGGCGGTGGAGATCTTTCTGCGCTGCGTCAAGGACGCCTTGCAGGGCGGGGAGAAGGTATCCCTCGTCGGCTTTGGGACCTTCAACGTGAAGACCAAGAATGCTCGGGCGGGCCGGAATCCGCGCACAGGGGAGCGGATCTCGATCCCCCGCAAGCAGGTGGCGACGTTCAAACCGGGCAAGGCGTTTCGCGAGCTGGTCAATCGCTCCTGATCCCCTCGCAACACCGCTCGCGGCCACTTTGAGGTGCCGCTGATGAACCTCACCGATCTGCGCGGCCCTGCCGGCAGACGCAGACCTCCGGAGTCGCCGGTCGACGCCGAGCCGACCGATGGCCAGGATTCCGGGCGCGATCTCACCACGCGCCTCAGCGAATGGCTCAGCGAGTTCTGTCGGCTCCATCACCTCACGGTTCAGATTCTCAACGGCTCAGGGGAGGTCGTGATCGCCCCGGTGCGTGAGCCGTCGTTCTGCAGCGCGGTGAAGTCCGCTCATCCCGCCGGCTGCCCGCGCGACTGTGGGCTCTCGCGCCGGCGGCGCCCCGCGTCGCAGCGCCCCTCCCTCTCGCACTGCCCTTACTATCTCTCGAACGTGGCATGGACAATCCCGACGGCGGATGGAAAAGTCTGGACCGTGGTGCTGGGGCGGACTCTGGCGACCCAGGAGCAGATGTCGAACTGCCTTGACGTGGTCCGGGAGGCTCCTGACCTGAGCGATGACGCTCTGGCTGCGCTCGGCTCGATCCCCTGGCAGGCGGAGCCCCAGCTGATGACCGCAGCCCAATTCCTTCGCCATTCACTGAATCTCATCCTCGAGGGCGAATGGACAAAAAGGGCACCCAAGAGTAAAGCCTCCAGCAATTCACGTCGAAAAAAGAACTGAGGGACCCCATGTCCGCGCCTTGGCGTGTGGCTGGGGCAGTGCCAGGGCATGTCAACTGAACATCAGCCGCTGCTCGCCATTGGCCCGGATGAGGGCTTTGTGGGGCGCCGACAGGAGATCGATCAGATCTACCGATTCGGTCTCGAGGCGGCGGGCGCGCGGCGGCACTCGACGCTGGTGGTCGGGCGACGGGGCATCGGCAAGAGCGAGATTCTGCGGCGCGCCTACAATCGGCTGTTCTGGAACCAGTCGCGTGTCGTCCCACTGTGCCTGACGCTGACGCGCGAGACCCGCGAGGTCGTCCCCTTCGCACGGCAGTGGCTCGCGACCTTTCTGCGGCAGTTCATCGGCTTCCAGCGCCGGGACGCGGCGCTGGTCAACGATGAGGCGATGCCGAGCCGCCGGGCGCTGCGGCTCGCCCATGAGTTCAATCACCCCTGGCTCGCCCAGCTGGTCGAGAACTTCGAGGAGAGCCTGCGCGACGAGGACTGGGTCAGCCTCCTGCGCAACTCCGTGGCGGCGCCTCTGCTCGCCTCGCGCAACATGGCCCTGCCGGTTTTCACGATCGTCGACGAGTTTCAGCGCATCGGTCGGCTGAATCTGGCGGGGATCCCCCTGACGCTCGAGGGGCAGTTCGAATTCATCCTGCGGAGCCATGAGGCACCGCACGTGCTCGCCGGATCGTCGCTGCGGGCGATCGAGCGGCTCCTGGGCCCTGGTCTGATCGGGCGCCACATCGAGCGCATGCGGATCGATCCTCTGCCTGAGCGCCCGGCGCTGCGGCTGTGGGAGGGGCGCTGCCGCCGGCTCGACGTGGACTTCGATTCGCACCTGGGTGTGGAGGTGATCGAGCAGCTCGAGCGTGTGCCGCTCTACATCGAGGCGCTCGTGCGCGCCGCGGCTCAGCACGGCGTGGGGCTGACGAGCCTGCGCAACGTGCAGATGGTCTACGCCCACGACCTTCTCCACGGGGAGATCGGGGCCTTCTGGGGTGCGCTGTTCGAGGAGGCGCTGCCGGACGTCTCCGATCGTCGGCCGGGCCTGGAGATTCTCAGCCGTCTCACGGTGGATCCCGAGCTCAACCCCGTGCCCTGGAGGCACCTCGTGGGGATCACCGGCCTCGATCCCGACCGTCAGCAGCACATCGCCGAGCAGCTCGAGCAGAGTGGATTCCTGGAGATCGGCCACAGCCAGGTCTATCCGACCGCCGACCGGGTGATGCGCGACTGGGTGAGGCTGATCCACGGCCGGGAGGTCCGGAGCGAGACCCCCAGTGCCCTTCGACAGGGGCTGGTGCGTGATCGCCTGATGTGGACCAGTCATCTGCGCCATGAGCGCGCTCAGCGGCAGCTCGGGATGAAGGTCGAGGCCCTGCTCGCCCAGTGGGACTGCCAGCTGATCCCACCGGAGCTTTTCGACGCGCCCTCCTTCCGCAGCGAGCATGAGGGTCAGCTCTTCCAGGTGATCTGCGAGGCGGTCGAGGCGAAGCCGGCGACGCTGATGCTCCCCCAGGTGGTGGGGGTCAGCGCGGTGACCGACGCCCCCCCCACGGCGCTGACTCTGATGGCCTTTGGCTTCGAGGAGGGTCGCTACGCGGCGGGCAATGAGTGCGTCACTGTGGTGCAGATTCACCGTGGGGGCGAGAGTGTGACGGCGACGGCGGCGGAGGAGTTCCTGGCGCTGGTCGATCGCCACACGGGTCCGACGGGGCTGGAGAACATTCGCCGATGGGTGATCGCCCGGGGGGGCTTCACGGAGGAGGCGGCCGAGGTGCTGGCGGCCGCCGAGTGCTGGACGAGCGACTTCACCCAGCTGCAGATCCTGCTGCGCCAGTTCGGCATCAGGACCGAGCAGGCCGTGGAGCAGGCCGGGGCCATGAGCTTCCACGGGGGCCTGGTGTCGGGCGAGTACGCTCTCACCATCCCGATGGAGGCGGACACCGAGCTGGTGGCGGCGAGCGCCATCGATCAGATCGCGGCGCAGGCGGGCTTCGCCGAGGCGGCGCGGGGTCAGATCAAGATGGCGGTGATCGAGGCCTGCATCAACGCGCGCGAGCATGCGCGGCAGGGGGGCTCGATCGGGCTGCTGATCCGCCCCTCGGACACTCACCTCGAGATCATGGTTGAAAACCCAGGCCAGGTGTTTGACGCTGAGGGGGTCGCTCAGCCCGTCATCGAGGAGAAAATGGGTGGGGGCAAAGGCCTGCGCGACAAGAGGGGCTGGGGACTGAAGCTGATGAGGAGTCTCATGGACGAGGTGATCTTCGAGCCGTGTGACGACGGGACACGCGTCCGACTGATCAAGCACCGCACGCCGTCGGCGCAGACGCCGCCGGCGCCGGTGATCGATGTCACGGAGAGCTGAGGCAGATGCCGAATTTCGAGATCGAGACCCAGCGCGAGGTGGACGTGATGATCGTCCGGCCCGGGGGATACATCAACGATCAGGGCGGGATGCGCCTGCGCGAGGAGTGCGAGACTGCACTGGCGGAGAACCTGCGCAACATCATCATCGATTTCCACACGTCCGAGCACATCAACTCCGTCGGCATCGCGAGCATCATCGCGATCATCGAGCGGATCGACGAGCTGGGGGGGCGCCTGATCTTCACGGGACTCTCCGCCACCGTGCGCGAGGTCTTCGAGATCATGGGGATCACTCGCCATGTGAGCGTCACTGAGGACGCCGAGGCCGCCCGGTCTCTTCTCACAACCCCAGACATCCCCTCCTGACAGCGGAGAGTGCCGCCCACGGGAATCGGCGGCTCAGAGGGGGGGAAGGGTTGCGGCAGAGCTCATCTCGAGGAGCTCAGCTGCTTGTCGAGACCGGGGATCTCGTCGGCCAAAGCCAGGACGTCTTTGAGCTTGCTCTCCTGCCTCTCGCGGACGTTGCGGAGGACCCCGAGCAGTCTCTGGGCGTTCCCGGGGTCGCTGCGGACGAATCTCTTGCGAGAGCAGTGCTCGATGAGAACCTCGGCGAGCATGTCGAGGTCATTCCACTCCCCCAGGCAGACCTGGAATGCACGCAGGTGCTCGAGAGTTTCTGCCAGGCTCTCCCCGTTGACCTCCATGACCGCCTCGAGAACGTAGCGGAGACGCTTGCCCGTGAGTCGCAGGCGGTGAACATCGGCGATCTTGGCCTCGGGGGCCTTGGCGAGATCACGGGCACGCGCGAACTGGCCCAGCCGCTTCGCGAGATGCTTGTCGAGGCGGCGGCGCGCCTTTACCACCGACCCGTTCTCCTGCGCTTTCGCCCAGGAGCGAATCCCCTTTTGCCACTGTTGCTGGAGCGAGGGGAGATCGAGCCGGTCGATCGCCTTGCGCATCGATTTCAGGCCGGACTCCCTGCGGCTCTCCAGGTCCCTCTGAATCGGCGCCCAGAGCTCGGCCTCGCTCGTCCGCCTCTTGATCCGCGCTGCGATCAGCTCCAGGAGCACATCCAGATTGCGTGTTGCACCGCACAGACGTCGTGCCCGGCGGAGCTTCTGAATGGAAACGCGGCGAACCGACCCGGGAACCGCATCGGCTCCGATCTCCACCAGCTCCCGCAGGCGTCGTGTGGCCACACGGAGCTCATGGATCGCTTCCACCGCGCCGTTCTTATCAACAGCAGAGACCTGTCGGCTGAGCCGTTTCCAGCTCTTGGTGAGAAGTTTTTGGACCTTTTTCTGAAACGTGGAATCCTCACTCGCGGCCATGTCGAAACCCTCCCGCACAGAGTGGACAGAGCGCCAACAGTGTAGCTAGAGAAAGGTCTCAGATCACGTCAAGAGGCATCGGTGGGCTCTTCGGTTTTCCACCCCGGGAGAGGGTCAGAATGGCCCACCAGGCGACTTTTCCACAGGCCCCGGCAGCTGCCCAGCTGATCAGGTTTTCTGAAGCCCCTCACACGCCCTGTTGACGATTGGGGGGATCACAATCAAAGTGGCGTCCACTTTTTTCCTGCTGGGAGGGATTCGATGCTCACCCGCCTGATTTCACGCCCGTTGGTCGCCGCGCTGATGCTGACTTGGCTCGGCTGCGTCACAGTGCCCCCGCCTGAGGAGCCTCTCAATCGGGAGGACCTGATCAAAAGCTCCATCGGGGCCTTCGTCGAGGAGAACCGCGGAGATGATCCGGGAGACCTGTTCCCCCCCGGCACGGAGGTGAGCGGTGTCTCTCTCTCCCCTGATCATCGCCGGGTCGAGATCGACTTCTCTGGCCAACTTCTCCGTCAGCCGATCCGGCAGGAGACCGAGGACCAGGT
>JAFGKF010000178.1 GCA_016928695.1 Candidatus Sumerlaeota bacterium | reverse complement strand
GAGCTTGGTGAGGATCAGCCCGGTCAGCTCGCACGACTCATTGAAAACCCTCGCCTGCTGGAGAGCGTTCTGTCCGGTCGTGGCGTCGAGCACGAGCAGGGTCTCGTGCGGTGCCTCGGGGATGACTTTTCTGATGACGCGGATGACCTTCTCGAGCTCACGCATCAGGTTGCCCTTGGTGTGAAGGCGCCCGGCGGTGTCGATGATGACGACGTCGGTTCCCTTGGCCCCCGCGCGGACGAGGGCGTCGTAGCAGACGGAGCCGGGATCGGCCCCATGGGCCTGGGCGACAAAGTCGCTGCCTGTGCGCTTGGCCCAGATCTCCAGCTGCTCGATCGCCGCGGCGCGGAAAGTGTCTCCGGCCACCAGCATCACCCGGTTGCCCTCGCCGACGAGCCACTTGGCGATCTTGCCGATCGAGGTCGTCTTGCCGACGCCGTTGACGCCGACGACGAGAATGACGAACGGCTTTTCGCTGCGCTCGGACCACTGGGCCTCGTGATGGCGGAGCCGGGAGCGCACAGCCTCACGGAAGATGGGGATGAGCTCACCGGCGTCCTCCGCTCCCCGCGCCTCCGCGCTCTCGCGCACCTCCTCGATCAGAGCCATGGTTGTCTCGACGCCGCAGTCGGCCTGGATGAGGATCTCCTCGATCTCCTCGAGCAGGTCCTCATCGAGAGGGCGCCCCGCGAGGGCTCTCAGGGGGCTGAGCAGCGCACTCTTGGTCTTGCCCAGTCCCGACGCGAGACGGCGGAAGAATCCACGGCGCGGATTCTCCTCCGCCAGAGGCTCCTGGGCCACAGGGGCCGGCTGCTCCTCCACGGGAGTGGGTTCGGCAACGGGGGCCTCTGGGGCCTCGGCTCTCTCCTGTTTTTTGCGACGGAAGAACATCGCGTTCCGATCTCCTCTTCCTCGGCCATCGCCGGGCCGCGGCACCTTAGGGGAAGGGAGCCCCGCTGTTCAAGGGCTGTCTGAGGCTTCTCCCCCCAGATGAATCTCCCACAGGACATGGGGGGAGGGGGTGAAGCGGTTGCCCGGGCTCCAGATGGTCACCGGTGGCTCGTGGTCTGGGATCTCGCCCGGCTTGGTGATGAAAACCACGGGCTGTGCCCGAGCGGCGAGCTGATGCCAGAGCGCCTGGGGGGAGGTCGGTCCCTCGCCACACTGGTTCCAGGGCGGGGGCAGATAGGGCTCGAGTTCCGCGTCGCTCGGTCTCTTCCTCAGCGCCACGCGCAGATGTGTCGGGAGATAGAGTGCGTGCCCCGTCACAAGAACCGGGATGCCGCGCTCGGCATAGGGGGCGGCCTCCTGCAGGGCCTCGTGGAGACCGGTCTCCCATGACTCGGCGGTGAGGGCGGGGTAGCGCAGGAAGAGCTGCAGGGCGAAGAGGATCGCCGTGACGCCGCCCAGCATGAGGCCGGTGGCCCGGAGTCCGTCGATGTTGAGCCGGATCCACTCCTGAAGGCGCAGGAGCCGACGACGCCGGGGTGCCAGCTTGGCGTGGGCGAATCTCACCAGGCCTCTGAAAATCAGGGCGGTTCCCGCCGCGCTGAGAATGTGGGCGGCGGGCAGTGCGGCGATTCCCCGGAGCGCATGGGGTGACTCCAGCGTGAGGCTGGGTGCGATGGGCGCGAGGAGGAACCAGAGGGCCAGAGTGAGATCCTGGGGTCGCCTCTGGATCAGCGCCACGAAGAGTGCCAGGAGGAGTCCGGGGAGCTCGATCCAGTGCATCTGGCCGAATCCGGGAACGCTGTGGCGGAGGTTCTCATCGCCGCTCAGGAAAAGAAACGGCAGGGAGAGATGGCGGAGGTAATTGGAGATGAAATGGGCGGTGACGGAGCCGAGCGATGTCCCCTCCTGCCAGATCGAGACCCTGTCGAAGCGCTGCATACCCTCACCGGCGTTGAGCATGAGCCAGAGGGCGGTGGGCAAGCAGGCCAGCGTGAAGGCGAGCAGCGCCCAGAGGGCTGCGCGGCGATTGCGCGCGAGGTCCTGGCGACAGGAGAGCGCGAGCGCGAGGACGAACAGCGGCACGGTGAGGCGCATCGGGGCATAGGTGTAAATCGCCATTCCGAAGCAGAGCCCCGCGATCCACCACTGGCGCCCTGCCGCGAGGCGTCCCCGCTCGAAGATCCACAGGGCCAGCGAGAGCCACAGGGGCACAAAGATCCCCTGCTGAGCCCAGCGGCTGAAGAGGACATGCCAGGGGGAGATGGCGAGAAAGAAGAGGGCGAGAAGCGCGACCTCCTCATCGAAAGCCCGGCGCACGAAGCGCCAGACGACGAGCAGTGTCAGGATCCCCACAAGGGCTGCCGGGAGACGCGCCGCGAGCGCCGTGGGGCCCAGCAACAGGGCGAAGGGGACCGTCGCCCACTGATAGATGGCAGAGGTCCATGAGCCATAGGCGTCGACGAACAGGGGCGGCCCCAGGCCCTCGAACACCGGCATGGGCCGCCCGTCGGGCCCCGCGACCTGCGTCAGATGGTGATATCCCCCGGTCAGACCGAGGGACCAAGCGGTGTGAACTTTCTCGGCCTCATCGCGGAATAGCCCCGGGGGATTCGTCCCGAGGGCGACCAGTCGAAGACAGATCCCCAGCAGGAGGATGAGCAGGGCGAAGCGGTTCTCGGGCGAGAGGGACTGCAGCGGCTTCACGAGGTCGGTTGATACGCCCCGCCGCACAACAAATCAACTGATGAGAGAGCTCTCAGTCGAGCAGGCCGATCTGTGAGGGGGGCCAGTAGCGCATGAAGGCGCGTCCCCGCAGGCGATCGAGCTCCACCCCACCCCAGTAGCGGGAGTCCAGCGAATTGCCCGAGTTGTCGCCGAAGACGTAGAACTCCCCGTCGGGCACGGTGGTTCCGAGATAGCGCAGCGGTCGGTGGGCGATGCCCCCCCGGCCGTTGGGGACCAGCTCGGTGTTGAAGTAGTGGTTGTGGGTGAAGACCTCGGGCTCGGTGACGATTTCGCCGTTGATCAGCAGGTGTCCCTCATCGTCGATGGCCGGCACCTCTCCCCCGAGGGCTGCCAGACGCTTGATGTAGAAGGGTGTCAGGGGATCGAAGAGGGATTGGCCCGGGTGGACGGGATCCTCGCGGTCGGGGAGTTTGAAGACGACGATGTCTCCCCGGCGGGCGGGGAAGAACCAGTACCAGAGTTTGTTGACCAGGATGCGGTCGAATCTCATCTCGAGCTCGTTCGAGCTGAAGGTGAAGAGTGAGCGGCGCAGGTGGAGTGCGCGGTGATCGTCCGTCTCGCAGCGGAGCAGCCCGTCGTCTCCCCGGATGAAGACCTGCTGCGCGATGAGACGGTGCCCCGAGGGATCGAGGCGGATCAGGAGGAGATCCTCGTCACCGTCATCGTCGAAATCCTGCCATCGGATGTGATCACCGATCAGCGTGGGGGTCATCGACCCCGTCGGGATCTTGTAGAGATCCACGATGAAGGTCTTCATCAGGGTGACGAGGACAAAGGCCAGGACGAGGGTGTCCCAGAGCTCGCGCACCTCACGCCCGATGCTTTTGCGTGGGCGCTTCGCCGGGGGGGCAGTGGTGTCCTTCGGTGTCTTGCTCCTCTTGGCCATGCTCTCCTCTTCAGATGGCCCCGGTGGGGCCTGTGTCTCTGACCCTCATCGCCTCGATCAGGGTTTGGGCGATCTCCGGCCGGGTGAACTCCGCCGGGGGATACTGCCCCGCCGTGAGCATCTCCCGCACCGCGGTCCCCGAGAGGAAGATGCGATCGTCCCTGCTCGAGTTGGTGGTCTTCGATGTCGCCATGCCGCCGGTTTTCCGGCAGAAGAACGAGTGCTCGAACATCAGGGGCTCGATCAGGATCTCGCCCGCCTCGAACTCATCGAAGATCAGCTGAGCATCATATGTCCCGTAATAATTGCCAACCCCGGCGTGGTCACGCCCCACGATGAAATGGGTGCAGCCGCAGTTCTGGCGAATCAGGGCGTGGAAGATCGCCTCGCGGGGACCGGCATAGCGCATGGCGGCGGGATTGATCCCGATCATCACCCGGTCACGCGGGAAGTAGCCGTCGATGAGAACCTCGTAGCACCGCATGCGCACGTCGCCGGGAATGTCGTCGCTCTTGGTCGCTCCCATCAGGGGATGGAGGAAAAGCCCATCGGTGATCTCCAGGGCGCACTTGATGATGTACTCATGGGCGCGGTGAATCGGATTGCGGGTCTGGAAGCCGACCACCCGGCGCCAACCCTTGTCGACAAAGGCTTTGCGTGACTGCGCGGGGGTGAGGCGATAGGTCACAAAATCCGCATGGGCGGGGAGATTCATCACTCGGATGGGACCGGAGAGGAGGACATCTCCGGACTCGTGCACCGCGGCCACCCCTGGGTGGGCTTGGTCCTCGGTCTTGTAGACCTTGATTGCATGCTGACGCTTGTTGTGCCGGAACTTGTCCGTCACGTGGAGAACGGCGTGGGCTGTGCCGTCGGGGCCGTCCAGGCGGAGGTCTCCACCGATCTTGACCCGGTCGGCCTCCTCCTCGCTGACGGGAAGGACGATGGGGATCGTCCAGGCCTCTCCGGTGGCCAGATGCATGTGCTCGCAGACGGTCTCGAAATCCTCGCGTCCCATGAATCCCTCGAGGGGCGAGAGCCCCCCCGTGGCAATCATCTCGATGTCCGACAGCGCGCGGTCGCCGACGGTCACCGCGGGCAGAGACCGGGCAATTTGGAGCAGTGCTTCCCGCTCGGCCCCCACCGCCAAGCGGTCAATCAATTTGCCCCCATGGGGCGGAATGCTCTTGATCACAGGTTTCCCCCTCTTGGCTCGATCACAGTGCGGGCGAGGGAACCGAATCGGCCGTGGGAGATCAATCGGAAAATGCCCCGGGCAGAATTCGTGGATCGGGGCCTCTTGGCAGTTGAAATCCACGCTCCGGGAGGCGAGCATCTCTGACCCATGTCTCCCCCGGGTCTCATCTTTGCCATCGAGTCCTCCTGCGACGAGTCCGCCGCCGCAGTGGTCGCACGGGGTGATCACTCGCTCTCGAACGCCGTGGCGAGCCAGATCGCGGTCCATGCGCCCCATGGGGGCGTGGTCCCGGAGCTGGCGGCCCGGCATCATCTGGAGAATCTGATGCCCGTGATCCAGGAGGCGGAGCGAGAGGCGGGCGTCACGATCGCGGAGTGTGATGCGATCGCGGTGACGGCGGGCCCCGGCCTGATCGGCTGCCTGCTCCTGGGTGTCGAAACGGCGAAAACTCTCGCTGTGGCTCACGGCAAACCGCTGATCGGCGTCAATCATCTGGCCGCCCATCTCTATTCGCCGCTGATGAATGAACCGGGGCGCCTCGGCTTCGGGGAGGGTGACTTCGCGCACCCGTACCTGGGACTGCTCGTCTCGGGGGGGCACTCGGAGCTGGTCATCTGCCACGAGCCGACCCGATGGGAGCCGCTGGGGCAGACGCTGGACGATGCGGCGGGCGAGGCTTACGACAAGGTGGCGAAGCTCCTGGGTCTGGGCTACCCGGGAGGTCCGGTGATCGATCGCCGGGCTCAGGAGGGGGATCCGACGGCTTTCCCCTTCCCGCGCCCGATGCTGAAGAAGGCGAGCTCGGACTTCTCGTTCTCGGGGCTGAAAACGGCCGTGCGCCTCCAGGTGGAGGCTCTTGGAATCCCGGAGAAGACCAATGGCTCGTCCGAGGCCCTCATCAATGATCTCTGCGCCTCGTTTCAGGCGGCGGTGATCGACACGCTTCTGACGAAGACCGAGCGTGCGATGGTGCGGCACCGGCTGAGCCGGGTCGCGATCTGTGGGGGTGTGGCGGCCAACCGTGGTCTGCGCGCCGAGGCGGAGCGGCGCCTGGCGGGCAACCGCATCCAGATCCCCCCGATGAGTCTGTGCACGGACAACGCCGCGATGATCGGCGGCGTGGCGTGGCACCAGCTCCAGGCCGGTGAGCGCATGGCGCTCGACGCCTCGGCGCGGCCCCACTGGCCGCTGCGGGGATGATGGGAAGAATTTCTGATTCGAAAACATGGGAGGCAGGCAATCCATGAACATCCGAGTGTCCTCTGCAATTCTCTTGATCCTGGCCATCGTCGCGCTCACGGCGTGCGCCACGCTCCCCCGCTCCGGGGGTGGCCCCGCGGTGACGCCGGGCATCGAGACGCTGCTGAGCGAGGATCAGTTCCTCGATCTCGTGCGCGGCAAGCGTGTCGGTCTTCTGACCAATCCGACGGGTGTCGATCATCTCTTCAACTCCACGATCGACCTGCTCAACGATCATCCGGATATCGAGCTGGTGGCGCTCTTCGGGCCCGAGCATGGGATCCGGGGCGACGCCTACGCCGGTGCCCACGTGGAGAGCGAGGTGGATGCGCGCACTGGGGTTCCGATCTACTCGCTCTACGGTGGAGGCGATGTGCCGATGTCGGAGATCCTCGAGGGCGTGGATGTGATGCTCTACGACATCCAGGATGTCGGCTCGCGCTCGTACACGTACATCTACGCGATGTCGTGGCTGATGGACGAGTGTGGCGCGGCGGGTGTGCCCTTCCTGGTGCTCGACCGCCCGAATCCCGCGGGGGCGCACATCGTCGACGGCAACATCCT
>JAFGKF010000177.1 GCA_016928695.1 Candidatus Sumerlaeota bacterium | reverse complement strand
GTCCACCGCCGTCCTGGAAATCGAGGAGGAAGACCGGGGCCCCCTCGACTGGCTCGCCCGTGTGATGGAAGGCTTCGATCGATGATCCCACTGTTGTGTAGATGATCTCGAGGTCTCCATCCCCGTCGAGGTCGACCAGGATGGTGCCCGAGACGGCCGGCCCTGTGCCATCGTGAGGTGCGAAGGGGAAGCCCGCCACCGGTGTGCCGTCGTGATGCCAGGCGTAGAGCCCGGCACTGGGCTGGCCGTTGTACGCCCCGATCTCGGAGCCGGGGAAGGGCCCCATGCCGACGGCCACGATCTCCAGATCGCCATCCCCGTCGAGATCTCCGATGGAGGGGGAGCCATTGATCGTCTCACGACAGGCACCGGGTGTGCCGGGGGGATCGATGCCGGTGAGCGCGAACACACCCCAGGTGGAGGGGTCCCCGTCCCCGTCGCGGATCTCGGAGCCGTCGTGATTCAGGCCATGGAGGAATCCCGCGAAGGGGATGCTCTGGGTGGGGAGTGTGCGATTGGAGCCGAAGAAGAGCTCCGGTGTGCCATCGTGGTCCACATCGCCCACGGAGATCTGATTCCATGCGGAGGCCCGATAGAGGCGCCCCCACACCCTTCCCGGGTGGGAGAAGTGATTGCCCAGGGCATCGACCTCCTCGATCACCTCCTCGTATCCCCATCCGGGCACCGGGTTGGCGAAGCGGTCGATGACAAAGAGCTGGCCGAAATTCGGCGCCTGTCCGGAGACATCACAGGACTGGATGATCTCCAGATGCCCATCGCCATTGAGATCAGCCACGGTCGCGGCGGGCCAGACGCTGTCACGGCATTGGAAGGGGAACTCCCACCGGTCCTCATCGCCCAGGCCGAGATTCGTCACCGGCTCGCCGACGGCCCAGCTGTCCTCGTCGTCGTCCACGTTGAGGGCCAGAAACTCGTCCACGGTGCCGTCCCCATCATCATCGACACCCCGAAAACCGGGGACGATGTCTCCGAAGGGATAGGGGGTCTGATCCCCATAGGGGTCCTCATCCCAGCGCCCATCTCCGTCTGCGTCGCGGCGATAGATAGAGCCGAACCACCGCCCCTCCTGGTTCAGAACCTCCTGGACGACATTGCCGCTCTGATCGGCCATGACGGAGACACCGTCGGCGTTGATCACATAGAGGAGGCCGTCCTGTGCCCCGATGATGATCTCGAGAACTCCATCCTCGTCCACGTCGGCGAGCACCGGCGCGGCGCAGATCGACTCTGTCTTGCCGTCAGGGTGGGGATCATGATTCGACATGTTCCACCAGTCGTCCGTCGCGTGGCGCCAGAGGAGAGAGCCGTCGTCGTTGAAGCAGTAGAGCGCGCCGGGCATGACCTGCGGGAAGTTCCACCAGTCGGCGACGCCGCATCCCACGACGATCTCAGGGCGTCCATCGCCATCCACATCGCCGACGGCGGGCGAGCTGTCGATCGGGGCGGTCAGTGTCTGAGGCCAACCGGGCAGTGGCTGTCCGCTGTGGGGATCGAGCACGTACAGTCGGCAGTCGGTGGCGCCGGCGAGAACCTCGAGATCGCCGTCCATGTTGATGTCGGCCAGGGTGGGGTGGCTGTCGCGGAACCAGCCGGTGGATCCCGTCTCGTGAAACCACTGGCCATGAAAAATCGTGGAGTCGTGCTCCCAGGGATAGGTCTGGGCAAGGCCCGTGGATGACGCCAGAAGCGATGCCGCCACCAGCAAGACGAGGAGTGTCTCGGCGAGATGTGAAGGCCTTCGCTTCATCAGGGGCCTCTCTGCGAAACCAGTCCTGGGCCGATGGTCAACTGTTTCATCGCGGGGTCATTGATCCCTGCGCTCAAACAGGTGCCAAGGAGCCAGTGGGGCCCAGCTCGGCCCGTCGAAAAACTCATCGTCAAACTCAGGCCAAGAGCTGAATTTCCGAGGGTTAGATCAGCGGGGGAAGACCACAGATGAGAGCCTCCGCAGCCCCACCGTGGGGTCTCAGCGAGATGCTGAGGACGGTGCTCAGCGGAGGCAAAGAAATGACGAAACAAGAGCAGCTCTCACAGCAGCAATGTTCCATGCACCCGCAACCCACGATGTGTGAGCTGTCAACACGTCACTTTCACAGCTGGAGGGACTAAAGTGTCAAGGGTGATCGCCCCAAACTGTCCTCGGGCGTTGAATTCGGTGACAGCCAGCGCCAAGAGCCCCTTGTTGGCCTGTCTTGACAGCCTCACACGGCCCGGGGATGACGTTGACCCCCGCTCCGGAGAGGATTCCCGCGCATGCCGACACCCGACGAGCCATCTGACATCCCCGCTGAGCCGGGGCGAGCTCGATGGCCGCTGCTGATTCTCGGCGCGATGGTGGTCGGGGGAATCGTCTTCCGTGTTCACCTGTTCCTCACGGGGCGGTTTGGATTCGACTCGGACCAGGCGATCTCGGGCATCGGCGCGCTGCGGATCCTGCGCGAGGGGGATCTTCGGATCTTCATGGCCGGCCAGCACTGGAACGGGGATCTCCTGGCGCTCTACCTGGCCCCTCTCCATCTGATCTTCGACCCGAGCCCCGCCCTGATGCGGCTGGCCATGCTCCCCTGGGCGGTGATGATCTGGTTGACGACCTATCTGTGCGGCCGCGCGCTTTTCCGCAGTGAGCGGTGGGCGCTGTGCGCCGCGGCCCTGATGATTTTCCCGGCGTCGATGATGACCAATTGGACCACGCGCCCCAGCGCGAACTACGAGATGGTGCTCATCGCCATCGGGGTGGTGGCCATCCTCCTGGTGCGGCTCAGCTCGGGCCTTCTCGACGAGGGATGGAGTCGGGGGAACCTGATCCGGGGATTCGCCCTGGGCTTCACCCTCGGGTTCTCGTTCTGGTGCAGCTTTTCGATGCTCTCGACGTTCCTGGCCGTCGCCTTCACTCTTCTCCTGTTCCCCTCGGTGCTCTGGCGATTCGCCGGCTTCTCGCTCTGTGGATCGGAGGCCGTGCGTGGCCCGCTGGTCCATGCGGTCTCGCATTTCGTCCAGGCGGGGTTCCTGATCTCCGCCCTGGCCATGACCCACATTCTGCTCATCCACTCGGGCGACGTGCGGATCGGACCTGTCGAGATCGGTCTCGATCACCTGCGCAAACCCGCGGCGCTGGCCGGGCTCTTTCTCGCCCTGCGGCTTCTCCTCAGCGCCCTGTCTCTCGGAGGACCCCTGCGCTCCCACCTCGCACCGCTGGTCCTCTTCGCCGGGCTGTGGCTGGGGGCGCTGCCGGTGATCATCCACAACATGGGGGAGGGCCATGAGATCTTCTTTCAGCGGGAGGGTGTCGTCTCCGATCTCTCGACGGTCCTCGCCCAGCTCTGGTCCGTCTTCGAGCGGGGAATTCCCATTCTCCTCGGATTTCGCCACGATCACCTCTGGCCCGTGACCGGGATTCCGCTCGCCGTCCGGGCCGCGACACTGGGCCTGGGATATCTGGCGCTGGCGGTGATGATCGTCCGGTGGGCGGTGGTGAGAGTCCGCGGGATGAGCCCCATGGCTCTCGGGCTGACCTTCGTCGTCATGCAGGGCGTGATGACGATCGGCCTGTTCTCGATCTCCTCGGTGGGATGGGTGATCGACAATCCCCGCTACATCATGCCGGTGGCCTGGGTGATCGCGATGGCAATGGGGTGTCTGGTCGACCTGCTCTCGCGCATTCACCGCGCCCTGGGCCGGCTCGGGGTGGCGCTGGTCGCGGCGACCATCGCCTTCAACATCGGCACGTGCCTCGACAAGTCCCCGCGGGAGGGATACGACTGGTGGGGGATCACGCGCGATGATCACCGGCTGCTCGACTTTCTCCGGGAGCGCGGAATCGACCGGGTGTCCTGCCGCTTCGATCCCGAGGGCTATTGGTCTTCCTACCGCCTGACCTACATCGCGGACGAGGAGATCCTCTTCGCCCCTCAGGAGGAGCCCATGGGTCGCAACAATCGCTCGGAGCGATATCAGCGGGAGGTCGACGGGGCGGAGAGTCCGGCGTATCTGTTCACCACGGCGCGGGAGAGCGCGGCCATGGGGCTCTACCTGGTGGTCTCGCGGGAGGTCTCGCTCGAGTACGAGGAGATCGGCACCTATCACCTGTTCCATGGTCTCGAGCCCGACGTGCTGCACGACATGACCCGCGACGAGTACATCGCCGACAATCCGCATTTCGAGTGAGGCGGACCCCACCGGCCAGAAAACCGTTGTGAAACGACCATCCGCCTCCACAATGGGGGCGACTGCTCGAGCGCGAAGAGTCGATGAATCCTGAGACAGATCACATCGCCGTTCTCGGCGCGGGGACGTGGGGGATCACCCTCGCCTGCCTGCTCGCCGACCAGGGACGCGCCGTCACGGCGTGGGACATCGCGCC
>JAFGKF010000018.1 GCA_016928695.1 Candidatus Sumerlaeota bacterium | reverse complement strand
TGGCGCGTCCGGCAGTTCTCCAATCCCGATGTCCTCGAGGCGGGGGGCGTCACCGGTGTTCCCGTCGGCGAGCCGGGGGAGGCCCACAACGCTCTCACGCTGGAGACCAGCGCCTCGACCGTCGCCGCCTTTCGACCCAGCGCCGACGGATTCGCGGGCCTGATCTGGTTCGATGCGGAGACCTATCGGCCCCGCGACTATGTCGTCATCTCTCTGCACGACCTCGATCTGACAGCGGATCCCGCCACGGACGTGACCCTGATCACCGAGGCCGGCGACAGTGAGAGCGTGACTCTCCAGGAGATCGCCACGAACTCCCCCTCCTTCACTGCGTCGGTGGCGACGACGGCGGCGCACCCTGTGTCCGGCGATGGCCAGCTTCAGGTCGCCATCGGTGAGATCATCACCGTCACCTACGCCGACGAGGACAGCGGGGGCGGTGTCCCCGCTGTCGTGGAGGCCAGCGCCGAGATCGTGTCGCCCCTCAGCCACTTCACCTGGCACGGGTCGGAGTCATCGGTGGACATTGGCCGGCCTCTGGCGATCTCCATTGCGGCCCGCGATGCGGGCGGCGTGCTCGACTCCACCTTTGTGGACTCCGTGACTCTGAGCAGCCTGCAGGGCGGTTCACCCAGTTCCCACACCGTTGTTCCCGCGGAGGTGGGGCCCTTCAGCTCCGGACTGTGGGCGGGGGAGATCCAGATCCTCGGCGATGGCGGAGAGATCAGTCTCCTCGCCACTGCCCCGACAGGCCAGACGGGCGAGAGCTTCCCTCTCACCCTGATCGATTCCCCGATCGCTCTGATCCTCTGTCATCTCCTCCACGGCCCCGTCCTCACACCCGATCAGGTCACCCGCGCCGATGTCGACGAGAGCGGCGTCATCGACATCACCGATCTGGTGGAGGCGGTCAACGCGGAGTCACCCTGACCACTCCTCACGGCCAGTGATTCGACACCTCCGCGCTCAGACGCCGCGCGGCCTCCTCGGCCCCAAGGCGCTCCGCCATCCGCGCCATCTGAAGGTGCTCGCGGGGATACGGGTCGGCCTGCCACGGCCAGCGCGCCCCGGGCAGGGGATGAGCCCCCCGCCAGATCGCAATGGCGGGCGTCACCTCGATCTCGGGGAGGGTCTGCGAACGCCGGGCGAACACCGCGCCGTCTCCCGTCAGCGCGACGAGCGACCACAGAGGTGACTGGTGAAGCGCCTCGATGAGATCGAGCAGCGCAGGGTCGACGAGGCACAGGTTGATCTCCCATCGATCGAGCACCTGCTGCCAGCCCGGCGCGGCGTGCGCGACGTTCGCGTACTCGCCGAGGATCGCCTCGAAGGGGCGATAGCGGTTGTCGATGAAGACGCGGAACTCCGGCGCGCGGGCGATGACGAGGCCGCCGTTCTCGTACGTGGTGAAGAGTCTTCCCCCGACTCCAAAGGCGCGGAGCTCGTCGAGCGCCTCCTCGGGGACGACGCCGCGCTTCATCGAACACCCCGCACGGCGCTCGGAGCCGAGGAGGAGATAAATACGATCTGTCAGAGTCAAAACGGCCAGAGCCACGAGCAATACACAGGTGACCCATGCGGCGATTCGTCCCATCGGTCTCATCGGTCCCACTGAGTCCCATTTGCCCCCCCAGCCCTGGAAGATCATCACACCCGCCGGCCAGAGAAAGAGCGAGAGATGCCGCCGCGCCCCCACACTCATCAGGAGAAAAGCCACGCAGACGATGAGCAGCCCCGGCGAGAGACCTCGGCCCCGCGAGCGCAGCCAGCCACCGAGCATCAGGGCGATCAGCAGGCCCAGCAAACCGAGTCTCCACCAGGGGAGCGTCGACAGCGGCAGGAATTCGCTGATCAGATCGTGGTGACGCTCCGTCACCGCGTGCGCCCAGGCCTCCTGCCAGAGGCCCCAGCCATAGGGATTGATCAGTGTCGCGAGGGCGCACGCGATCAGCACGGGGAGCAGGCGCCTCGTCTCGGCCCATCGCCGCATCAGCGCCTCACCGACGAGATACGCCCCCACGATCGCCACCGCCAGTGAGCCGCTCCCGTGGAGGTTCATCCAGAGGAGCGCGATGAGAGGCAGCCACCAGCGCCCACGGCCCGTCGAACGCCAGCGCTCCAGCAGCAGCACCATGAGCAGCGCGAGCGCGGGCGCGAGGACGTAGAGCCGCAGCCGCATCTGACCCAGCGTGGCCAGGAGAACAAGTGCTGTGACCAATGCGGCGGGGGCCGGGCCAACGCGCCGTGCGCCGAAGAGCGTGAGCGCCGCCGCCATCGCCGCGAAGAGGAGTGCCTTGAGGGTGACCAGCGCCGCGGTGCCCCCGGCGGCGTGGATCAGATAAAACAGGACCTCACCCAGCCAGTGCTCGGCGCGATAGGGCGCACCCGCCGCGGTGAAGGAGAAGGGCTCGGTGTGGGGAACGGCGCCGTGCTCGACGATCCAGCGCCCAACGCCGAGATACCAGTGCCAGTCGAGATCCTCGATGCGGAAGAAGCTCAGTGCGAATGCGAAGAGTGCAGCTGTCCCTGCGCAGAGGGCTGCGGTTCGATCAGGCGGGCGAGGGATCACTCGCTCTCCGAGTGAGCCTCGAGCAGAATCTCCTGGGTCTTCGTGTCGATGTCGATCTCCAGAAGATTCGGGCGGCAGCAGCGAGTGCAATCCTCGACGTACTCCTGGTGATGCCCCGCCGACATGTCGACCTCGGTCTCGTTCTCGGCGGCGCAGAAGGCGCACAGCCAACCGATGAACTGCGTGGCGGACATGGTCTCCCCTCCTCTCGAGCCAATGTCACTCCCACTCGATGGTGCTCGGTGGCTTTGATGAGACATCGTACACCACCCGGTTCACCCCCTCAACCTCATTGATGATGCGATTGGCCACGCGCGCCAAAACCTCATGGGGAAGCCGAGCCCAGTCCGCCGTCATCCCATCGGTCGAGGTCACCGCCCGCAGAGCCACCACGTTCTCATAGGTCCGCTCGTCGCCCATCACACCCACGCTGCGAACGGGCAGCAGCACGGCGAAGGCCTGCCAAGTCGCGTCGAAATAGAGGTCCGCGGCGCGCAGCTCGTCGATGAAGATCCGGTCGGCGGGGCGCAGCACTGCCAAGCGCTCGGGTGTGACATCGCCCAGAATCCGAACGGCCAACCCCGGCCCAGGGAAGGGGTGTCGCCAGAGAATCTCGCGCGGGATGCCGAGCTCGGCGCCCACCTGACGCACCTCGTCTTTGAACAGCTCGCGCATCGGTTCGACCACGCGCCCCTGCTCCATCATCGCCAGGACCTCGGGCACGCGGTTGTGGTGCGTCTTGATCGTCGCCGAGGGGCCGTGCGTCGAGACGCTCTCGATCACATCCGGGTAGAGCGTCCCCTGCGCCAGCAGGTCGCCCTCGGCGATCTGCTCGAACAGCACCTCGATGAAGACGCGACCGATGATCTTCCGCTTCGCCTCGGGATCCTCGACGCCCTGAAGAGGCGAGAGAAAGCGCTCCCCGGCGTCGATCAGCCGCGTCGGAATCCCCAGCCGCTCGAAGTTCGCCATCACCTCCTCGGACTCGTGCAGGCGCAGCAGCCCGTTGTCGATGAAGACGCATGTCAGGCGCTCGCCGATCGCCCGGTGAAGCAGAGACGCCATCACCGTCGAGTCGACCCCCCCGCTCACCGCTGCGACCACGTGCCGCTCGCCGATCTCAGCGTGCAGCGCGGAGACGTGGTGCTCGACCCAGGAGTCCATGTGCCACGTCTCCGCCGCGCCGCAGATCCGCTTGGCGAAGTTGGCCAGGATCGTCTCCCCCGCCTCGGTGTGATGCACCTCGGGGTGGAACTGAAGCCCCCACCACGGATGCTCGTTGTGACGCATCACCGCGTGCGGGCAGTTCTCGGTCCGCGCGAGCCCATGCCAGCCCTCGGGCAGCCCCACCACCGAGTCGCGATGGCTCATCCAGACCCGCGTCCGACCATCCAGCCCCACGAAGAGCGGGTCGTCCGCCATGTCCAGCAGATGTGCCTGGCCGTACTCGCGCAGCTGGGTCGGCTTGACCTGCCCCGCCCCCGCGTGGGCGAGCGCCTGCATCCCGTAGCAGATGCCGAGAATCGGCAGCCCCAGCGCCGGGACCTCCGGATTCAGCTGCGGCGCCCCCTCCGCATGCACGCTGGCGGGGCCACCGGAGAGGATCAGACCCTTGGGCTCCAGCTCCCTGATGCGCTCGATGGAGGCCGTGCAGGGCAGGATCTGGGCGGGGACGCCCAGGGCTCGGACCTTCCGGGCGATCAGCTGGTTGTACTGAGAGCCGAAGTCGAGGATGACGATCATCGGGGTGCGCTTGTCCTGGGCGTGGGATGGGGGAGTCCTGCCCATCGCCAACCCGGAAGTCAACCCCGCAGCCTCGCGGATGAGGATGGAGCGATCGTGTCGGTCTTTGAGGCCACTGGCTGAAGCCAGAGGCCAAGAGGCACCCGCTGAAGCGGGCTGAGTCGAATGATGGAGCGCCGGCGCCCTCGCCGGCATTCTTTCCAAGGGCGATTCACGAACCGCCCCCATTCATTCTCCTCTGACACCATTTGACTTCCGCAGGCCTTGCCCCCGAGCTCGTCGACTGTGTCTTCGCCA
>JAFGKF010000176.1 GCA_016928695.1 Candidatus Sumerlaeota bacterium | reverse complement strand
GCCGACCCGTCACGGTTCTCCCCTGCTCAAAGGAGACCGGACACCATGTTCATTCGAGAGACCCGTCTGAGACGGCTCTGCTTCACGCTCATCGAGCTCCTCATCGTCGTGGCGATCATCGCCATCCTCGCGGCGATCGCTGTTCCCAACTTCCTCGAGGCCCAGACGCGGGCGAAGGTCAGCCGCGTCAAGGCCGACATGAGGACCATCACCACCGCCGTGGAGGCCTATCGCGTCGACTACAACGGCTGGCCCACGGGCTGGGGCATCCTCGTCGACCCTGCGCGGCCCGAGAGCCACAGCCTCTTTCTGCTCTCGACGCCCGTGCAATACATCACCTCGGGCGACATCCAGGACGTCTTCCACCCACACCGGAGCGACGAGCCGATGTGGACGACGCTCCAGTGGGACCCCATGACGCCCGATGGCCGCATGTTCTCTCAGTGGAACATCGACTCCGGCTGGATCCACCCCGGGGAAAAGCCCACCTGGTGGTGCCTCTTCAGTGTCGGGCCGGACCACGACAGCGGCTTCTACGAGGGAGAGGTCGAGTTCGACGTCCAGGTCCGCGTCGCCGAGTCCGACGACGACATCGGGCCATTCCTCGCCACCGTCTACGATCCGACGAATGGCTCTGTCAGCATCGGCAACATCTGGCGCGCGGGAGGTGGCCATCCCAACCAGGCGGGGATGCACATGCATTGATGGATCTCCTGGTATCCGAATAAACCGAATTGACCGAAAGTCACAGACGTCACGGCAGGCACAGGTCGACAAATGTGTCTGATTCGGATGATTCGTTCGATTCGGATACAGATCTCTTGGAATCCAAATGCACCGCGCCTCACTGACACCAGAACAGCACGGCCACGAAGTGGCACGCGCTCCCCGCGAGGACGAAGAGGTGCCAGATCGCATGGCCGTGCGGGAGACTCCGCCAGGCGTAGAAGGTGACGCCCAGCGTGTAGGCGAGACCCCCCGCCAGCAGCAGCCACATCCCCGGCGCGGGGACCGCGACGATGGTGGGCCGCAGCGCGATGAGCACAATCCAGCCCATGGCGATGTAGATCAGGACCGAGAGCTTGGCGTATTGGCCTGTGAGAAAGATCTTGAAGAGGATCCCCAGCACCGCCAACCCCCAGATCACGCCAAAGAGGCTCCAGCCCCATCCCCCGCGCAGGTTGACCAGTGCGAAGGGGGTGTAGGTGCCCGCGATGAGGAGATAGATCGACGCGTGGTCGAGCACGCGCAGCGCGGCCTTCGCGCGGGGGCGCTGCACCGCGTGGTAGAGCGTCGATGCGAGATAGAGAATGACCAGCGTCGAGCCGTAGAGGCTGAAGCCGACCACGCGCCACGGATCCCCCTCCAGGGCCGCGAGTGAGACGAGCACACTCAGCGCGGCGATGGCCAACGCCGCACCCACGGCGTGGGTCAGCGTGTTGGCGCGCTCGGAGCGGGGGGACAGAGAATCTGTGGTCATGACCTGATCTCGCAGCGGCGGAGCATGGGGGCTCTGCGCCGTGCCGTCAAGCGACGCACACCGGGAGTTGACGGCGCGCGATGCCCGGGGAGAGCGTGGGGCATCCGATGCCCCAGAGGATGGTGAGATGAATCTCGAGGAGATCCTGCGACGCCGCCACTCGGTGCGCGCCTTCGACGACAGGCCCGTTCGGCTGGAGGACATCCTGGCGCTCGGGGAGGCCGCGCGCCTCGCGCCCTCGGCCTGCAACAGCCAGACATGGCGCTTTGTCGCCGTGACCGACCGCGGACTCATCGCCCGAATCTGCGATGAGGCCACACGCCCCTTCATCCGCAACGAGTTCCTCCGCCAGGCGCCGCTCGTGATCGTCGGCTGCTCCCAGCTCGACGTCGTGGCCAACCGCCTCGGCACGGCCATCACGGGGATCGAGTACTTTCAGATCGATCTGGGCATCGCGATGGAGCACATGGTCCTCCGCGCCACGGAGCTCGGGCTGGGCACCTGCTGGATCGGATGGTTCAGAGAGAATAAGGTGAAGCGGATCCTCGGCATCCCCCGCCGCATCCGCGTCTCGGCGATGCTGGCGGTCGGCTATCCCAGGGGTGAGGAGACGCGCGCGCACTCTCGAAAGCCACTGAGCGAAATCCTTTTCGCTGATCGATGGGGAGAGCCCCTCGGTCCAATTGACAGCGGGGTGTTCGGCTGAGAGGATCGCCCAATTTCACTCTCGGGGGAACCAATGTCCATCCGCGCCGCTCTCACTTTCGTCCTGGCGGTGATCGCCCTGCCCTCGTGGGGGGCGTCCGTCTCGACGAGCAATCCCCTCGGCTCCAGTCCGAACATGGTGGACCGCCTCGTGATGCTCGACACCGCCGAGGAGTGGGAGGGGGGATCCGGAAACAGCGCCCACGTCAGCGGGGATCGAGTCGTCATGGGCCCCGCACCGGGCGAGTGGGCCAAGGGCGTGGGGCGCCGCTATCCGGCTCGTGGCAGATGGCAGACGCAGGAGATCGAGGCGGATTTCCCCTTCACCGAGGTGCTCCCCTCATGGAATGCCGATGTGCCACCGGACACCGGCATCCGCTTTGAGATCCGCGTGCGCGACGCCGCCTCGCCGGAGTGGTCGCCCTGGCTCCACATGGGGTCATGGGGGCGCATCACCCACCGGCCCGATCGCACGGTGTCGTTCGAGCATGGGACGGTGAACGTCGATGTCCTCACGCTCGACCAGCCCGCGGATGCGATTCAGATGCGCGCCGAGTTTCAGGACTTCAATCTCCCCCACCTGCCCCGGGGCGAGGGGCCCGCTCTGCGGCGCCTGGCGATCTGCTGCTCGGGCGCCGTTGAGGACCCCGAGGAGCACGCGGCTCTCATGCCACCGGTCGAGATTGAGGGGGAGTGGGCGCGGACACTGCCCGTCCCGCACCACGGCCAAGGGGTGCTGGGGCGCCCGCTCTCAGGGCTCTGCTGCTCACCCACGTCGCTGACAATGGTGCTGCAGAGTCTCGGATCGGAGTGCACGCTCGAGGAGAACACCCAGGCCGTCTTCGATCCCGAGTACGCCATCTTCGGCAACTGGGGACGCAACGTGGCGCGCGCGGGGGAGCTGGGCTTCGACGCCTGGCTGACGCGCTTTCGCAGCTGGGATCAGGTCCGCGCCGAGATCGCCGCTGGGAACCCCGTGATCGCCTCGGTGCGGATCGAGGAGGGCGAGATCACCGGGATCACCTATGACGGTGGCCATCTCGTTGTGATCCGCGGGTTCACACCCGAGGGCGATGTCGTGATCAACGATCCCGCCTACAGCGAGAGAGGCGAGGGCTCCGTGTGGCTCGCCGACGAGATGGCCACGGTCTGGTTCGACCACGGGGGCGTCGCCTACATGATCCGGCCCCGCGAGTGAGGCCTCAGGTCAGAGCGTCCGCGAACTTTCGCATCAGGTCATAGCGGTGGCGGTAGAAGCCGTGGTGGAGGATGAGCTGGAAGAGCATCGCGGCGTCATCACCGGCGTCGATCTCGCGGTGCCCGCCCGAGAAGAAATCCTCGAAGCTGAAGATCTCCCGGCTCGACTGGCTGTCGCTGGCCAGCTCGTGGTCGGCGAGGTGGAGGCTCTCCTCCTCGTCGGGGGTGGTTCTCACGGTGGCGATCGCGATGGCGAATCGGGGACCGAACACCTTGCGGAAGATGTTGAACGAGCGGACCGCGTGGAACGCCGACGTGGTCACCAGCAGGCGACCCTCTGCGGGCAGGAGCCCCCGTTGCCGAAGCAGGAGCTTCGCAAAGAGCGCGTTTCCGATCGTGTCGATCGAGTCCTCCTCGAGGATCAGGCGGCTCTCATCGACCCCCTGGGCCATGAGGCGATCGCGCATGAACGCCGCCTCGGTCATGTGCGAGCCGAAGCCGCCTCCGCAGAGAACCACCGGGCGATCCCCGTGGCGCCGGATGTGGGGGAGAGCGCCGTCCACCCGCGTGCCTGTGTCTCCCAGATCACGGCAGGCCAGGATGAACAGAAAGTCAGGATCCGCGTGGGCCTCTGTGTCGCCGAGCACGGGGTGGGATTCGAAGTGGGCGCGGTAGAACTCCAGGATCGCCCCGCGGCGGCGGCTCAGAGTCTCCCGCACGTCGGTGAACTGCTCGGGCTGAGGATGGATGTCGATCAGGGAGTCCACCCAGCGCAGCGTGCGCAGGATCCCCTGGTAGTGCTCATCGAGAAGCCCCCGCTCGAGAAGGGAACGCAGCTCATCCTCCGATCGATCGGAGGTGCGGAGCGCCTCGTCAAGAACCTCTCTCAATTTCACCTCGGTGTCCTCCCAGGGCGATGTGGGCCGCGCGTCAGTCGGCGAAGACCTCGCGGAGGAACGCGACGTCCTCCTCTGACAGCGGTTTCCCCTCCGCGGCGAGGTTGACGCGCACCTGTCGCGAATTGCGGAAGCCGGGGATCGCGCAGGCCACGGTGTCGTTGGCCAAAAGATACTGGATCGCCACGCGGGCGAGCTCCTCGACGCTGCCGCCAAAGCGCTCTCTGACCTTCGCCATCTTCGGCTCGAGCTTGGTCAGGTTCTCCACGCTGAAGCGCGGGCTGTTGCGGCGATGATCGCCCTCCTCGAACTGCGGCGGACTCTTCGCACTGTACTTGTCGAGCAGGAGACCCTGCGCCACCGGGCTGAAGGCGACGAACGTGATCCCCCGCTCCTTCATCAGGCGATGCACGGGCGATCCCTCGCGGATGAAGTGGTCGTCCATGGCGTTGGCCCAGCTCTGGAAGGCGCTGGGATCGATCCGAGGCGTCAGGCGGAGGAAGTCGTCCTCCGAATAGGCCGAGAGGCCGATCGCCCGGATCTTCCCCTCATCGCGCAGGCGATGCATCATCTCCGCGGCATCGTCGAGATACACATCCCCCTCGCCGAAGTTGCCGTGGTGGAAGTAGTGCAGGTCGATCACGTCGCGCTGCAGGTTGATCAGCGACTGCTCGCACTGGTGCCGGATGTGCTGCGGCTCATAGGCGTGCGCCGCCGTGCCGGGGAAGTGGCCCACCTTCGTGGCGATCACCACCTCCTCCGAGCGGCCCGCAAGAGCCTTCGCGAGCATCCGTTCCGCTCGGCCATTGCCGTAGACGTCCGCGTTGTCGAAGTGATTCACCCCCTCGTCGAGCGCGAGGTGAATCGCTCGGATCGCCTCCTCCTCGTCGACGTTCGCCCACCCATTGGGTGTGCCGTTGACCCAGTTCAGGCCCCCGAGCGTCCAGCACCCCAGGCTGATCTCCGAGACCTCGATGTCCGATTTTCCCAGCCGTCTTCGGTTCATGTCCCACCTCACCTCAAGAGAATCAGATGACAGACCCCAGCGATGACAGCGGCAGTGAGCGACGTCAAGAGCCGCGAGAGAGGAATCTGTGAAATCGCTCCCCAGCCCCTCACCGTCCCAGACATCGTGCCGGAATTCCCATTCCGGCACACACGTCGGAGATTCCCCTTGCCCCCCTCCAGAGCGCGGGGGATCTCTGTCGCGGATCGGAACCGTGTGATGCCCCTCACCTTCGAGCAGCGCCGCCGCATCGTCCTCATCGGCTTCGGTGGGGTCCTCACCCTCGCCGCCGCGATGATCGTGGTCTGTCGTCACCAGGTTGGCCAGGGGCTCGTGTGGCTCTTCTCCGAGTCGCTCGGCGCCGTGGTCCTCATGATGTTCATCACCCTGGTGCTCGCCGTCCGCGCCAAACGCCGCATCGCGATCATGCCGAATCGGACGGCGGACCCCTCCGGCGCGTCTCAGCGCCCCCCCATGACGGCTCCCCCCGCCGCGCGGTTTCTCCGCATGCTCGTCATCCTGCTTCTCCTCGGGGCCGTGGCGCTCTGGATCATGAGGCGATGAGTCGGCGACCTGGTCCGCATCGGCCTGCTCGACGAGTGACTCCCTGATTTTCCGTTGCCTCACGGGCGAGGATTGTCCAGCCTCCCGACCACCATGCTGACCAAGCGCATCATCCCCTGCCTCGATGTGGACAAAGGCCGGGTCGTCAAGGGCGTCAACTTCGTCGACATCATCGACGCCGGTGATCCCGTCGAGTG
>JAFGKF010000175.1 GCA_016928695.1 Candidatus Sumerlaeota bacterium | reverse complement strand
GGAGAGGGCATTGTATGAACCACCGGAGGGGAATCAACCCCATAACGGGCCCCGGGTGACACCGAGTCTTCGGTTGCATCGTGAGGCTTACCTGCGCCATGAACCTCTCTGTGTCAGAGGGAGCCCCAATCATGGATCGAGGTGGGACAGGGATGATATCCAGGCTCGCGCGGATGATCGAACCCAAGCCTGTGGAGACGGTGCTCGTCGTCGGGGCCGGCATCGCCGGGCTGATGGCCGCGCGGCGCCTCCGCGAGCGCGGGATCACCGTCACGGTCGTCGACAAGGCGCGCGGGGTCGGCGGCCGTCTGGCCACCCGGCGCTTTGGGGGCGGTGTCTACGACCATGGGGCGCAGTTTGTGACCGTGGAGAGCGAGGACTTCCGAGAGCGCATGGCGCCCTGGATCGAGAGGGGTGTGCTGCTCGAGTGGTCGCGGGGATTCATGGGCTCGGACGGGAGTTTCCCCAACGACCGCTTCCCACGCCTTCGGGGACGCTCGGGCATGACGGCGCTGCCCAAGGCGCTGGCCGAGGGCCTCGATGTGAGACTGAACACCCAGGTTCAGCGCGTGTCGTGGCGGGGGCACTTCTGGGAGGCGCGGACGACGGGCGACGAGGAGCTGGTGGCCGACGCGCTGATTCTGACAGCCCCAGTGCCTCAGGCCTTGGCTCTGATCGACGCGGGGAACTTCGAGGTCCCGGCGGCGACTCGACATCGCCTGGACGCCATCACCTACGATCCCTGCCTCGCTGTGATGGCACGGATCGCGGGTCCCAGCCGCCTTCCGAGACCCGGAGCGATCGAGCTCGCCGGCGAACCTCTGGCCTGGATCGCCGACAATCATCGCAAGGGGATCTCTCCGGGTGCGCACGCGGTGACCATTCACGCAGGGCCGCAGTTCAGCCGCGACCGCTGGGATGAGAGCGATGAGGCCATCTCCTCTGAGATCCTCGCCACTGCCGCGCCATGGCTCGGGGCCGAGGTTCGCGAGAGCCAGCTCAAGCGCTGGCGCTATGCTCAGGCAACACGGCCAAGCGATGCGCCCTGCTGTGTGGTCCATCCCCACCCGCCCCTGGTCCTGGCGGGAGACGGATTCAGCGGTGGGGGCGTGGAGAGGGCCGCCCTCTCCGGGGAGTCCGCAGCCAATGCCGCCGTGACCATTCCAAAGCCCAAAATCCTGGAATTGCTGGGGCTCTGAAGCTCTCAGCCCGAGGAGACGGCAACCGAAAGGGCTTGACTCGCCTCTCACTCCCCGGCTATTCGCTGCTCAACTTCTTCACTCTCAATGGGAGGGATACGCATGATCAAGAAAGCCTTGGGAGCCACGCTCTGCGTGCTTCTCGTCGTCGCGGCCACCGGCTGCGCCAAGCTTCAGTCCGGCGACAGCTTCGCCGGCCTCGACCTGACCGCCGAGGGCATGGACGGCACCCACTACAACGGCAAAAACTGGGGCATCTACCTGCTCTGGATCCCGCTGATCACGGGCGACACCGACAATCCCAATGGATTTCTCGCCATGAGCTTCCTCACCGACAACGTCAACGTGGACGCGGTCGGTGAGATGATCGCCGACGCGGCGGCCGCCGATGGCGCCACCGCACTGGAGGATCTGGGATCGGGTGTCAGCGGTTTCCCCGTTCTCTTCCCACCGATTCTGTTCTACCGCAGCGTGGGAATGTCGGCCAACGGCGTTCAGTGACGCCCACAGCGCTCTGAAATTGCAGGGGGTGGACCCGGTCCACCCCCTTTTCCTTTGCCCTCGGTCTCAGAGAGAGCAGGTCCTGTCCTGCCCACCCAGCAGGGCGTTGACCTTCGCGGCGCAGATGAAGTCGTTTTCGCTGAGTCCCCCGATCGCATGGGTGCTGAATCGGACGCGGCACTTGCCCCAGTGGACCTCCATGTCGGGGTGATGATCCTCGGTGTGGGCAATCCAGGCGACAGCGTTGACGAACGCCATGGTGGCATGGAAGTCTTTGAACTCGAACACTCTGTGAATCTCTGAGGAGCCCTCGTCGAGCTCCCAGCTCTCAATTTCGCTCAGGAGCGCCTGGGCCCGCTCAGCGTTCAGGGGCGCCACCCCCCCCTCGCACGGCTTGCAGTGCTTCGTGGTCAAATCAGCCATCGTGTCCCCCTCGATCGGCAGATATCAGAGCGTTCCGAACATCCGGTCGCCCGCATCTCCCAATCCAGGCACAATGTATGCCCTCTCGTTGAGGCGCTCATCCATCGCCCCGATGTAGACGGAGACGTCGGGGTGATCGCGCTCGATCCGATCGCGGCCCTCGGGGGCGCCGATCAGGCAGATGGCCTTGATGCTCTTGGCGCCGCGCTCCTTGATCAGGTCCAGGGCCGCGCTGAGGCTGCCGCCTGTGGCGAGCATGGGATCGACCAGGATCACCGTGCAGCCCTCGAGCTCGGGGGGGACATTGAAGTAGTAGGTGCGCGGCAGCGTGGTCTCCTCGTCGCGCTCGAGTCCGATGTGGGCCACCTTCGCCACGGGGAAGATGCTGAGCATCGCCGGCACCATGCCCAACCCGGCGCGCAGGATCGGGGTGATGACGAAGTCATCCTTGCTCAGCGTCTTGACCCGGGCGCGGCAGAGGGGTGTCTCGACTTCGGTCTCGCTCATCGGGAGATCGCGCGTGGCCTCATAGGTCAGAAGCATGGTGATCTCCGCCACGAGATCGCGGAATTTGCCCGCGCTGATGGTCTTGTCGCGCAGGATGCTGATCTTGTGGGTGATGAGTGGGTGGTCGACAACGACGACAGGCATGGGGGCCTCCGGGAGAGGGTTTGGCGCGGCCATCAGTGCCCCCAATCGCCGGGGTGCGCAAGATGAGGATTGGGAAAATGGAGAGGTCCGGGCGCTGTGCCCCCGGACCATCATCTGCAGAGCTCGGAGCTCAGGGTGTGAGTCAGTCCCCTGACACAGCCGCAACGGCGGAGGTCACACTGTCCTCGGGCTTCACGTTGCGCTTCGCCTCGATGATCTTGCCGCTCTCATCGATGACGAAGTGGCTGCGGATGATGCCCATCGATTTCTTCCCGTACATCGACTTCTCCCCCCAGACGCCATACTTTTCGGCGATCTCGTGATCCTCGTCGACGAGGAGTGTGAAGGGGAGGTCGAATTTCGATTTGAACTTCACATGGCTCGCCTCGCCATCGGGCGAGACCCCGAGCACAACGGCGTTGGCCTCCTCGATCACCTCGATCTGGTCGCGGAATCCGCACGCCTGGGTCGTGCAGCCGGGGGTGTCATCCTTCGGGTAGAAGTAGATGATCACCTTCTTCCCTCGGAGGTCGCTGAGCTTGATTTTCTCGCCGGTGTCGGTGACGGCGGTGAAGGCGGGGGCGCGGTCGCCGGGTTTGAGGGGCATGGGTCTGACTCCTTTCGCGGAGAGAACCGTGTGAGGGAGGCCAGTGGTGAGTCAATCAGGATTGATGAGACGCATCGGACGTATGGGACTCATCTGAGTCTCGTCTGGGGCTCTGTGGGCGAGGTGCGGGGGAGAGGGTCGAGCGTCACAGCTCCTTGACGCCCTCGATCATCTCGGCGAACGCCTTCTTGCCGTCGCCGAAGAGCATCAGCGAGTTCTCCATCGCGAAGAGGGGGTTCGGGATCCCGGCGAAACCGGGGCTGAGGCTCCGCTTGATGATGATGCACGTCTTCGCGCGGTCGGCGTCGATGATCGGCATCCCCGCGATGGGACCCTCGGGGTCGCGCGCGACGGGGTTCACGACGTCGTTGGCCCCGACGACGATGCAGACGTCCACCCGGTCCATCATCGAATTGATCTCGTCCATCTCGAGCAGCTTCTCGTAGGGGATGTCCGCCTCGGCCAGGAGCACATTCATGTGCCCCGGCATGCGTCCCGCCACGGGGTGGATGCCGAAGACGACCTCGACGCCGCGCTCCTCGAGCAGGTTGGTCAGGTCGCGCACCGCGTGCTGCGCCTGGCTGGCGGCCATGCCGTAGCCCGGGACGAAGGCGACGAGCTGCGCGCCCTCGAGCAGCATGGCGACCTCCTCGCCGCTGGTGGCCTTGACCGTCCTGTAGATCTCGTCGGCGTCCATCGCCTCGCCGCCCGAGGCCATGGTGCCGAAGATCACGTTGGGCAGGGAGCGGTTCATCGCCTTGCACATGATGCTGGTCAGGATGAGGCCCGACGCGCCGACGAGCGCTCCGGCGATGATCAGCACATTGTTCTGGATCACAAAGCCCGTCGCGCATGCGGCGAGCCCCGAGTAGGAGTTGAGCAGCGAGATGACGACCGGCATGTCGGCGCCGCCGATCGGCTGGGTGAGGAGCACGCCGAGACCGAGCGCGACGAGCCCGAGCAGCCAGTAGGCCCAGAGCTGGCCCGCGAGGCCCGAGGCCTCGATCAGCCAGAATCCGAGCGCGAGGCAGCCGACGAAGAGGGCGGCGTTGATCGCCGTCTGGGCGGGGACCCAGGCGCCGTCGGGGATCCAGCG
>JAFGKF010000174.1 GCA_016928695.1 Candidatus Sumerlaeota bacterium | reverse complement strand
CTGGTGACCATCGGCGATCAGGTCTTCACCGAGGAGGACTATCGACGCTGGATCGATGGCTCGCGCATCTATCCCGCGTCGCGGGAGGCCGAGCACATGCACGGGCTCTTCGCCCAGAGCGCTCTGGACAACGCGTTCGTCGACGCTCAGCCCCTTCCCGACGAGGACCTCTTCGCCAACCGATGGGCGGCGACAAGGGCCCACCTGATCGCATCATCTCTTGTGCGGCAGGCCATCAGGCGCCACCCGCCCACGGAGGAGGAGCTGGGGGCGATCCTCGAGGCCCGGTGGCGCGATCACCCGCAGCTGATCCTGCGCGAGATCTCTGTGATCCGGCTTTCGACTGCCCCCGCCTGGGGCGAGGAGGAGATCCCCGCCCACTATCTCCTCCAGAGAGCGCAGGCCTCCGCCGAGATGATTGCCACGCGATTTGCCGATGGCGAAGATTTCGCGCAGCTGGCGCGGGACTTCTCCGATGCCCCCAGCGCGGAGGAGGGGGGGCACCTTGGGTGGGTGGGAGAGCCCAGCGCGCCAGACATTGACACCCCTCTGCGTGGCACAGGGGAGGGCCAGGTGACGGCGCCACATCGCACTCCAACTGCTCTGCTTATCTACCATGTGAACGCGGTTCGCCCCAAACCGTTCGGGGAGGCTCGGAGGGCTCTCGAATCGATCTGGTTCGGGGAGCGCGAGCAGGAGATCGGCTTGGCGCTCTTTCACGCCCTGGATGACGAAGGCCCGGTGGACTGGACCCAGAGACTGGAGAGAGCTGCCGCCGAGGATTTCCTTCCCACGGGAGACTGAGCTGGGGTCCCGCGAGATGCGGTGCGCAAGTCCCCGCGCTGTCCGAGCGGAGTCCATCTGTTGAAAGCCCCCATTGGATGTTGACAGGACACGGCCAGATCTCGAACATCCATGATGTGATAGAGAGGGAGGGAAATCCCTGACTTTTCTGATGTCGAAATCGGCATTGAGGTCGCACTCCACTCATTGCCAACCTCATCCCGTGGAGGGGTGTTGCGCTGGTAGTGTGGAGTTCAGTGAAGTGAGGGTCGGGGTTTTTCTCTCAGAGAAATTCAGCCACACAGGAGGTAATCCTCAATGAGGAATACGCTATTCCTTGTTATTGTGCTCATGGCTCTTCTGGTGGGCTCTTCCTTTGGCGCGGTCGTGATCAACGAGCTCGTCTGGGACGACGCAAGCACCGATGACGTCAACTACATCGAGCTCTATGACGGCGGGGCCCTGACCGACATCAGCGGCTACACCGTCGAGGGCGTCAATGGCGCCAACGGTGCCGTCTATGCCACGATCACCATCCCGGCAGCGACCACGATGCCGGCCGATGGCTTCTACGTCATCGGCATGAACGGGACCATCCCAAACGTCGATCTGATCAATGCGCTCGCTGACATCCAGGTCGGTGCCCCGGATGCGCTTCTGCTGCGCGACTCGGGCGCGGTGCTTCTCGATGCCATCGGCTACGAGTTCCGCTCGACCGGCGCGGGCTCGCTGACCGCCGGCCAGTGGGAGGGCACCGGCTACACCCCGAGCGGCCAGGGCTCTCCGACGACCTGCTCGGTCGGCCGCTACACCGACGGCGTGGACACGAACAACAACTCCGCGGACTTCGGCATGATCCCGGCCTCACCGGGCTTCTCGAACGTCTGGACCACCGCCTCGTATCCCTACGTCAACGACTTCACGGGAACAGACGGCTCCCCGGAGACCGAGTTCAGCGCCGAGTTCGTTGTCCCCTACATCCAGGATCCGACCGTGGCCGACGCCATCGGCTCCGGCACCGCCTCCAACCCCAATGCCATCGCGGCCTCGCCGGGCGGCGGCAACATCGGCGTCCTGTGGGATGACACGGGCGGTGGCGACAGCGCCGTTCTCCAGGCCCCGCCCTTCGCCAACGGCTATGTCGAGTGCTACGTCTACCTCAACGGCAATCCGGCCTCGGCAGAGGCCGCCGGCAACGGCGACGGATGGTCGATCATTCTCCGTGGAGCCACCGGCCCCTTCTACAACGGTTCGGAGACCTTCAACGGCGACACCGGCATCACCATCCAGAACCGCAACGACGACGGCGCGCTGTTCAGCAGCCCCACTCGCCAGAGCATCCAGTTCCGCGAGGAGGGCGACAACACCGGCTCGTTCGACGGCTCGTCGGCTCCTGTGCAGGTTCTGCGCGAGGTGTTCTACACCACCGGCACCAACGACGGCTGGCAGCGTGTGCGCCTCGACTGCAACGGCACGGACGTCGTCACCTTCTTCGGTGGCACGCTGGGCACCACGACCGACGAGAGCGGCTCGAAGCAGGTGCACACCGTCGCCTGGACCAGCCCCGGCGTCTTCACCATCGGCTACCGTGAAGGCTTCACAGACAACACGGTCTCCAACCCTCTGCGGATGGACGACCTGACCGTGAGCGACACGGGCCAGATCCCTGTGGAGATGTCAATCTTCGCCACGGACTGACGCCCCGCGTCAGCGAACTTCCTTCCCCGGCCGGGCTCCACGTCCAGCCGGGGATTTTCTTTTTGCCTGTGACCGTGGGGTGTGGCCTGTTGCCCCCATGATCCATGTGGTCATCCCCACGCTCAACGAGGAGGCGAGGATCGGGGAGCTGCTCGATGCCATCGCCCGGGCCCTGGTGGACGAGAGCTGGCGTGTGATCCATGTGGATGACGGCTCGTCTGATCGGACAGTGGAGATCGCGGCGCTCAGGTGTGCCGAGGGACTTCCCATCGAGACAGTTCGTCACCCAGAGAACAGGGGCATTCGCCAGACCTTTCATGACGGATTCACCGCAGCGCTGGCCGGCACGGACGACGACGATGTGGTTGTCCTCATGGAGGGCGACATGACGAGTGATCCCGCGCTGTTGCCCGTGCTGATCGGCGCCGTGCGCGCGGGGCATGATGTCGCCATCGCCTCGCGCTATCGCCGCGGTTCGGGGCAGCCCGGCTTTCCTTTCAAACGGAAGCTGATGAGCTGGGTTCTCAACCGTCTCCTGCTGCGCCTGTGGGTGGGCCTTCCCGGTGTGCGCGACTACTCGATCTTCTACCGGGCCTACCGCGCTGGCACGCTGCGACGGGGATTCGAGACGCATGGCGACTCCCTGATGACGTGCTCCGGTTTCGGAGCAAATGCCCAGCTGCTGTGTCGCCTCGGGCGCCTCGGAGCCCGCTGCACGGAGATCCCCTTTGTCTACAACTACGCCCTGTGCGAGGGGCACTCATCGATTCCGATCGGGCGGACGATCCGCGAGTACTTTCAGCTCCTCTGCTCTCTGAGGCGCCGATGAGCAGTGCGGCCTCACCCGTGCTCGAGCGCTCGGTGGCCATCGCCCTCGTGGCATGGGTCGCCGCGCTCGCCTGCTTCGGTCTCGACAACAACGACACCTGGTGGCATCTGGCCTCGGGTCGGTTCGTCTGGGAGTCGGGCGCATTGCCCACCCATGATCCCTTCTCCCACCTCCTGGGGGGAAAGCCCTGGGCCGATGAATACTGGGTCTTTCAGCTGGCGCTTCTTGCGCTCTGGCATCTGGGTGCAGCGCCTGCCCTCACGCTGTTCAAGGTGGCTTGGATGTCCGCCCTGTTCGGGGGAATGGGCTGGGCGCTGCGGCGCCGCGGTGTTGCGTGGGGCATCTTCGCCCTCGCCAGTGCACCGGCCCTGGTGATCATGGGCGACCGCGTGACGGTTCGGCCTGAGCTGATCACATGGGCGGCCATGGCGGCATTTCTCCTGCTGCTGCCCCGGGGCACAGCGCCCCCCAGACGCGCTGCGCTGATATCGCTTCCCCTGATCCAGGTTCTCTGGACCAACTGTCACCCCGCCTTCCTTCTCGGCCCGGTGATCGTCAGCATGACCGCCTTTGCTCAGGGTCTGAACTGCCTGTGGAGGGGTGAACACAGGGCGCTCCTTCCCCTTGTGAAAGCGCACTCTGCACTTCTCGCATCGGTGCTGCTCGCCTCTCTGGTCAATCCCTATGGATATCGGCTGCATCTTCTGCCCTTTGAGTTGACCGAGACCGATGCCTTTCTGCGCCACATTCTGGAGTGGCAGTCGCCCGCCCAAGCGCGCAATCTCTTCCTTCGCCATGTGGTGGTGATCTTCGCCGTGCCGGCACTTCTGGGGCTGCTTCTGACCCTCCCCCGGCGCGAGGCGATCCACTGGATCTGGTTCGCCGCCTTCGCCCTCCTGGGAATGCAGGCTGCGCGTCACAGTGCTCTGTTTGCACTGGTCTCACTGGTGGTGATCGCGGAGACGTGGGGGACATGGTGGGATGGCCGCTCCGCCCGATGGCCTCGGTCGGACGCGGCGCTTCAGGCCGGCGCATTGACTCTGCTGATCGCTCTTCTGCTCCTGACGCTGACCGGGTGGCTCTGGCAGACGTGGGGCACCTATCGCCGCCTGGCTGTGCACCCCTTTGCATGGCGCTTTCCCGCGGGGGAGGCCGGCTTCGTGGCCGAGGAGGCTCCAGAGGGTCACGGGTTCAACGACTACAACATCGGGGGGTATCTGCTGTGGCGGCTCTTTCCTGGGTATCAGGTCGCCATCGATGGCCGACTGATCGTCTACGGTGGCGACCTGCTCGATGAGTCCCAGGCTCTCGTCAATGGGCAGGCCGACTGGCGGACCTTTTTCGGCGAGCACGACATTCACTGGGCGCTTCTCTCCAGCGAGGCGGAGACTCTGATCCAGGCGCTGTGGGAGGCTCCCGATTGGCACCTGGTCTTCGTCGGGCTCAGGGGTGTGGTCTTCGTCGACGAGGCGCTGGGCAATCGCTCCATCGTGGAGCGGTCTGCGATGGGCGCGGAGGATCTGGAGCCCCTGGCTCAGATCACACCTCTCCCCCGTGGCCCCCTTTGGATGGCGCCCCCCACTCCCTATGTGGCTGTTCGCCGAGCCAAACTCCTCCTCATCCTGGGGCGGGCTGATCTGGCCAGTGCGGTGGTGGAGACACAGATCGCTCAGCTGCCTGATGACCGACAGCTTCGCCGTATCCGCCCCTTTCATCTGCTCCGCGCAGGGGGGGAGCACATGCGGCGAGGGCACTGGGAAGAGGCCGAGGCGGCCCTCCGGACACTGGTGGAAATCGAGCCGGAGAATCTGAACGGGTGGAACAATTTGGGGGTGCTTTTCGCGCGCACCCAGCGCCCTGACGAGGCCCGGGCCGCCTGGGAGCGGGCTCTGGCCATCGATCCTCACAATCCAGCGGTCCAAGAGAATCTGCGCCGGCTTGATCCGGAGCCGAGTGATCCCCCGTAGAGCTCCGTCACCCGGGGGCGCTCGTGGTGGGCCTGCTCGCCGTGGCCCTGGCGCTCGAGGATCAGGGAGCGGCGCCCCCACAGATCCCGCTCTGTGTCAGGGCGGGCGCAGCATGCTGCGCCCCTACAGATCCGGGGCGGCGGGCGCAGCGTGCTGCGCCCCTACAGATCCGGGGCGGCGGGCGCAG
>JAFGKF010000173.1 GCA_016928695.1 Candidatus Sumerlaeota bacterium | reverse complement strand
GATAAACTGATGCAAAGCAGCTGCCCGCCCCGGCGAGGCCTTTGACTGCCCCCGGGGAAACACCACTAAAGAAGGTGGTGTCAGTTGCGAGAAATTCTGATGCCACCAACTCCACATTCCTGGCCACAATGGAGATCACGTAGGGGATCTCTGCCTCAGCGTCTCCTGTGCTCTCCTCCGTGCGCCTTCTTATCTTTGCGCCACAAGTGATGGTTTAACTGAGGGGACAGATGACGTCGTTCAGTATTCAGTCTGTCAAAGGCTCCAGAGATTGAACATAGTCCACAACTCTTGCCCTTTCAAAACCCAAAACCTCCACCCGCTGCCAGAGTGAATGTGCCAGCGTGAAGTCTTCCAAGGCTCCGGCACGGTGAGCCAGACCCGCGAGAGCCATGGGGCGGGCTGACTCCGGGAGATTCTGCACGGCCTCAGATGCCAAGTTTGCGATCTCACTGTGTTCCACCGCATCTGCAGTCATCGCTGAGGCAGTCAGCCAATCAGAACCATCCGGGAAACGGCGACTTCCCTCTGCCAGCAGCAGGCAGCTGCGCTCCCAGTCGCCCTGAAGGCCATAGCATTCGATCAAGGCCAGCACCCCGTCGACGTCGTTGGGATGATCCTGGGCATAGTTTTCTATGAAGGTGATGAGCCTTGAGCGACTGTCGGAGTCGAGCGCGGCTCTTGCTGCAATCCAGCTCTGGAGAAAGAGCCTCCGATGAAAATCCTCGAACTCACTGGGAGGCAACCCGGAGCTCTGGATCAGATCCACGAAATACATCATCATCTTTGCCCGTCCGAGCTCTGCAGCGCGCAGGGCCAACCCTCCGAGCACTGTGGCACGGATGTTCACTGGGATCTGGGTCGTATCACAGGCCTGCAGCTGCTCAGTGTCCAATCCTGCCGCTGCGAAACGAGCGAGCTCCAGCCAATCGGATGCATTGGGGAACTGTTCGTGAATAATCGAGAGTGCGAGACAGGCTTCGAACCAGTCGCCACGGGCTCCCCAGAGCTCGATCAGGGCAAGATGGCAGTCCAGATTGTCGATGTTGGCACGTGTGTACTCCTCGATTGCATCGATCAAGCGTTGGCCCTCCGGCTGGCCTGCGACGGTCCGAGCCGCTCGCCACCTCAGCTGAAACAGGTGGTTTTGGAGCAGTATGTGTTGGCGTCTTCCCTGGATGAGACGACTCACGCGGGTTGAGATCTCTTCAGCCACATCAAACTCGTCAACGTGATCAAGAAGGGTGAGATAGAGCATCCCCCAGCCCGCAACTTCACCTGTGAGTTGGCGGGCGACGCCAAGAGCGTCGTCCTGCGCAAGGTGCTCAAAAGAGGTCAACCGTGTTTCGCACCAGCGCCTCGCGCTGGAGCGGAGGCGCTGGGATTCGGTGTGGTCGCCGCGCTGCTCTGCCAACTCAGACAATTGGAGAATGAGGTTGATATCCTGGGGGGCGCGAGCGTGGAGATGCCTCAGGTGTTCCCATTCGAGGTTTGGCTGGCCGTTCCCCCGAACTCTCAGTGTGAGTGCATTGAGATAGTGTCCGCGATGCGCTGCCGGTGTGGCCGAGTATTCACAGAGCTCGTCCAGGAGCCCCAGATCTGGCGCGCATGCCATCAATGTGGCCTCAATGAGTGGATCACGCCACCGAGAGCTGGTCATCAGCAGATGAGCTGCATGCCTCCTCGCATCGGGGTCATCTGATAGACGCAGTACCTGGAGTCTTGCATGACGGGGATGCATTCTCTCCAGCGCGTTGAAAAGATCGATTGCAAGGTCCGGGGCATCATTCTCGAAAGCCAGGGCTCCGACCACCGCCAAGTGGGCTGGACAGTCGCGATCAAGAAGAAAATCCTCCGAATTCACCGCTCTCCAGCGAGTCTCAGAATCCCAGGAGCTTCGGAGCAGCCCGCGCAGCATCAGGTGCTGGTCTGTGTGAGGCGAGCGAAGCGATGCCCAGATCACGACGAGAATAACGAGCGCGAAATACCCACTCACAAGCCAAGTCAGGCGCCTGGCCCAGCGACCACGGGGCCATGGAGCTCGGCCTCCTTGTGACATTCGGGCAATCACAACCACTCCCCCTGTGAGGAGACCCAGAAGAATGAGGCTGAGCCAAGTGTTCTGGGGGCGACCAAAGGAGAGGTCCCAGATGTCGCTGTCGATCCACTCCAGGGGAAAGGTGATCATGTTTTTCAGAACTTCGCCTGCCATCGGCAACTGTCCCCACCAATCCTCCCGGACCACTCCACGGCCCCAGAGCAGGGCAAGCAGCACATTGAGTGTGATCACCAGCACGCTGAGGCTCCCGCCGATGAGCCGCCTTGAGCGCCCTGCTGGGATCGCTGCGAGAGCTGCACCCCACCCAAGGGCGAACATTGGCATTGCATGGATCCAGCGCCGTCCGCCGAAAGAGGTCCCCGCCCACCAATCGAAGGCAGAGGCGTTGACAACCCATGTGGCCAGCAGGGCCAACATGGCACCGAGTGCGGGGATCCAAGCGCGACGGGCCCACAGGGGGAGGGAACACAGGGCCAAGAGCAACCAGGGATGAGAGAGGAAGAGCCCATTCCAGCGTGAGAAGAGCACTTCGACGAGCGGGAGGCTATCTTCCCTAATCAGGAAATCCCGGCCTTGTGGAATGGTCAACCAAGACCCAAACACCGCGTGCCAGGCAATCATCTGAATCACAAAGACTGACAGCGATCCCAGTGCGGCCACTGCTGATCCTCCGAGTGCCCAGAGGCGGTGATCACTGCGAATCATCCGAGCGATGTAGATTGTGGCAGGCAACGCTGCCCACACCACGGCGGGCCAGCGGATCAAGGTCAGCAGGCCAACCGCCATGCCCAGCGCCCAGTCCCGCCCACCTGGGGGCTGGGGCCCTCCACGCCAGAGGCGGATTGAGAGCCACCAGACCACCGTCGCCGCCCAGAGGCCAATGGTGTGCGACATCGCTGGGAATGACGTCATATAGATCAGCAACGGTGATCCCAACGTTGCCACGCCCGCCGCGGCGAGGCACACGCCAGCTGGATAGAACAGGCGAAGGGTGAAAAAGAGGAGCAGAATCGCGTGGCAGCCAAAGAGGAACGTGGCAAGAGAGACGATCAGGCGCAGGTGCCAGGCGAACCTATCAGGACGCTCAAAGCCCAGGGCACCACGCACGACACACTCTGCACCGACCCAGGGGGCCAGCACGCTGCCCCAAATGACAGCAGGGCCAACGCTGAACTTACATGGATGACAGCCCATGACTGAGAGGTTGAAATAGTCATGGGTGATAAAATCGGGGTCCACCCCTGTGTCCAAATGATCATTGGATTGATCAAGATCGCCGTCGAAGATGATGGAACTCAGCCACATGTTGTAGCCGGTCTCGTCGATCCCATCGCCCGACCACACTTTGAAGAGAAGCAGGGCCGCCACCAAGCATGAACCCAGGAGAATGCGGATGGCTGTGCGGTCACTCATCATGAAGATCCATGGCAGAAGCGGGATTCTTGTCTGAGGTCACGGAAAGGCCAGCATATCAACCGAGCACTCTTTGCAGTGCTCTCGCCTTCCTCAGAGGGCGCTCATCGCGTCTGGTCACGGTGACCAGCTATGTCATATTTATCGCCCATAGACCACTGTTGTGTATGACGTGTAGATCCCCATGACATTCAGGTAGCGATGACCGATGTGATCGATGGTCTCGATGCCCCCTTCCTCCGCGGCAGCCGCCACGCTGGAGGCACCGAAAGAGAACAGAGCCAGGACGGTGTGCGTTGTCGCCTCTCCCTCCCTGGGGCCGAACCCCGTTTCATCGAACTGAACATCCGTGGGGGCCGATAGCAGAGAGAAACCGGTGCCCACAGGCGGCAAGACCGGCGTCCGCGGCATGGGTGCACAGGCAGTGAGAGCACCCGCGACAAGAATGAGCAGGGCCATTCTCAGGGAACAGAAAACTAGCCTCATCTGAACATCATCGGCCATAGACATGGACCCGGTACCTCGCGTAGACGCCAAGGATGCTCAGGAGCTCATACTCGGCGTAAGCCACGGTTGTGATCCCGTGTTCCTGGGCGATCTGGGGGACATCGACCTCACCCCAGCCGAAGCTCAGGCCTGTCAGAATCACATCCCAGAAATAGTGGGTCTCCTCATGAACCGCCCGTCTGGAGGGGAACGCCTCTGTCTCTCGGTAGTCGGTCGTCAGGGGCGCGGTGACATTGGTGAAGAGGAGTCCCGGCGGTGGCTTGACGGGGGATTGATGATAAACAGCGCAGCTGCACAGTGTCACCGCCGAGAGCAGCGGCACAGCCCAGCGTTGGCGGCAACGGCTCGCGCGTCGGAACAACATCAGTCACCATACACGATGACAGTGAAGCGCTGAAACAGGCCGATCACATTCAGGTAGGCGTAATCGACGTGGTTGATGATCAGAACATCCCCCTCCTCCGCCGCTGCGGCCACACTCGCCTTGCCGAACGAGAAGAGTCCCAGAGCCGCATAGCTCGACGACTCCCCTCGGCGGGACCCCAAGTCGGTCTCATCGGTGTCGATGTCGATGGTGGACTCGATGTTCGAGAACAGCAGCCCCTGAGGAGGCATCACCGGCGCATAGTATGTGCAGCCCGTGGAGAGAGAGACGAAAACACACGCCATTGATACAGGGAGAAAGATCTTTGCCACAATGGCCACCCCTTTGGAATAGCTTTGGGATGGGGTTAGACTAATCTGGCTATCGGGGCTGTCAAGTTACATTTGTTGTCGCACAATCCAGCTGTTGCTAAGAAGATGCGAGTTTGGCTGCGAGGGGGCTGAAAATCTCTTGCGCCCTCCCGACCTGTTCAAAGGGGATCATCATAAAATTGAGCTCTCCCTTGGCTATCTGAAAAGTTGAGAGGTAAGGCCGGTCGACGTGTGCGGACGATGTCTCGCGGCTCAGAATTTCAACTTGTGGAGGTCCATCAGTATTTGCGATAAAGAACGGACCTCTGCGGATTCGGGAACTCAACATGGATGCATTGAAGGATTTATTCCCAGCCCTGATCCACCATCGTGTGTGTCACCAGAAGATCGGACAGGGCCCTCAGACAATATCCTGACAATGTCGACAAGAATTCAGTCCCATCTGGGGAAGTGAGAGCCCAGGGGGATTCTGTACAAATTGCTGATTTGTCGTGAGATATAGTAAGTGACACCGTGTCAGCGATTTCTGCCAAAGCGGCGTGATAGTATCCCACCCTCTCCGCCAGAACTCTCGCAGCTGACCTGGGCTCATGGCTGCAGATCCTCGGGGGAGGGTTCCACTGACACAGTTTCTGCACCCTCATCCAGCCTGAGGTCCCAGACTCGCACTGCTCTGTCAGCGCAGCAGGTGATCCCCCATTGATCTGGGGAGATGTCGAATGCCACGACGTCCAGGGTGGCATGTCCGCAGTGTAAAGAGTCTTCTGCAATTTCCTCCGCTCGCCGCTGCTGTCTCAGGTCCCTTTCGTGGGTTGGTTTTTTCGGGCGGGGCCCTGGCGGGGGGCGAGCCCCCCGACAAGCCCTCACCCAAGGCGTCGGTCCAGGTTCACGTGGCGATGCTCCTCGGCGAGCCACGACTCGTGCACCTCCAAGAGGCACGCGCCGATCAGGCGAAGGCACGACGCCTCGTTGGGGAAGATCGAGAGCACGCGCGTCCGACGCTTGATCTCGCGCATCTGGCGCTCGAGCATGTTCGTCGAGTTCAGCCGCCGACGCAGCTCGCTCGGAAGATCGAGCACCGTCAGCGTCTCCTCGACGACCGCCAGAAGGCACTGCGACATCTTGGGCAGCCGCCCCTCCCAGCGGGCGGCGATCTCCTCGGTGATCCCCGCGGCGATCAGCACCGCCTCCAGGGCCTCTCTGACGGCGATCTCGATCATGCCTCTCATGGCCTCGCGGTCGACAAACAGAGATTGTCGCGCGGGGCCGTGTGTGCTTTGGTCTCCCTTGGCCATCGGTCCAGCTCGTCCTTTCTTTTGTGGGCTTGAGACCAACAAACTTGAGCGGGCCGGTGGCCTTTGGCAATTGACAGAAAAGACGTCACACACCTTCCGGCACGATGGGGCAGAGGGAATTCCGGCACGATGACAAGATGGAGCGCCGGCGCCCCCGCCGGCATTTTCCGTCACCTGATATCGATCGCACACCGGCAAGGGCGCCGGTGCTCCACTTTCAAGTGTGATCTCTCGATCCGCCTCACTCGAGCCGGTTCCACTGAATGGCGTCGGGGTGCTGCTCGAGCATCCCGCGGTAGCGCCGGTCGAATGAGGCGACGTCGACGGTGCCGGGCGGCCGGAATCGGCAGGTGAAGACGTGGGTCTGCAGCTTGAGGTTGAGCCGCTCGATCCGGAATCTCGACTGGCCCGCCAGCGTCTCGAACTGGACGCGGCAGCGGTCGGCCGCGCCGCCTTGGGTTTTGACCTCCCAGAGCTCAGTGTAGAGCTCCTCGCGGACGTTGAGGACCAGCAGGAGAACGAAGATGCTGGCCGTGAACACCAGGGCCAGCGTGTAATTGTGGCCACCGCAGGCCATCCCGATCATGATCTGCACGAAGATGATCGCCCCCTCCAGGGGGTTCTGGACAGGGGTGCGGAAGCGGATGAACGACCCGACGCCGACGAGCGCGAAGGCCAAGGCGAGCTCCCCCGCGACGATCTGGACCAGGATCACCCCCAGGACGCAGATCAGGATCTGGCACTTCTTCATCTCCCAGTCCACTCCCCCGTTGCGCCCGAGGCGGAGGGGGTGGAAGGCGATCAGCGACCCCAGAATCGACGCGATGATCAGGTTGATCAGGAGCGCCAGCAGGGTGTCCTGGGCGAGGGGGATGGCCACATCGGCATGCGGTGTCTCGGCCGCGGCCTGGAGTGCAAGCGAGAGCATGGGCGAGACCCCAGTGAGAGGCATTTGGTGTTATCAAGCCCCAGTGTCGCCACCCCCTGGGAATCTGGGGTGAAAACTCAGGCTTTGACCCCTGTCAGGGCAGGGCCGTCATCGCCGAGGTTCCCTGCCACGTGCTGGTCAGCGCCTGGGTGGAGCCGTCGGCCGGATTGACGCGGTGGAGGACGTCCCCGATGACCACATAGACCCAGCCGTCGACGGCGGCCATCACGGTCACGTCATCGAAGCCGCCCCCCGCGGCCTGGAAGGAGCCGCTCACGGGGTCCACGACGTAGAGGGTCCCCTGCTGAATCACATAGAGGGCGTCCGCCGTTCCCGCCACCGCGGTGGTCCCGGCGTAGGAGGAGGGCATCTGCTCATAGGCACCGGTCGCGGGATCGGTGCGATAGAGCGCGTCGTTCTGGAAGACCATGAGAGCCCCGCCCGACCAGGCGAGAAACTGGGTTCCCACGTAGTCGCCGGGGATGGATTCCCAGCTGCCATCGGCGGGATTCGCCTGATAGACGGCACCCCCCTGCGCTCCGTAGAGCGCGGCAGGCCCGCCCGTGAGGGCGTTCGCCCCCTGCCACGTCCCCGAGAGGGGCTCCCACGCACCGTCGGTGGGGTTGATCCGGTAGAGCGTGTCGCCCTGGATGGCGAACAGCATCCCGCCCTGAGATGTCAGGAGCTCGGTGCCCTGCCAGGTGGCGCTGAGCGCGGCCCAGTCCCCGGTGGCGGGATCGATGCGGTACAGATTGTCACCCTGAATGGCGTAGAGCGAGCCGGCGAACGGTGAGACGATGAGAGCCGCGGCGAGGACCGCCGCGGCGGCGATGAGACGGATTGAGCTCATGGGTATCCCTCCCAATGACCTGATCTCTGAAAGCGCCGCCACTTGTCCCTCGTTCGCAGGGCCTCCGTCAATGGCAGTCTGCACCGGAGAACCCATCCACCCCACGCCTCTCCCCCGCGGTGCGGGGCAGCCCGACTGTGGCGCAGAGGCGCCCATCGAGGAGGCGTCTCACCGTCATCAATTCAGAGCGGCCTCCGCCGATGCCACCGCAGCAGCACTCAGCGATCTCACTCCGGCGAGGTCTCGTCCCCACGGGGGAGGTCATCCCGTCGCGGCATGATCGAGAGATTGTCCCACCACATGAAAGCCCCTCCGATCATCACGGTGGGGATGAGCTGAGCCAGGTGATACACAATGGCGAAGCTGAGTGCTCTCTCGAGTGACATCCCGGGGTCACTGAGAACAAGGGCGAGCACGATGACGACATGGAGGGTCCCGATATAAGCGGGGGGATTGGGCAGCATCAGGCCGGCTGCGACGAAGACAAGCACCGCCAGTGCCTGAAGAGCAGTGGGGTGTGCGCTGATGGGAAAGCTCCACAGCAGCAAAAGGACCGCCGCCAGATAGAGTCCCCAGATGACCACTGTCAGAGCGGCCGCCATGGCGAGATGGGCGGGCTGACGCAGGACCTGGAGGCCGAGAGAGAAGTGAAATCCGGCGCGTCCGAGGACCCGGTGAGCACGCGGCGCCACCCTCTCCAGCGAGCGCCCCAGCGCCCGACTGAACCGTGAATGCCCACGCGACAGCAGGGCGAGAAAGGCCAGAGCGGTGGCGAGGATCACAGCCAGAGCGATGGCTGAGACCCTGAGGGCCTTCGGAGAGATCCCCACAGTGACCCCGAAGAGAGACTCGGGGATGACAACCTGCTCGGGCCACTCCCAGCTCAGAAGCGCGAGGGTGGCGGCGGCCAGCCACACCATGTCGAGGATCCGATCGACCACCACGGAGGCGATGAGGGTGGAGAAGGGAACGGGCTCGAGCTGACGCAGGGAATAGGCCCCGGCCATCTCACCCAGGCGGAAGGGGAGAATCCAGTTGGCCGCCATGTTGACCGCCACCGCGGAGTAGAGGTGGCGCGGACCGATGGGCCGCGTTGTCAGCAGAAGATATCGCCAGCGGAGTGCACGGACAAACACCGAGAGCTGGGCGAGGAGGATGCTCAGGAGCAGGAGGCGGATGTCGATGCCGCGCCAGTGCTCGCCGAGACGGGTGTAGTCGATCCGGCTCAGCAGCCAGAGCAGCGCCGCGATGCCCAGGAGGGGACCGATGAGTCTCCGGGGGGACAGGGCGCTTCTCATGGGGACGTGGTGTCAGCGGGGGGAGGGATCATCAGACGGAGAGCCCGATCCGCGTCTCTCCTCGAGCCGCTGTTCGAGCTCCAGCAGATCTCGGCTGCGCCGTGTCATCCGCTTGGCCGGGACACCGAAGTACGACTGGAATGGCTCGCAGTCGCCCCTGACCAGTGACATGGCCCAGACGGCGGCACCCTCTCCGAGAGTGACCCCTGGCAGGATGGTGGTGCCAGAGCCCACCAGGGCGTGCCGACCCAGTCTCACCGGCGCGTGGGTCACGTCACGGAACTCGTCGGGCACGGTGGGATTGGTCATCGACTTCCCGGAGTAATCGTCTGTGCTCGAGTAGATGGCACATCGGGAGGAGAGGCCCGAGAAGTCCTCGAGCACGATGGCCCCCTGCCCCACGAGAATGCAGTGGGAGGCGATGTGGACATGGCGGCCGATCGAGATGCCTCCCTCTCCAGCGGAGAGCACGCAGAAGTCGTCGATCCGCGACTCGTCGCCGATGGAGATGCGTGCGACGCCGTGGAGAGAGGCGCACTCAGAGATCTTCACGTTGGAGCCCAGGTGCCTGAAACCCATCTGACGGAGCTGGCTCTCCGGCAGAGATCCCATCTCAGCCCTCCCCTCTCATCGGCTCACCCCGCTCCGCACCACACAGAGCGGATGCGCAGCGGTGACCGCGATACTCAATGCCTGCCTCTGGGGGAGTCAAAGAGAATTCACTCTCTCTCGATCTCCCCCGTTCGGGGATCTCGCCGCACCAGATGGCGGATGACGTAGTTCGGGTGACCCCGCTGCCGGATGAAGCTGCGGATGACATACTCCCCCACCAGAGCCAGGACCGAGATCACAAGGAGAAGGTGAACGAGTATCACATTGAGAATGAGCCCCGGCGTGATGGTCTCGATCAGCGTGAAATCCGCCACCCAGGCGAAGAGGATCCGCAGCATGAACAGGCCAGCCGCGATCAGGCAGAGGAAGAAGAGATACTGAAAGGGCCTGTGGCTGACGCCGACGAGGTTGTCGGTGAAGTAGTCCAGCAGCCGCCTGAGCCGCCACCCGGATCTGCCGTAGCGCCTGGGGTGATGGGTGATGGGCACCTCGGCGCAGCGCCCGGCCCGAGAGAAGACATAGGCGGGGTTGAAGGGCTGGTGCGGACCGAAATCGAATGCCGCGATGAGCCTGCCATTGAACACCTTGAAAGTGCATCCGAAGTCCCGCAGCCGGTGGCCCGCGATGCGGCGCATCACCATGTTTGCGAACTTCGAGGGGATGGAGCGGAGCGCGGTGTCCTGGCGCTCGCTGCGGTATCCGCTGACAATGTCGAATCCCTGGTCGAACACCTCGATGAGCCGAGGAAGCTCCTCGGGGTCCAGCTGCAGGTCGCTGTCGATGAAAATGTGATTTCGCCCCCGGGCGAGGGAGATGCCGGCGCTGATGGCGTTGGCCTGGCCCGAGTTGCGGAAGATGTCGGCGATTGCGGTGACCGATGGATTGGCATCGATGATCTCCCTCAGGTGATCAAACGTCCCATCGGTGCTCCCATCGTTCACAAAGATGATCTCGTGGGTCCGGCCCATCGCCCCCATGGTGCTGATCAGGCGCCGGCTGAACTCACCGATGCTCTTCTCCTCGTAGTGGCAGGTGATGATCACCGAGAACTCGGGCCGCTCATCGCCCGGCGAACTGGGGGAGGGGCTCATGTCGTGGGTGGTCATGCGGTGGGGGTCTCAGACATCAGCGGCTGGAGATCAGGCGGATCGGACGGACCCTAACCGCCGCCATCGGCCCACGTCCAGTCCAAAGGGGGGATGCGGTCTCTGTCAGTGCAGAGCGGCATCGGCGGCGGTGAGCTCTCGCCCCTGCAGTTGACGGATGACCTCGGATATCCTCACCGCGTGGTCGGGTGGCAGTGTGCCGAAGATGGGCAGGCAGAGAACCTGGGAGTCGACGCGCTCGGCCACCGGCAGGCGCAGCGGATCGGCGGAGGGAAGCGAGGCGTAGCAGGGGAAATGGCTGCACAGGGGATGAAAATACTTCCTCGTGTGGATGTTGAACAGCTTGAGATGCCGGTAGAGCGCGTCGCGGTCCATGCCGAAGCCATCTCGATCGACAAGGATGGGAAAGTACGCCCCGTTGTGCCGCACATCGGTCACAGGCCGGGGCACTGTGACCCCCGGGATGTCGCGGAGGCCGCCGCGGTAGATCTCGGTGATCCTCAGGCGGCGGTCGATCTCCTCGCGGACCCCCTCGAGGGTGAGGAGTCCGAAGATGGCCTGCAGCTCGTTGAGCTTTCCATTGACGCCGGGTCCGATGACGGTCTCCTCATCGGCGATGCCGAAGTTCTTCAGGAAGTCGAGGCGGCGCTTCTGCTCGGGTGTGGAGGCGACAACGCCTCCCCCCTCAATCGTGGAGTAGAGCTTGGTGGCGTGGAAGCTGAGGGTGGACAGATCTCCCCATGTCAGAACCGATCGGCCCTCGAGCTCGACCCCAAAGGCGTGGGAGGCGTCGTGGATGACGTGCAGCCGATGGCGCCGCGCGATCTCGTCGATCGTCTTCACATCGCAGGGATTGCCGAACACGTGGACGGCGAGAATGGCTCTCGTTCTCGGGCCGATGTGGTGCTCGATCTGCTGTGCATCGATGTTGAAGGTTCTCGGCTCGATGTCGCAGAAGACCGGCTCGAGTCGGTTCCAGTGGATCACATGGGTGGTGGCCGGGAAGGTGAAGGGCGTGGTGATGACCTCCCCGTGGGTGATCTCCAGCGCCTGAAGGGCCATGAGCAGAGCGATGGTCCCGTTGCACATCAGGCTGAGGTGCTCCACACCGAGGAAGGCGCTGAGGCGCTCCTCGAGCTCACGGTGGAAGGGGCCGTCGTTGGTCAGCCAGTGGCTCCGCCACACCGGCTCCAGTCTCTGCCGAAACTGATCAAGGCCCGGGAGCGTGGGGCGGGTGACGTGGATGGGATCCCTGAAGGCCAGGGCTCGCCGGAGCTCGCGCAGATCATCGACCATCAGACCCGACCGCTTCCCCACGGTGGCACAGCTCTGATCGCTCTCTCTCTGGTCATCGCTCTGAGACAGGCGCTCCTCAGTTCCTGTTTGACAGAGAGGCGTGGCGCAGGCAACTGTGATCTGTGTGCCCACAGTGTTTTCAGGGTGTGCCAGAGGTGCCGATGAGGCGCGGCCAGGAGGATGTCAGTGCGGCGGTGGGTGAGCCGGGGTGGGGACACAGAGCCTGTGTCCGGAGTGCGATTGAATCACAGGGTTGGCGCTGATGGGCTCGCCTGAAGACACACGGGCAGCGACTCTCTCCATCACACGCGGTCAGGCCCGGCTGGCGTTTCTCGCCATCGCCGCCCTCGCCCTGACTCTGCGGCTGATCAACATCGGGGGGCCATCGTTTCACTATGACGAGATGACCACGGTCGGCGTCGCCTACGAGGCCGAGTCGATCGGGCACCTGTTCGAGCTCATGCCCGGGCGCACGGGCCACCCACCCATCCAGCACCTGCTGCTCTATTTCCTTCCGCACACATCGAATCCCGAGGTCACTCTTCGCCTGGCCATGGTGCTGATCAGCCTCATCCCTCTCTGGCTCCTCTACCTCATCGCCCGGACCACCCTCACCCGCGGTGCCAGCCTGTTCACATCCCTTCTCTGGGCCATCTCGCCGATGTCGGTGGAGTACAGCGTCGAGGTCCGGATGTACCTGCTGTGGCTTCTGTTCTCTCTCCTCTCCCTTCTGCTGTTCATGAAAGCCCACTGGCAGTCCAAGCGTCGACTCTGGGCTCTGTTCCCACTGGCTGGGACGGCAGCGGTGCTGTCCCATTTCATGGCGGTGTTCTTTCTGTGGATCCTCGGGCTCTGGGCCACGCTGGACACCGCCGTGCGCCTCTGGCGCTGGCGGGGCAGCCGACGAGAGGCACTTCTCAGCTGGGCGCTGTTCGCCGCCGCGGGGCTGGCCACCGGCGCGCTGAGCGCGGTTTGGCTTCCCAGACTGATCCTTGTGCGACAGCAGGGGACCCTTCCCATCTATCCCCCTGTTCCCCACAGCGTGCTGGGGGAGTCTTTCACCAGCGTGCTCCAGTTCCCCTCCCATGTGCACATCCCCTATCTCTTTCTCGGGCTCCCCTCCTTCTATCTGGTCAGCTCCCTCACGGCACTGGGGGTGATCGCCCTCATGGCACAGCGTCGCATGCGTTTCCTGGGGATGACCGCATTTCTCATCGTGGCGGGCAGCATCGGCACAGTCTTCTTCTGCAACTGGCTGCAGCAGTATTTCTCCACGCGGTACAATCTGCTCTACAGTGCGCTGTGGTGCCTGTGGGGCGGGGCGGGGCTGGGGTGGGTGACAGACAGGCTTCCGCGCCGAGCACCGGTGCGCGCCGTGGCCGCGTCGGCGCTCGCCGCGGCACTGCTGTTCGCGGTCTGGGGTTCGCTCGAGCGCTTCTGGAGTCGCCAGGTCGATGACTGCAAGGGGGCGGTCGCCGTGATCGCCGAGCACCTCGATGAGCGCCCAGTGGTTCTGCTGGCGCAGCAGAGATATCTGCGCATCCTCGGAGGCTATCTGCTGATCCACCGGATCGATGTCCCCACAGCCTATGTGCGCGACATCGGCACGCTGCGTGACGTGCTCAGCGAATCCGATCGCACCGTGTTCCTCGCCGGTGAGCTCCCCGGCGCACATCAGGGGGAGGAGGTGATCCAGCTCGAAGGCATCGATCTCATCCGTCTGCCGGGGCATGAGGGACGGACTTTCGAGGACGTGCTGGGAGTCGTCAACGCGGCCCTGGGACAGACAGGGGGCTCGGCCTACCAGCGCTACTGGCAGGCCATCGGCCGAGGCGACATGCTGCTCTCGGTGGGAGACGCCGAGGGGGCCCTGGCGGCATTCGAGGAGGCGGAGCGCTCGGGGTTCCGCGACGTGCGCGTCCATGAGCGGCTGGGCGATGCGCTGATGCGTCTCGGGCGCCATGAGGAGGCACTCGAGCAGCGGCTCCAGACCGTGGAGTTCAACCCCGTGAACGCCTGGTATCGGCTCCAGGTCGCTCTGGCTCACAGGGCGATGGGGGATCTCGAGCAGGCGCGTCACTGGCTCGACACTGCGCTGGAGATCGATCCGCAGGAGCCCACGGCACACCTGGAGTCTGGGATGATCGAAGTGGAGGCGGGCAACTGGGAGGCGGCCACTGAGCATCTCCAGCACATCGGCGAGATCGAGACTCCCAATTTCTGGTACTATGTGCGCCCCGCGGGGGCACTCCTCCGAGCGGGACAGATTGACCTGGTCCAGAGCCTGATCGATCGGGGCCTGGAGGAGTATCCGGGGAATCCGGAGATCATGTGTGTCCAGGGGCGACTCGCCGAGCGCCGAGGGCAGTGGCAGGAGGCGCTGGAGGCCTACACCCTCGCCTCCGAACCACAGTCGACCAATGTGGAGCCCGAGCTGCGCATCGCCTCCATCCTTCTGGTGCATCTCGGGGACGCTGAGCGTGCGCGCGCCGTCTGCGAGCAGGCTCTGCTGCAAAACCCCGATCACCCCTGGGCACACTACTATCTCGCCCAGGCAGCGGCGCGCATGGGTGACAGCGGGCTGGCCTGGGAGCACGCCGCTCGCGCCGTGGAGCTGGGCATCAATCATCCCGGCACGACAGAGCTGGCTCTCAACTTGGCCATGACCGTGGGCGAGTGCGAGAGGGGCATCGAGATCGGTCTCATGGCCCTCGAGCGGAGGCCCGATGATCCCGTGGCACGGCTCAACGTCGCCCAGTGCCTGCTGGCCCTGGGCCGTCTCTCCGAGGCGCACGAGATCTATGATCCCGCCCGGGGCGCGCCCGAGCTCGAGCGCCACGCCGAGGCTGTTCGGGCGCTGGAGACTGCGCTTGGCCAGGAGTGACTCCTCTGACAGCGACCAAGCAACAGCGCATCGGTCCGTGGGTCGTCCGCCATGTGATGTACCCGCATGTCTTCGGCCTGCTGAGGAAGGTCTCAGGCAAGTCGATCATGGCGCACGTGGCGCGCTTCGAGGAGCAGTCGCGCTGGCCCCCCGAGCGCCGCGCGGAGCACACCCTCACTCGGATCCGTGAGCTGTTTCAGCACGCCTGGGATCACGTCCCCATCTGGCGGGAGAAGCTCACATCGATCGGCGCCGAGCCGGGCGACATCCGCACCTGGGAGGACTTCGCCCGCGTTCCCCGCCTGAAACGAGACGAGGTCCGCAATCGTCTCGACGACTGCCTGGCTGACAATGTCCCCGAGGATCAGAGAATCCTCTGCCGCTCCAGCGGCTCCTCCGGCGAGCGGCTCTGCTTCTGGGCGGACCGCGCCCGCGACCCCCTGCACCACGCGACCGTCCACCTCAATCACCGCTGGGTGGGCATCGAGGTGGGCGAGCGCGAGGCGATGCTGTGGGCAGACGTGGGACTCCCCTTCGGCAGGCGATCGTGGCACAAGCGGCTTCCCCTGCGGCTGCTCAACCGCATGTTCTTTTCCACCCAGCGTCTCGACGAGGAGATGCTCAACCTCTTCCATCGCCGAGTCAGCCGCTTTCGGCCACGGCTGCTCACGGTCTTCCCCACCCTTCTGGCCGTCTACATCCGTCACTGCCACGAGCGTGGGCTGAGACCCCCTCGGCCGCGGGCCATCATCAGCACGGGTGAGATGCTGAGCGCGGCCAACCGCTCGCTCTTCGAAGAGGCCCTCGGTGCGCCGGTCTTCGACCGCTTCGGATCGGTGGAGCTGGGCGACATCGCTCATGAGTGCGAGGCCCATGAGGGCATGCACATCAACGCACACCGCGTCTGGGTCGAGGTGCTCCCCATCGAGGGCCTGGATGAGAGCATGGGGGCACTCGCCGTCACCGATCTCGACAACCGGGCACTTCCGCTGATCCGCTACGAGACCGGCGACCTCGGACGCCTCTGGCCCTCCGAGACCACCCACCGCTGCCCCTGCGGGCGCACTCTCCCTCGCCTGGAGGCGATGATGGGGCGGTTCATCGAGGTTGTCCGTGGGCCCTCGGGGCGGCACTGGCCGCAGCTCTGCTTCACGATTCTTCCCCACCTCAGAGTGCCGGGCATTCTCAACATGCAGATTGTTCACCGCCCACCCCGGACCATCATCTGCCGCTGCCAGACCGAGCAGGGTTTCCCCGGGGATGGTCCCGCCCGGATCGCCGAGGTGATCCACGAGAACACGGACCGCGAGTTCGACGTCTCCGTCGAGCTCACCGACGACCTCATCCGCACGCCGACGGGCAAGCTGAGGCGACTGATCATCGAGGGGGATTGACAACCCGCCCCCGGGTGCATCTCGCTGATCCGTCAAGGCGAGGATGCCCCTCTGGCCACCTTCCCCATCCCCGAAAGTCCGTGACACGCCACCCGATCCGTGCGACGGAGACATTTCGATCGCAATGGGGGTGGTCTGAAAATGAATCTCACACGTCCTCTGATGGGGGCGCTGCTCGCCGCACTCGCGGTGTCGGCGTGCGCCCAGGACCTCGTCCTCGAGCGGCTCGAGCAGTCGCCGAGGCATCACGAGTGGATCGATGTCGCGAGCGGCGAGCGCACAGTCCGCTGCTTTGTCGCGTATCCCGAGGTCGATCAACCGGCATCCGCCGTGCTGGTGATCCACGAGAACAGGGGGCTCACCGACTGGGTGCGCGGCGTCGCCGACCGGCTCGCCGAGGCGGGCCACATCGCCATCGCCCCCGATCTGCTCTCGGGCATGGGCCCCGAGGGCGGCAACACTGCCGCGTTCGCGAGCCAGGACGCGGCGACGCAGGCGATCTACGCGCTCGACCCCGACCAGGTGACGGCCGACCTCCGCGCCGTCGCGGACCATGTGATCGCCCTGCCAGCCTGCAACGGCACGCTCTCCGTCGCCGGTTTCTGCTGGGGTGGCGGGCAGAGCCTGCGCTTCGCGACGAACCGCGCCGACCTCCAGGCCGCCTTCGTCTTCTACGGCAGCACCGAGCTCACCGCGGAGGACGCCGAGCGGATCGCGTGCCCCATCCATGGCTTCTACGGAGGCAACGACGCGCGCGTCACCTCCACAGTGCCCGCCACCGCGGCTCTCCTGGAGGCCGCGGGCAAGGTCCTCGAGCCTGTGATCCACGAGGGGGCGGGGCACGCCTTCATGCGCACCGGCGAGGCTCCCGACGCCTCCGATGCCAACCGGGAGGCGCGAGACCGAGCGTGGGAGAGATGGCTGACAGTGCTCGGTGAGTGAGAGTGTTCTGCGCTGCAGACATGAATCTCACTGGCTGTGGAGCATCTCTTGACATGTGTGGTCCCTCCTGTCTCCAATCATCTCCAGGGAGAGGGAGGGGCTGCGCTCATCCTCCCCGCTGCCATTCTCGACAATGTGGGGAGGAACCAGTCATGAGATCCCTTCTGATCCGCATCGCCCTGTCGGCGATCATTGCACTGTGTGTCTCAGGAGTGTCTGCGGGTGAGCTCAATCCCCCCGGCGCCCCTGCCCCGACTCTGATCCCGGGGCTTCCGGTCGCCACGCCGATCACGTCGGTGCCGGTCACGCTCGAGGAGTCCGGTGTCTACTATCTCACGGACTCCTTCTCGGTCGCTCCGGGTGTCACCAGCGGGATCGCCATCAGGGCCGATGATGTGGTGATCGACCTGGCGGGATACACCCTGAGCGGCCCGG
>JAFGKF010000172.1 GCA_016928695.1 Candidatus Sumerlaeota bacterium | reverse complement strand
TCACGCAGCTCGCCGGGTAGGTCAGGCTGTCACCCCCATAGGAGCCCCGCCACCATGTCGTCTCGTCCTCGGGATCGGGGATCAGGAGGCAGACGTCCACGCGGTCGTAGTCGACGATGTCGAGGAAGTCGCTCCGCACCTCGCGGACGATCCGGTTCAGCCAGGGATCGTCGACGACGTTGAAGGCGTGCGTCCCGGCGGGGATGCCGAGAGCGATGGGGATCAGGGCAAGCATCGTGGGGATCAGGTGTGATCGTGGCACGGGGGGACCTCCTTCAGACGCGTGAGAGATCCAGTCCCAGCCGGACGTGGATCGCGGTGATCAGTCGCTCGGTGAGGCGATGCCAGCTCAGATCGGTCATCGCGAGCTCTCGGGCGCACTCGCCCATCTCGCCCCAGCGCAGGCGGTCGTCGTACGCCTGAGCCATCTCGGTGGCCAGGGCCTCGGCGGTCGGCGCCGCGATCCATCCCGCGCCGTGGCGGCGCAGGAGGTCGGGCGCGTCGCCCACATCGGTGGCGATCACGGGGCGACCGGCGGCGATGTAGTCACCGATCTTGTTGGGCCAGCGGCCCCGGTTGTAATGGCAGTCGGACAGCGGCATGAGGAGCACGTCGGAGGCGGCCAGGGCGGTGGGCACCTCGCTGAAGGGGATGGATCCCAGGGTGCGCAGGGAGGTGGCTTGGCGCTGCGGCGTCAGGTGCCGGTCGGGGTGATCGAAGGGGGGGCCGATCACGAGGAGCACGGCGTCGGGGGAGACGTCCAGCAGTCGGGCGAAGGCCCGGAGCAGAAGGTCCTCATCGAGGTGCATGTTCGCCATGTAGCCCAGGACATAGGCGGTCTGGCTGAGCCCGAGGGCACGACGCGCCCTGCCCTTGTCGCCGGGGGTGATGGCATCGGTCGGGGCGCCCGAGGGGATCACCAGGAGTTTCTCCTCGGGCAGGCCAAGTCCCTGGGCGCGATCTCGGAGCGCGTGGCAGATGAGGGTGACGAGATCCGCGCGGTGCCGGACTCGCTCCTCGCGCCGCTCCTCGCGCCGGAAAATGCGCTCGCGCCAGCGGCGTGTGCGGGGGGGGAGGGCCTGAAAGGCCTCACTCGGGATGACCCATCGGCGGAAGAGTCCCTCAGGTCCGCCCCACCAGTCGCACCAGTCGCTGACCCAGGGGCAGCCCGATCGCATGCGGGCGACGCGGGCGGGGATGATGCAGTTGGGCTTGTGAGAGAAGCTGTACACGAGATCCACTCGCCGGACGAGGGCGTGACTCGTCCGAAAGAGGAGGTCGAGCAGTCCCCACCCCTCCTGCGGATCGAGGCCGGGTGCCCAGTGGGGGGTCTCGAAGAGCGTGAATCTGTCGCGGTGACTCCGGCGTGCCCGAAATCTCTTGTCCGCGGCGACGCACATCATCGTCACCGTGTGCCCGCGCATGTGGAGCTGCCGGGCGAACTGAAGCGCCCTCCAATAGGTGCCCTGTCCGCGGACATTGTGGTTGGTGATGAGAATGTGCATCGGGGACGCGATGGTGTGACCACCGATCTGGGGGAGAGTAGGGGGTTTCGCCGGGTCTGGCAAGTGTGCCTGAGAGGGGTTGACGGGGAATCACCCCCCATGGACAATCGCGCGATTGTCCCCGCGTGGGGCAGTGTTTGGGGAATCAGTCGCTGTGTCGACCGCTGAAACCGCCACGGAGTCCAGGGAGCCTGCTCCCCCGGAGCTGGAGCCTCTGCTCGAGGTCATCCACCGGGGGGACATGAGTGTCATCGATGAGCTCGAGGCGCTCTGGGAGAGGCATCCGCGCTGCCCCGAGCTGCTCCGGCATCTGATCTTCGTCCATTCGGTGCGCCGCGAGGAGGAGCGGGCCATCGAGCTCTGCCATCGCCTCCTGGAGATGATCCCCGGGGATGAGGGCCTCCGTCTCTGCATCCCCGACCGCCTGGTGAAGATGGGGCGGCTCGATGAGGCGGAGGCCGAGTACCAGCAGGTCATTGATGACTTCGGGGGCAGTGAGGGGGCGACGATGGGTCTGCGCTACGTGGCCCACCTGCGGAAGAGGGGTGGTGTCACGGAGGCGGAGGATCGGGAAACACCCCTTCAGCGCCGTGCCCGCACGCAGCGCCAGGAGGAGAACGCAGAGCTGGCGATGCGGGAGTTCGAGGAGGGGCGGCTTCGACTCCGCTCTCTGCCTCCCCGGCTCAACATCGAGGGCACCCACAAGTGCAACTACTATTGCAAGACCTGCCTCAAGGGGTATGGCGCCTACTTCGGTGCGGACATGGACCGCGATGTTCTGGGTGTGATCGAGAGGGAGCTCATCCCCACGGCCACGGACATCGGGATCAGCGGCTACGGGGAGCCGACGATCGGCGACACGTTCGATGACATTCTGAGCGTCAGCATCTCCGAGGGCGCCCCGCTGAACATGACCACGAATGCGACGGGGCTGAGCATCCGCCGCATCGAGCAGATGATCCGCCACAAGGTCGGGGTCAACGTCTCCATCGACGGTGCGACCAAGGAGACCTTCGAGAAGATCCGGCTGGGCGGCAGCTTCGAGCGGACGCTCGAGCGCCTGGCGATGATCCTTCGCCTGCGCCGCATCCACATCGATCAGCTGCTCAGCGCGTGGTATTTCAACTTCGTCGCAGTCCGGTCCAACATCCGCGAGCTCGCCGATGTCGTCCGCCTCGCCGCGCGATACGAGATCGCCGCGGTCAACGTGATCGACTACAGCCTCAACTGGACCGAGTTCGACTCCGAGTCGCTGCGCAACGAGCCCGCACTGGCCCGCAGATGCTTCGCCGAGGCCCGACAGGCCGCCAAGGAGGTGGGCGTCGAGCTGCGCCTCCCGCCGGACCACGAGGAGTGCTCGATCCCGACGGCGGATATCACGCTCTGGCAGAAGATCCGGAAGGTGGGGCGGCTCTTCCCGAGGCGCGGACGTTTCCCTCAGCGGTGCGGCAGCCCCTGGCTCCATCCCTTCATCACGCCCACGGGTGATGTCCAGCCCTGCTGCGTTTACCCACCGGTCGGCTCGATCAGGAGGCGCTCGTTTCGCCACGTGTGGAACGGATGGCGATATCGACTGCTCCGCTGGCGGATCCACACAGTGTATCCCCCTCTGCCCTGCCGCAACTGCCATGTGGAGACCGGTATCACCGCGGGTAACGCGGGCAACTCGATCGCCCAAGAGGGGCTCATCATCCGAG
>JAFGKF010000017.1 GCA_016928695.1 Candidatus Sumerlaeota bacterium | reverse complement strand
GTGGAGGGTGAGCTGTTCACCGACGAGCCGTTCACCCTCGTTGAGACACTCGAGGATGGCTCGGCCCGGATCATCCGGGGCCAGGAGATCCGCACCGATCGACGGATCGAGGTCTACCGATTCAGCCATCCGCAGTTCAGCTATGAGTCCCATCTTGACCTCGACGCGTTTGACCGCGAGGTTCGACCCCTGAACAGGGAGGCTGATCAGTGAACGTCCGCATTCTTCTCCCTCTGAGTGTGGCCCTGTCGATGGCCGCGCTGGCCACGGCGGCGGCCCCCACCGACGCATCCGCCCGACAGATGACGGCGATGCCCGCGCTGGGTGATGGCGCGGTCCTCGAGATGGACAGCCTCGTCGCCGACTCGGAGACAGGCCTGTCGCACGCGACGGGCAACGTCATCATCCGATCCGACTCTTTCAACCTCGACTGTGATGATCTCGTGTACAGCGAAACCGGCGGCACCATGGTGGCGACCGGTCAGCGCGTCCAGTTCGAGATGGGGGACATCACCGCCGTCAGCGAGGTGCTCGAGTACAATCTCGAGACGGGGGGCATCACGCTGAGCCGCAGCGAGGAGAGCCGTCTTCAGCCCTGCGTGACTCAGGACCAGGGGGAGTCGACCTTCACCGCCTTCGCCGACCGCATCTCCATTGAGACAGATGAGGATGGCGAGACCGTGACTCACTTCGAGGGGCATGTCCAGATGCGCAACGCGCCGAGCGAGTGAACTCACACCGCAGGAGCCGATCCGTGAAGACAGTCAGGGTCACAGCCCAAGCCTTTCTCACACTCATCCCGCTGTGCATCGCCGCGGCGGCACCGGTCGAGACCACCATGCCATCGCTGGGGGGGACCTTCACGCTCCACTGCGGCGAGCTGACGCACATGTCCTCGAGTGGCGATATCAGAGCCTCTGGAGAGGTGCGAGTCCGCTCAGAGGAGTTCGATCTCGACTGCGACAACCTGGCCGTCGACGGGGCCGACCAGGTCATGACCGCGACGGGCTCCCATGTCCAGCTGCAGGCGGGCGACATCACCGCCATCACCACCTCTCTTCGCCTGAACATCGAGACCGGTGACATCACTCTGACCCGCTTCGCGCCGGGGGACACGCAGCCCCGCCTCCTCCAGCGCCAGGAGGGCGGCGTGTTCGACGCTCTGGCCGACCGGATCCATGTGGAGCGCACCGACAGCGGGGAGTCCGTGGCGAGCTTTGATGGGAATGTGACGATTCTCAACTCCGGGAGCTCCGGGCCCGGAGGAGCGACTGCCGCGGCCTCCTCTCCGGGGTCAGGGGTCCAGCTGACCATCCCCGGGCTGGGCGATCAGGCCGAGCTGACCTGTGACGCCCTCGAGCACTCCACCGCCATCGGCATCATGACAGCCGAGGGATCTGTCGCGGTGCTGACCCCTGACCTTCGGCTCGAGTGCGATGACCTCGAATACCGTGAGGACACCAGCCGCCTTCTCGCCACCGGTGATGAGGTGTTTCTGGTGCGAGAGGGGATCGAAGCGCTCTGCAATCGAATGACTTATCACACCGACATCGGGAGGATTCTCCTCGAGCGCCGCAGCTCATACGACCCTCAGCCCGAGCTGTGGCAGGAGCGTGAAGAGGACATCTTTCACGCCATCGCCGATGTGATCACCGTCCAGGAGCTGGAGGGGGGAGGCTCCCGTGTGCTCTGGGAGGGGCACTACATGCTTGAATCCGTGCCCCGGGAGCCCACTGCCCCGGAGCCCTCCGGCAGCGCTGCGGAGAGGACCGCCCGCCGGTATGAGGGGCTCGATGATCTCCTCAACCCGCAGATTGACCCCGCGCTGTGATCTTCTTTTTCAACATTGGTGAAAGGTGACCCGAAAAAAGGCATGTTGAACTTGAAAAGGGCAAAACGGTTTGCCATCTTTGCAGGGTTATGTTTTTGAAAACCCTATCTTTTGGAGGCGAGTGAGCGAAGGAGGTCGACGATGAATATTCGCTCAGTCGGGATCATCGGCGCTGGAACAGTGGGGCAGGGCATTGTTCAGACGGCCGCCGCGCACGGTCTCGACGTGGTCTACAAGGAGCTCAACCCGGAGGCGGTGGAGCACTCGCGCCGAGCGATCGAGCAGGCTCTGGATCGGGAGATTGAGCGCTGGGCGATCACCGCGAGTGAGAAAAAGGCCTGCCTCTCACGGATCCGCGGGACCCACACCTATGATCCGATCACCCAGTGTGACATTGTGATCGAGGCGCTCCAGGACGCCTGGGAGAAGAAGAGCGTGGTCTTCAAGGACCTCGATCTCTTCATGCCCGATGACCGCGTTCTGGTCACCAACACGTCGACCCTCAGCGTCAGCGAGCTGGGGCGCCTGACGAAAAGGTCGGACAGGGTGATCGGGATGCACTTCCTGAGCCCCGTCCCCAAGCGCCCCCTCGTCGAGATCGTCCGGGGCTTCAACACATCCGATGAGACCTTTGGGGTGGCCCGCGACTTCGCCGAGGCCCTCGGCAAGACGGCGATCACGGTCTTCGAGTATCCGGGCTATGTCACGACGCGTCTGATCCTGCCGCTGATCAACGAGGCGATGCACGTGGTGATGGAGGGGGTCTCCTCGCCAGAGGATGTGGATCAGGCGATGAAGCTCGGCTACGACTTCCCCATCGGACCGCTCGAGATGGCCGACCGGATGGGCCTGGACGAGGTTCTCCGCTGGCTGGATCACCTGCGGCAGGAGATCCATGAGGCCAAGTTCCGACCCTGCCCCCTCCTGCGCAGGCTGGTGCACGCGGGGCACTGCGGGGTCAAGACGGGCAAAGGCATCTTCTCTTACACGGCAGAGGGGGAGAGGATCCGCGAGACAGGGGGTGTCAAGTCATGAAGGTCCTGGTCCTCAACTGCGGCTCATCGAGCGTCAAGTTTCAGCTGATCGAGACGAGCCTCGAGGCGATCGAGAAAAACGCGGACAGGCTCCTGGCCAGGGGCGGGGTGGAGAAGATCGGAGCGGCGGCCGCCATTGTCACATTCGAGGTCCCCGGGCGCGACATTCACCGGGAGACACCGGAGATCCTCGAGCACCGCGAGGCGATCGCCTGCGTCGTCCGCCTCCTCACCGATTCGGAGATCGGCGTGGTCAAGGACAAGGGCGAGATCGAGGCCGTGGGGCACAGGGTGGTCCACGGCGGCGAGAAATTCGCCACCTCCACGATCATCACCGATGAGGTGGCCGCGAAGATCAAAGAGTGCATCGAGCTGGCCCCTCTTCACAACCCCGCCAACATCCGCGGCTACATCATCTCTCACCAGTTTTTCTCCGACGTGCCCCACTGCGCGGTCTTCGACACCGCGTTCCACCAGACCATGCCCGAGCACGCCTACCTCTATGCCATTCCCCGCGTTCTCCACCGCTCGCTGGGCGTGCGGCGCTACGGCTTCCACGGCACCAGCCACCGGTATGTGGCGCGCCAGGTCGAGCGGATCGCGGGCAGGCCGCTGGCCGAGATCAGGGTGATCACCGCGCACCTGGGCAACGGCTGCTCGATCACGGCCATCGCTGGCGGCAAGTCGGTCGACACATCGATGGGCTTCACCCCCCTGGAGGGGCTCATCATGGGGACCCGCTCGGGCGACATCGACGCCGCCGCGGTGCTCCATGTCATCGGCAAGCAGGAGCTGAGGCTGAGCGAGGCCAACGCCATGCTCAACAAGCACTCGGGGCTCCTCGGCATCTCCGGCCGCTCCAACGACATGCGTGAGCTGACCAAGGCCGCGCTCGAGGAGAACGACAGGGCCGCCGCTCTCGCCATCGAGATGTTCTCCTATCGCCTGAGAAAGTACATCGGGGCTTACGCCGCCGCCATGGGCGGGGTCGATCACCTGGCGTTCACAGGCGGCATCGGCGAGAACTCGGCCCTCGTCAGGGAGAAGGCCTGCCAGGGGCTCGAGTTCATGGGCCTGAAGTTCGATCCGGAGCGCAATGCGGACGCCGGGGCCGGCGGCGAGCGCGTGATCTCGACCGACGATTCCCCGGGCATGATCCATGTGATCCCGACCAACGAGGAGCTGGTGATTGCCCGCGACACCGTGCGCTGCATCGAGGGGGTCATCTGAGCCCCATCCCCTCCCATGGGGAGCCCGCCCCCGGGATTGACATGCCGTGGGGGCGGCACCTAGTCTTCACGCCCCGCAGCCCGGGATGAGTGGAGCGAATGGACCGATGACCTCCTCAGGGGACAAGCGAGTGGCCGCTGCCAGGGAGCAGGCCCCCCCCCTCACCGAGACAAAGCCTGTCCGGGTGGGCGTGGTCGGGGTGGGTCACCTGGGGCAGCACCACGCCCGGATCTACTCGGAGCACCCCAACGCCGAGCTGGTCGCCGTCTGCGACACCGACCGCGCCCAGGCGCGCAGGGTCGCGAAGAGCGCGAAGACGCACTGCGTCCACGATCACCGTCAGCTGATCGGCCAGGTCGACGCGGTGTCGATCGCTGTCCCGACCGTTCTCCACTTCGACATCGCGAGGGACTTCATGGAGAGCGGTGTCCATGTGCTCGTGGAGAAGCCGATCACCTCGACGATCCAGGAGGCGAGCCGCCTGATCCGGCTCAGCAGGTCGAAGAACTGCATTCTCCAGGTGGGTCACATCGAGCGTTTCAACGCGGCGGTCGTGAAGCTGCGCGAGATCATCGAGGACCCGCTCTACATCGTCACCGAGCGCCTGGGGCCCTACAACGCGCGGGTGCGCGATGTCGGGGTGGTGCTCGATCTGATGATCCACGACATCGACATCATTCTGCAGATCGTCAACAGCCCCGTGACCCGCATCGACGCGCTCGGCATCGGGATCTTCAGCGAGCACGAGGACCTGGCCAACGCCCGCCTCGAGTTCGCCAACGGGTGCGTTGTCAACCTCAACGCGTCGCGCGTCAGTGTGAAGAGCAACCGCAAGATCCGCATCTATCAGCCCACGGCCTACATCACGATCAACTACGCGAAGCAGACGCTGCAGGTGTTCTACCGGAGCGAGATCCAGAAGATCTCCAAGAGGGGCCTGCTGCCCGTGGTCCCCCGCGCGCGCAAGTTCCGGCTCAAGCAGGAGGAGCCGCTGCGGGCCGAGCTCGATCACTTCCTCGACTGCGTGCGCCATGGGCGGACGCCGGATGTGACCGCGGAGCACGGGCGCAACGCCCTCGACATCGCGGTGGAGATCACCAACCAGATCCGCGAGAAGGTCGATGCCCACCGGAAGCGCACCTGAGATCTTCGTCTCCGCGGGTGAGGCCTCCGGGGATCTCCACGCCTCGAATCTGGTCAGGGCGATCCAGAGGATCGAGCCGAGCGCCCGCTTCCACGGTGTCGGCGGCCGGAAGCTCGAGGCGGCGGGCGTCGAGCTGATCGACAACATTGTCGACAGGCATGCCCACATCGGACTCAACGCCGTCAGGAGTCTCAGGAAGTACTTCCGCCTGCTGCGCGACATCGAGGTCTATCTCAACCGCGTCCGCCCCGACGCGCTTGTCATGATCGACAGCCCCGAGTTCCACATGCGGGTCGCCCCGATGGCCAAGCGCCTCGGAATCCCCGTGATCTACTACATCCCCCCCCAGATCTGGGCCTGGCGCTTCGGGCGCATCCGCAAGATCCGACGCATCGTCGACAAGGTGCTCTGCATCCTCCCCTTCGAGGAGAAGATCTACCGCGACAGCGGAATCGATGTGACCTACGTGGGGCACCCCATCCTCGACATCATGCGTCTGACGATGACGCGCGACGAGGTCTTCGATCACTTCGGCTTCGATCCCGACCGGCGCCTGATCGGCATCCTCCCCGGCAGCCGGGGGCAGGAGATCGATCGCCTCCTGCCCACGATGATCGCCGCCGCGGAGCTCATCGCCCACGAGATCCCCGATGTGCAGTTCGTGCTCCCGCGGGCGATGACCGTGTCGGCCGAGCGCGTCGACTGGCACCTGTCCCAGTCCCGACTGCCCATCCGCGTGGTCGACGAGTATCGCTACAATGTCCGCTCGGCGATGGACTTCTGCCTGTGCAAGTCGGGCACGTCGACGCTGGAGACCGCCTTCCTGGGGTGCCCCATGGTGGTTGTCTACCGGGTCGATCATCTCTCGTGGTTCATCGGCAAGTCGCTGGTCAAGGTCCCCTTTGTCGGACTGGTCAACGTTGTGGGTGGCGAGCAGGTCGTCCCGGAGTGCATCCAGCAGGAGGCGACGCCCCGCCACATCGCCGAGGCCGCCCTGCGCATCCTCACCGATCCCGAGCTCTACGAGAACATCCGCTTTCAGCTTCAGAAGATCCGTGCGCGCTGCGGCGGCCCCGGCGCCAGTGCCCGGGCCGCGGCGGAGGTTCTGCGGGTGGCTCAGGGGAGTCTCGCCGAGGTCGAAATCGCCTGACATCAGGGCTCACCGCCCCCTCCCGACATCCCTGGACGATCTCTGTGAGGACTCAAGAGAGGACCTCTCGCTGCCGATCACTATGGTGTGCGAGCGCTCGCCACTGAAGGTGGGCCCGGGATCGCCCCATGCTGCGGAAAATCAATATCAGCCAGCTCCGTGTCGGGATGTATGTCGAGCATGTCGACAAGGACTGGTTCAATATCCCCTTCTTTCGCCGGAAGATCACAAGCGAGGAGCAGATCGAGAAGCTGAGGCGCTACCATGTCGAGGAGGTGAAGATCGATCTCACCCGGGGGATCGATGTCGGAGGCGACCAGCCGGAGACGACCGTCGCTGTGGCCGAGCCCCCGCAGGAGCCCGAGGAGAGCCCGAAGGCCGAGCCGCGGGACCGCTCGGTGATGTCACGTGAGTTCCGCGAGGAGCTCGAGCCCGCCAAGAGGGCCTACAGGCAAGCCCTCAAGGCGGTGAGGGACGTGATGCAGGACTCCCGCTCGGGGCGCTATCTGGAGCAGGAGCAGACCAAGGTCGTTGTCGCGGAGCTGGTCGACTCCTGCATGCGCAACGACGATGCGCTTGTCAGCCTCACCAAGCTCCTCAGCCACGACGAGTACACCTTCAGTCACTGCATCAACGTCACGGTCTTCACCCTTGTGCTCGGAAAAGCGCTGGGCTTCGCGGTCGAGGATCTTCAGTCCTTCGGCGAGTCGGTGATGCTCCACGACGTCGGAAAGATGCTCGTGCCCCCGGAGATCCTGAACAAGCCCGGCAAGCTGACCCCCGAGGAGTTCGATGTGATGAAGCTGCACGTCGATCGGGGTGTCGCTCTGCTGCAGGAGAGCTTTCCAGACAACAGGCGAATCGCCCTCGTCGCCGAGGAGCACCACGAGAGAATGGACGGGTCGGGCTATCCGCACGGGAAGCGGGGCAATGATATCTCCCAGTGGGGGCAGATCTCGGCCATCGCCGACGTCTACGACGCGCTGACCTCCCGCCGCTGCTACAAGCGCGAGATCACTCCCCACCGCTCCATGGCGCTGATCTACCGTCTCCGGGGCGGTGACTTCAACCCGCTCTACGTGGACCGCTTCATCGAGTGCGTCGGAATCTATCCGATCGGGAGCCTTGTGCGCCTCACCACGGGTGAGGTCGCACTCGTCGTCAGCATTCGGCACGACGACCTGCTGCACCCCGACGTGCTGGTACTCTATCGCAATGGCCACCGGCTGCTGCGGCCCAAGGTGCTCGATCTCTCCGAGCGGGGTGCCAACGACAGGTTCCTGCGCGAGGTGGAGGACATCCTGGATCCCGAGGAGTACGGCGTCGATCCCGCCGCTCACATCATCGAGGAATGAGCAGCTCTCCCACCACTCAGCCGGGCATCCCCGCCCCCGCGGGCGTCAACGCCTCGATGTTCGCCATCTGCCAGGCGATCAGCTCAACGCTGGAGCTCCAGCCTCTGCTCGAGATCATTCTCGACATGACGACCCGTGAGCTCCATGCCGAGCAGGGGTCGATCCTGCTGATCGACCGCGAGAGCGACGAGCTCAAGATGCTCGCGACCAAGGGGATGCCGCGCGAGGTCGTGGAGCGCGGCTATATCCCGCGCCGTGGATCGATCGCCGAGTGGGTCATCGACCACGCGGAGCCCGTGATCCTCAACGACGACGTCTCGAAGGACAAGCGCTTCAGCTCCATCGCGAAGGGCCGTGCGATCCGCAGCTCGATGTGCGTCCCTCTTCAGGCCAAGGGCAAGGTCATCGGAACCCTGAACATCGCACGCACTGGGAGCGCGGGGGAGTTCAGCGACGAGGATCTCGGCACCCTTCAGATCATGGCCAGCCAGGCGGCCGTCGCCATCGAGAACGCCCGCCTCCACGGGGAGCTGATTCAGACCACCCGTCTCGCCACGCTCGGGCAGACGGTGTCGGGCATCTCCCACTGCATCAAGAACATCCTCACGGGGGTCAAGGGTGGCATCACGATCATGGACCTGGCCTTTGAGGAGAGCAACGAGGAGCTGCGCAGCAAGGGCTGGGGGATGCTCAAGCGCAACATCGACCGCATCTCACTGCTCGTCCTCGACATGCTCGACTTCTCCAAGAGCCGGCGACCGGTGCGGACCGAGGTCGATCTGAGGTCACTGATCGATGACGTCTTCGAGACTGTGGCCTCACAGGCCGAGGAGTCCGGAGTCGAGCTCGCAGTCGATCTGCCTCCCAATCTGCCGCCGTTCTCTGTGGACGCCGACCAGTTCTTCCGATGCCTTCTCAATGTGGTGAGCAATGGCATCGAGGCCTCGATCGGCGGCGGGCAGGTGGTTGTCCGCGCGATCCATCTCTGCCCGAACGAGACCGCCTATCGCATGTTCAAAACCGATGGCGTGCACAGCTACATCGTCGTCGAGGTGGGCGACAGCGGGTGCGGGATCCCCGCGCACCTGATCGATCAGATCTTTGACCCGTTCTACTCGTCGAAGGGATCGAGAGGCACCGGGCTGGGCATGCCCGTGACCAGGAAGATCACCGAGGAGCACGGCGGGGTCCTCGAGGTGGACTCTCAGCCGGGCTGCGGCACCACAATGCGTTTTCTCATGCCCCAGATCGCAGATCCCGACAATCCCAAAGGGGGAGACTGAACCATGTACAAGTTCATGATCATCGTGGCGGTGATCGTCGCCATCCTGTTCATGGCCGTGCCGATGATGCTCAAGAGCGGCAGCGACGAGGATGTCGCCAACCGCGAGCTCCAGGTCCAGCGGATCGAGCGCGAGATCATGACGGCCCTGCGCGCCCAGGACCACGCCCGGGTCCGCACGCTCCGCACCGAGCTCTTCGAGCTCTTCGAGCGCGGCGACGCCGAGGCGAACCAGATCTACGACAACATCCTGGCCCGCTACAACCACGAGCGATCGACGCAGTGACAGTCACCGCGCGGCTCTGATTGGGAGTGCACAGGCTCGCCTGTGCGAATCCTGCGGCGGCGAGCCGCCGGACTCCACATCGGAATCAGCCCTCGCCGGGGAGCCCCTCGCGCAGAAACTCGGCGAACCGCGCCGCCGGGCGGACCATGCCTGCGCGCTGAGCGATCAGCTCATCCCCGGGCGTGAGGAGCACGTACATCGGCAGCGCGGCGCTCCCGAAGCGCCTCTCCTGAAGCGTGGCCCAGCGGTCGCCCACCTCCTGGTCATCGGTGAAGAGTTTCACGCGCACGAACTGCTCGAGCAGGCCGTGCACCTCGGGGTCGGGGAAGATCTCGAGCTCCATCTGGCGGCAGTTGGTGCAGGTGTAGCCTGTGAAGTCGATGAAGACCGTCTGACCTGTCTCTCTCGCCTGGGCCATCGCCTCGTCGAGATCCTCGTGCCACTCGAGGTCATCCCCGGTCGGCTCCGGCAGGTAGGTCGCGATCCAGAGGGGCAGGGGACCGCCGACCAGGCCCACAGCGAGCACGGCGGTCAGGAGCCCCGCGGCCGCGGCGATCCCGATCCGCCCCGGGCTGAGGCGAGGCCTGAGGCTCAGCAGACCGAGGACGGAGAGTGTCATGAGAAGGGCGAGGAGCGTCCAGGTGGCCAGCACGGCCGTGTTGCGCAGGATGCCCCAATCCCAGACGAGGTCGGCGTTGGACAGGAACTTGAAAGCCGCGGCGAGCTCGAGCAGGCCCATCAGCACCTTGGTGATGTGGAGCCAGTCGCCCGAGGCCGGCAGGCGACTCAGCATCTGGGGGAAGAGGGCGAGGAGGAAAAACGGAAGTGCGAAGGCGGTCGAGAAGACGAGCATCCCCAGCCCAGGCCAGAGCCAGTCACCCATCGCCGCCTGGGCGAGCAGGAATCCGACAAAGGCGACCGTGCAGGTGAACGAGGTCAGTGTGAAGGCGATGCCCATGAAGACGATGCCGATTCGGCCACCGCGCTGCTGGCCACGCCCGACGGCGTTGAGCAGCCATCCGGGCAGGCGGAGCTCGAAGAGGCCGAAGAGGCTCAGCGCCAGCGCGATGAAAAGGGCTCCGATGCCGAGGTTGATCCACGGATTCGCCGCGAGATTGCGCGCACCCGACGCCCCCCACAGCGCGGCGAGGATGAGACCCAGGACTGTGTAGGTCGCGATGATGCTCAGCGCGTAGAGACCCGCGGAGCCCACAGCGCTGCCCCGCCCCTGCTCGCCACGCTTTGTGAAGAGAGAGACCGTGATCGGAATCATGGGGAAGACGCAAGGGGTGAGCAGCGAGGCGAAGCCGAAGACAGCCGCCCAATAGAGAAAACTGAGAAGACCCCGCTGGCGATATTCCTCCATCTGAGCCCAGATCTGCTGCTCCTCAGGCGAGAGCGTGCCCTGCTCAGGGGGGGTGGGGGAGATCTCGAGGGGGGGTGGGGACACCGCCTCGGGTGAGATGGCGAGAGAGGTGGCGCTGGGATCGATGGTCACCTCGACCTCGAGTGTCTCGCGCGCGGGGCGAAGGCAGGAGACCTCGGTGCAGAGCTGATAGTCGACTGTCAGGGGGACGGTGTGGGGTCCGGGGGTGAGTGACTCACCCGCGCGGACAGGGAGGCGGAAGACGGGGCTCCCCTCATGGGTCGGGACATTGACCTGAAATCCTGGGTCGAACTTGATGAGGGGCTCGGGCTCGGTGGCTGCGCCCGCTGCAGTGAAATCCTCGGTCTCCCCGAGTCTCAGGCGAGTTGGCCGGGGCCCGCGTGGGACCTCGAAACCGTAGATGTGCCAGCCGGAATCGATCTCCAGTGTCACGGCGACCTCGAACACTCCGCCCGGGGGCACCACGGAGGGTTCGGCCTGGGCCTCAATGGTGATCTGGGCAGGGGCAGAGGATGCGATCAGACCGAGCAGGGTCAGGGTGATCACAGAGAGATAGCGAGAGTGCATCAGATGGGGTCATCCTGTCTGTTTTCAGCGGATCACAGCAAAATCCCCGCCAAGGGGCTGTGGTTCAGCTCACAGCTGCAACAGAAAACCCCTGGATCGGGCTGCCGTCAACGGATCGGTGCAGGGAAAGATGGGGCCCCGGGCGCAGTGCCCGGGGCCGAGTTCGCTGATCACTCTGGCGCTGTGTGATCTCTCACGTCGTCTCCGCCCCGCGGACGATGATCAGCTTGCCGGAGCGGACCATCTCGCGGATGCCGAAGCGATTGAGCATCTTCTCGATGGCGTCGATCTTGTCGGTGGTGCCTGTGACCTCGAGCGTCAGGGTCTCCTCCGAGATGTCGACCGTCTTGGCGCGGAAGACATCGCAGATCTGGAGGATCTCCGAGCGTGTGTCCCCGGTGGCCTCCACCTTGATCAGGGCCAGCTCGCGCTCGACGGACTCGCCGCCGGTGTGCTCGCTCGCATGGACGCAGTCGACGAGCTTGTTGAGCTGCTTGATGATCTGGTCGAGCGTGGCCGGATCGCCTGTGGAGACGATCGTCATCCGCGAGAACCCCTCCATGTGGGCCTCGCTGACGACGAGCGAGTCGATGTTGAAACCGCGCCGTGCAAAGGTCTGCGCGATGCGGCTCAGGACGCCCGGCCGGTTGTGGACCAGCAGGCTGATCGTGTGCTGGGGCTCTTGGCCGTTGGCGCTCATCTCAGGTGCTCCCTTCCGGCTTGGCGAGCTTCACCCTGGGAGCCTCGATCAGCATGTCGCTGATCGGAGCCCCCGCGGGGATCATGGGGAAGACGTTGGTCTCCTGCTCGACCTCGGCGTCGACGATGACGGGGCCGCCGGTGTGCTCGATCGCCCTCGTCAGGACCCGTCGGATGTCGGCGGAGCGGCGGATCCGGAGGCCCAGAGCGCCGTAGGCCTCGGCCAGCTTGACGAAGTCGGGGTTGCCCTCGAGATCCACGCCCGAGAGGCGGTTCTCGAAGAACATCTGCTGCCACTGGCGCACCATGCCGAGGTAGCGGTTGTTGATGATGAGGACCTTGACCGGGAGGCGATGGACCACGGCGGTGGCGAGCTCGGCCAGGGTCATCTGGATTCCGCCGTCTCCCACGATCGCCCAGACCTGGGCTTCGGGTTTGCCGAACTGGGCGCCGATCGCGGAGGGGAAACCGTAGCCCATCGTCCCCGCACCGCCGCTGGAGAGCCAGTGGCGTGGCTCGTCGGTCCGATAGAACTGCGCGGCCCACATCTGGTGCTGTCCGACGTCCGTGGTGACGATCGCTTTGCCCTCGGTCAGCCGATAGAGCTCGTCGATCACATGCTGCGCCTTGAGTCCCCCTCGCCGTGAGTACTTCAGTGGGAACTTCCGTTTCCAGCCGTCGATGCGCGCGAGCCACTCCTCGGTGTCGAGCGGGTGGACGTGCCTGATCAGCTCCTCGAGAATGACGCGGGCGTCGCCCTCGAGCGCGACGTCGGGCGTGATGATCTTCCCGAACTCCGAGTGGTCGATGTCCAGATGGATCTTCTTGGCGTCGGGGCAGAACTCGCTGAGCTTGCCCGTGATGCGATCATCCCACCGTCCGCCGATCGACATGATGAGATCACAGTCGACCACCGCCTTGTTGGCATAGGCAGTGCCGTGCATCCCCAGCATGCCGCAGGAGAGCGGGTGGGTCTCGGGGAAGGCCCCCTTGCCCAGCAGCGTGTTCACCACGGGGGCATTGATCTTCTCGGCCAGGCGTCGGACGGCTGCGGGTGCGCCGGGGGAGATCAGCGCTCCCTGGCCCACATAGAGCAGGGGGCGCTTCGACTCCCCGAGCAGATCGGCCGCGGCGATGATCGAATCCATGTCACAGAGCGACGGGACCGCGTAGCCGGGCAGATCGAGCTCCTCGGGGAACGTGGTCTCGCAGTTCCCGGCGGCCACGTTCTTGGGCACATCGACCAGCACCGGGCCGGGCCGGCCCGTGCTGCAGATGGCGAAGGCCTCCCTCATGACCCGGGGCAGATCGTTGGGGTCCTTGACCAGGTAGGAGTGCTTCACCACCGGGATGGTGATGCCGAAGATGTCGGCCTCCTGGAAGGCGTCCTTGCCCAGCATGGGGGTGATCGACTGTCCCGAGATCACGACCAGGGGGACCGAGTCCATGTGGGCTGTCAGAAGCCCGGTGACCGTGTTGGTCGCACCCGGACCGCTGGTGACCATCACCACGCCCGGTTTGCCGGTTGCGCGGGCGTAGCCGTCGGCCATGTGCGTGCCACCCTGCTCGTGGCGCACAAGGACCATTTTGATGTCGGAGTCGAGGATGGAGTCGAATACCGGGATGACCGCCCCGCCAGGCAGACCGAAGACAATCTGGACCCCCTCTCGGTGCAGAGCCTCGATGATGACATCGGCACCGGTTCGGGGTTGATTGGGTTTCATTGGGGGTGACTCCGTGCGGTGAGCCACCCTGGCGGAGGTGGTCGTCATGGTATTCGCTCCTGAAACTGCGCACCTTGGCGCAGAGGTTTGACGCCCCTTATCGCAAGCATCGAACCGTGGGACAAGTGTTTTGAAAGGGAAAGTGGCTCTGACCCCTCAGAGTCTCAGGGGGTCTCCCCCTCGCCCCCCGACTCCTCATCGGTCCCCTCGGTCTCCCAGGGCACCCATCCCCCGAGGGCCGCGTCGAGAGCCTCGATGATATGCTCGTTGGCGACATCGGCACAGAGCACCTGGCCATCGGTCCCGATCAGATAGAAATCGGGGAAACTGTCGACGAGGTAGGCCTCTCGGAGCGCGTGGCTGCTGTCGATCCCCACCGCGACATCCGCCAGATTGCCCTGGAGGAGGGCCTCGAGGTCGGACACACCCTCATCGGGATGGATCAGCACCATCTGGGCCCCTCTGTCCGCTCTTCTCATGATCTGGATTCGCAGATCTCGGAGCAACTCGACCTGCCGGGGCTGCCAGACCACCGCAAACACCAGCACAGTCTGTGAACCCTCCAGATCCGGCGGCTCCTCGGTCAACCAGCGGTCGACGGTCAGCGGGGGGGCGGGGTGGTGCTCCAGCGCGGCCACCGCCTGCCGATGATCAGCGGAGCCCTCGGCCCATTCCCCGGGCCACATCTGGCTCGCCCGCTCCGGTGAGGCTGTCAGGGCCTGCTCTGCGCGCGAGGGGGTGACGAACCGTGGAGACTCTCTCACCCGAGCCTGCTCTTGCTCCTGCTCCCGCTCTTGGTCCTGCTCATCATCCGCGCGGGGAGAGATCACAGTGGCCGCTGCGAGTCCCATGCAGAGAAGTGGGGTGAGGAGTGCCCGAAGTCTGAAATGCATGGTCATCATCGCCTCTTCTGTCGATGTTTGGGAGGAGATCGTGCAGGATCAGTTCGATGTGTCCAGCCCAAATCGGTTTGCTGAGGTCATTTGCCAAGCCACTGAGCGACAGTCTTGAGGGCCTGTGATCGCGCTTCGCTCAGTCCCCTCTCGCGGATCACCTGCGCCAGATCCATGGCGACCAGATGGTTGATCAGGGCGAAGCGCTGCGCCTGGTCCGCCAGGAGAGGGCGAATCGCTCTCCGCTGCTCGCCGATGATCTCGAGCGCCTGGGCATCGGCCTCATCGACCTGGGACTCCAGCCTCCTGCGCAGGGCGGCTGAGAAACCCGGTGAGCGCCCAGAGGTCGACACCGCAACCAGGATGTCGCCTCGGCGAAAGGTGGAGGGAAGGGCAAAGTCGCAGTGGGGAGGATCATCGGCGACGTTGACGAGCACCCCGCGCGCCCGGGCCCAGCGTGCGACCTCCGCGTTGAGAGCGGAGTCGTCGGTGCAGACGAGCACGAGTGTGGCGCCCTCGAGGTCGCTCTCTCGGACAGTCCGGCTGATCAGCTCAACAGCACCATCCCCCGCCAGGCGCCGGAGGTCCGGTGTGGCCTCTGGGCTGACCACTGTCACCGAGGCGTCCGCTTCGATAAGCCCGGCGACGCGTCCCTCGGCCACCTCTCCGCCGCCGACCACGAGGGCGAGGCGACCCGCCAGGCGCAGGTTGATCGGGTAGTCTCTCTCGCGGTCAGTGTTCAATCGGCGCCCCTCTCACCGGTGCCCAGTGTGCCCGAAGCCCCCCTCGCCCCGTTGGCTCTCAGGGAGCGACTCGGCGTCGACGATCACGACCTCGGAGGCCACCGGGGCGATCACCATCTGGGCCACGCGCTCGCCCGCCTCGAGGGTTTGACTCTCCCGGTCGGTGTTGAGGAGGATGACGCAGACCTCGCCCCGATAGCCGCTGTCGACCGTCCCCGGGCTGTTGAGCACCGTCAGGCCGCGTCTGAGCGCGAGACCGGAGCGGGGCCGCACCTGTCCCTCCCAGCCCGCTGGGATGGCCACGGCCAATCCTGTTCGCACGAGGCAGCGCTCCCCCGGCGGGATGGTGACAGCCTCGAGAGCCCTCAGGTCCCAGCCGGCGTCACCGGGGTGCTGCTGCTCGGGCAGTCGGGCCTTCGGAGCGAGGCGCCGAATCTGAATGGTCACTGGCATGGCGGTCTCCGTGGACTGTGATCCTGGGCATTGTCCACACGCTGGCAGCCATGGGCCATCAGAACTTTCCCCCATGTCGCGCCTCGGTTTTCTCCTGGAAGATCGCAGCATCAGTCGCCAGAGTGGGATCTCCCATGGAGTTCATGGAGCGTCATCAGAGGCATCGTCGCCCCGGCGGGGTGGAGATTCTCATTCACAAGAGAATTGCCCATCCGGAGCTGCTCGATCTGCTCGCGGACCCACGTCGGATCTGGGAGCGGGAGGAGGTTGTCACTCTGCACCGGGGAAAGAACCGCTTCGGCCATGGACCCCTGCGTGTGGGACTCGATCGCGTCGAGATGTTCATCAAGGAGTTCTGTCCCAAGTCACCTCTTGACACCGCTCTGAGCCTGTTTCGCCCGAGCCGGGCCACACGCAGCTTCGTCGCGGGTCTCGAGATGATTCGGCGTGGGCTCCCCACCCCCGAGCCCCTCGCCGCCATCACTCGCCGGCGGGCGAGGTGGGTGAGAGGATGCTGGCTGCTCACCGAGTGGCTTCCGAAGACAGTCTCGCTGCGCTCGCTCTCCGACCACCCGGAGCGTCACGCCGACGTGCTCCAGGTCTGGCCCTGGGAGCGGATTCTGGAGACTCTGGGTGGCCTCCTCCGCGCGATGGATGACGCCCGGGTCTGCCATCGTGATCTCTCTCTCCGCAATGTTCTCCTCGATCTCTCCGCGCTGAGTTCCGCGCGTTCCCCGCAGCTCTGGATCATCGATCTGAACCGGGTGCTGACTCTCGAGAGGGATCAGTGGAGCATGGCAATGGCGTCGCGCAACATTGAGAGACTGAGACTTATCCCGGAGGATCTCGAGCATGTCCTCAGGGCGCACTTCCCCGACCCCAGGGAGTTTGAAGCCCACGCGGATCGCTTTCGGCGAGCCCGGTGGCGGCACCGCCTCTACAAGCGGCTGAAGAAGCTCCCCCGCGGTGGGTGATTCCCCCATTCCCCCACAGTCATTCCTTGCTCGGTTGAATTTCCCATGGCAGGGTGAGACGGCTCATGACATCTGCCTGCGGGTGATCTGCGGGCGTTCCACCCCAGGGCTCAACTTGGGCCCATAGAGAGTCTCACATCCCCGATGACTAAGACCTGTGTCTTTTCTCTCTGGGCCGCGATCGCGGCGATCACTCTCTGCCTCTCGACCCCCGCTGACCGGCCCAGCGCCGACGACGAGGGCCGGACGGTGCTGATTCAGCAGACCCTGTCCTCCGTGGACAGGCTCTCCGTGTCCGAGGCGCTGGACAGCTTCACCTTCACAGCCGACCTCGACGCCGAGGAGGCGGCGAAGTTCTATGCGCTCCGCCTGGCAGGGGATGAGCCTGAGGGCTGCTGGCGCATCGAGATCAACGGTCGGGCATTCGAGCAGGATCCCCTTCAGACGCCCGAGGGGCTCTGGTATCAGATCCCGCCGGTGTTCCTGGGAGTGGGGCAGAACACATTCGTGATCTCCGCCCCCGAGGGCGAGGCGCTTGGCCTCATCGAGTTGGAGGGCATGTCGCTGGAGAGCTCCGCCGAGGAGGCCCACTTCGAGCGCTTTTTCAGTGCCCCGGGTCTCCTGGTGCAGCCGCCCACAGATCCTCTCCAGGATCGGATGGACGTGCTCCACTGTGACCTGGTGATCACACTTGACATGGACTCCGCAGTCATCCCCAGCGCGGCGCTGACCCTGACGGCGGAGAACATCGGCCCGGGCACCCTGAGCCAGTGCGTGCTGGACTTCGACGACAACGGTGGGCTGATGGGTGTGTCCTCCGTCGACGACGGCTTCGGCTCTCCACTCACCCACACGCACAGCGGGGCTGAGGATCGGATCTTCATCGATCTCCCCGCCCCCGTGGCTGTCGGCAACACCTTCACGGTGAGGGTGTTCTACAGCGGCACCCCCAACACGGCGGGCCACTTCGGCGCCCCTTACCGGCGGGGCACTCACAGTGGCGTCCCTGTGATCTACACCTTCAGTGAACCCTATGGTGCCCGCTTCTGGTGGCCATGCAAGGATGTCCCCGAGGACAAATTCACGATCGATCTGCACGTCACCTGTCCGGACACATCGCACTCGGGTCACCCCCTCTCGGTGGCCTCCAACGGCGAGCTGGTCTCGATGGTCGACAATGGCAGCACACTGACGTTCAACTGGAGCGAGGGGCACCCGCTCGCCACGTACCTGGTCTCGATCTGCTGCACCAACTACCAGGCGGCGAGCGGCACCTACACGGCGCTGGACACCGTGACCACCATGGAGGTCGCCCACCACCTCTACCCCGAGTACTACGCCTCGGAGTCGCCGGAGCTGCCCCGGACCATCGAGGTGATGGAGTTCTTCGCCCAGACCTTCGGTGAGTACCCCTTTCTGGATGAGAAGTACTGGACAGCGAGTCACAACTCGGGCTCGGGCATGGAGCACCAGACCTGCACGAGCATGCCCTACGGCAATCTGGCGACCGCCTATCACCGCCGCAACATCCATGAGCTGGCCCACTCGTGGTTCGGTGATCTGATCACCTGCGAGAACTTCGATCACCTGTGGATCCAGGAGGGCTGGGCCACCTACTGCGAGGCGCTGTTTCATGAGCACAGGTGGGGCGAGGCCGATTTCCACAGCTTCGTCGATGCCTGGTCCACCAGCGATGACTACCCGATCGTCAGCAGCCAAGCCGACAACTTCAACAACTCCATCGTCTACCGCAAAGGGGCTTGGGTGCTGCATATGCTGCGCCATGTGATCGGCGACACGGATTTCTTCCAGGCCACGCGCAATTACATCGCGGATCTCAACCTGCGACATGGCACAGCGGTCACAGCCGATCTCCAGGGGCATTTCGAAGCCCAGACCGGCGAGGATCTCTCCTGGTTCTTCGACCAGTGGCTCTATCGCGCCTCGCGCCCCGACTACGACTGGTATTGGACATGGCACGCCCAGGGCTCCGACGCGGTCATCGATCTGGGGCTCGACCAGGTCCAGTCCGACACCCACTACATCATGCCCATCGACTTCGAGGTCGAGTTCGACGACGCCAGCACCGCGCTGTTCACCGTCTTCAACGACCAGCGCACGCAGATCTTCAATGTGAACGTCGGGCCAGGGACCCCCGTCGATGTGACCTTCGATCCCGACAACTGGCTTCTCGAATACAGGACGGAGATCACGCCCCCAGGCGTCCCCGATGCCCCCACACTGCTCAGTGTGATCGGCGACGGTGCGGCGGGCTCGGCCACGGTCTCCTGGTCCCCTGAGCTCGGAGCCACAGCCGGATACCGGCTGCACCAGAGCAGCGACGGGATGAGTGGCTGGACTCTGGTGGCTGATGAGTCAACGCTGACCAGCGGCGTGACCTCGACAGCGGTGGGGGGCCTCGGCACCTTTGTGAATGCCTTCTTCCGTGTCACAGGCGTGGGAACAGGTGAGGGAGCACCCTCCGACGTCCAGGGCGTCCGCCTCGGGGTGGGGACCGCTGGGGCGCTGATCGTCGACGGCTATGACCGCTGGGACACACAGACGGAATTCAATCCCTCGGGCGTCAACCAGGACTTTGTGGCAGACCACGGCCGTGCGGTCGGCGCATACGGCACTCCGTTCGACTCCTGTGCCAATGAGGTCGTCGGGGCGGGCGTCGACCTCGGGGATTATCCCATCGTCATCTGGATATGCGGCGACGAGTCCACCGTGGATGAGACGTTCAGCGCCGCGGAGCAGGATCTGGTGGAGACCTTCCTCGAGGGCGGTGGCAAGCTGTTCGTCAGCGGCAACGAGCTCGGCTGGGACCTCGGGCGGAGCACCCGCCCCCAGGAGGATCAGGACTTCTATCACGACTACCTCCGAGCCAGCTATGTCGCCGACGATTCAGGTGACCACACGGTCGTGGGCACGGGCTCGGTCCCTGTGGTCTCCGCTTTCGGCACGCACGCATTCAGCTATGGCGACGGGGGCGATGCGCCGTACCTGCCCGGCTATCCCGACCTGATCGCCGCCAACGGCAGCGACGCGGCCCTCGAGTACAGCGCCGGCAATGTGGCGGGGGTCCAATACGCGGGGACCTTTGGATCGGGCTCTCAGCCGGGCATGCTCATCTATCTGGGATTCGCCTTCGAGACCGTCTACCCCGAGGCGGCCCGTGTCCAGATGATGGAGGATGTCCTCACCTGGTTCGGCGCGCCGATGCCCGCGGGTCTGATGATCCTCGGAAGCGACTGACAGACCCCCCGCCGTGCTCCACAGGCTCATCGCTCTCCTCGAGATGATCAGGTGGCAGCACACGGTCTTCGCTCTGCCCATGGCCCTGGCCGCCGCGGCGCTCGCCGTGGAGGAGGCGCCCGAGCACAGTCCGAGGTGGTGGCTCGGGCGAGTTGCCCTCATCGTCGCGGCCGCCTTCTTTGCCCGGACGGCGGCGATGACCCACAACCGGCTGATCGACCGCGACATCGACGCGACCAATCCGCGCACCGCATCGCGTCCCTCGGTGACGGGCGAGGTCCCCCCCGGCCTGATGCTCGGCATCGTGATTCTCTGCGGCCTTGCCTTCATCGGGATCGCTGCACTTCTCAACACACTCGCGCTGATCCTCTCGCCGCTGGTCCTCGCCATCCTGCTGGGCTACAGCCACGCCAAGCGTTTCACCTCGCTGACGCATGTCTGGCTCGGGGTGTCGCTGGGCCTCGCGCCGGTGGGGGCCTGGATCGCCATTCTCGGCGAGATCTCGTCCGCACCCCTGCTCTTGGGGCTCAGCGTGGTCGCCTGGGTGGCCGGCTTCGACATCCTCTATGCCATGGCCGACATCGAGCATGACAGCCATGAGAATCTGCGATCGATCCCCGTGCTGCTCGGGGTGGGGCGATCGATGGCCCTCTCCGCGCTCCTGCATGCCCTCTCGGTGGCGCTGCTGATCACGCTGGGGATCGTGGGGCAGCGAGGGCCCCTCTTCGCCCTCGGAGTGCTGGTGGGCGCGGGACTGCTGCTGACGGAGCATCGCCTCATCCGTCGCGATCTCGATCATCTGCCACACGTCTTTCTCACGATGAACGGCCTGTTCAGCTTGGCAATTCTCGTCGGTGTGGTGTTGGATGTGTGGACGCGTGCCTGACCGCGCCCCCGTGCTCCCATGCGCCTGAACCATCTCGTCGTCCGTGATTTCCGAAACGTCCGTGAGGCCGATCTCCACCTGACGCCGGGGATCAATGTGCTCTGGGGAGCCAATGCGCAGGGGAAGACCAATCTCCTCGAGGCGATACACACTCTGGTCACAGGGCGGAGCTTCCGGGCGAGGCGGGAGCGCGAGTGCATCCGAAGGGGTGGGGGAGAGGCGGTGCCGGAGGACCGGGTGGCTTTCGTCCGGGGCGATGTGACGCGGCGCGATGGGATCCACACGCTCCAGATCGCTCTGCAGGGCCTCCGGAGGCGCGTTGAGATCGACGGCGCGCCGATCTCCAAGCTCGCCTCGCTGTGGGGGCAGCTCAATGCGGTCCTCTTCACACCCGACGATCTTCAGATCATCAAGGGGCCGCCGGTGAACCGCCGACAGTTCCTCGACATGGAGATCAGCCAGGTGAGACCCTCCTACCTCGCTTGGCTCCAGCGGTTCCAGGTGGCGCTGAGCGAGCGGACGGCGCTCGTCCGTGCCATCGGGGGAGGGGAGCGACACCGATGCGAGGAGATCGATGCCTGGGATGCCGCGCTCGCCGAGGCGGCGGCGGAGATCCATGGCCACCGACGAGATGTGATCCGGCGGCTCGGGGAGCACGCCACCGAGACCCACCGGGCGGTCTCCGGGGGCGAGGAGACGCTCACACTGCTTCACCGGAGCTTCCTCGCGGTTCAGGAGCCTCTGACGCGGGAGGAGTGCATCGAGCTGCACCGCGAGTTGCTGCTCGAGGCCCGCGGGAGCGACATCGAGCGTGGGCAGACCTCGGT
>JAFGKF010000171.1 GCA_016928695.1 Candidatus Sumerlaeota bacterium | reverse complement strand
GCCAACATCGACACGGCTTCCCGCCAAAACGATCTCGCCGGCCTCACGCGCGATCGGATGGGGCTCGCCCGTGAGAAGCCCCTCGCGCACGATGGCACGCTCAGTGAGCTGCAGATCGAGGGGGACGGTCTCATCCGCAGACACCGCGATCTGATCTCCGACACTGACCTCTGCGAGTGGCACGAAGTGCCCGGTGTCGGCGAGTCGCGCCTTCGTGGGTGTGAAGTCGAGAAGATCCGTCAGCGCCTCGGCCGCCCGCGCCTTGAAGCGCCGCTCGAGAGCCCTGCCCGCAAGTGAAAGAGTGACAAGCATCGTCACCGTCTCGAGGTAGAGATGCGGCTGCTGGGTGAGGGCGGCCACGAGCGAGAGCGCCGCGGCGGCCAAAATGCCGAGAGAGAGCAGCGTCTCCATCACGACGCGTCCGAGCCGCAGCGCCGCCCAGGCCCGACGATAGATCGGCTGTGCGCACCAGCCGACGACGGGGACCGCGAGGAGAATCTGCAGCCAGGCGAGGGGCACCGCGAAGGGATTGTCCGTGCCGCTCAGGAAAGAGTCGTAGCCGACAAACGCGAGCGCCATGAGATTCATGGCGATGATCGCCGCGACCGAGAGACGCACCGTCTCGCGCCAGCGGGGCCAGCCGCTCTCGGACTCCATCGGCGCGAGGCGATAGCCCGCCTCGGCGACGGCGGATTGCAGTGCCTCCTGGGACGAGGTCCGCAGGTCGAAGGCCACACGCGCCGTGTCCGTCAGGTAGTCGACCTGCGCATTGGCCACACCCGGAGCGGCCTCGAGAACCGACTCGACCAACCACGCGCAGGAGGGGCAGGCGAGTCCCTCGACGCGCATCCGCACCTCGCCCCGCGCCTGATCGGGGAGAACGATCTCGGGACTGCGGGGAGGCTCGGGCGTCGCTGTGGAGATCAGGCCCCGCTCCCTCGCGGCCGCGAGAGCAAGGCGCCCGGCATCGCTCTGCTCGCCGACGGCCTCGATGATCTCCGCCACATGCGCACAGCCGTGGCAGCAATAGGCCCGCCCCTCTCTCCCCTCAACCGGATGCGAGGGAAGCGGCAGGCCGCAGAGATCGCAGACGGCCACGGGCGAGGCGACGTGGTGGGCCACCGTCACTGAGGCACCACCTGATACTCAAACTGATCCGGGGGCAAATCCCCCGCGTCGTAGAACACGCCGTGCTGGTAGCCCCGCGGCTCACCCGGCTCGGTGGCGCCGTCGGCCACAGCGCGGATGTAGTCGATCGCGCGCCAGATCTCACTCTCGGTGAGGGTGGAGTCCATCGGCGGACAGCTGAAGTCCACCTCACCGCTCCAGTGTGCAATCTTGAAGAAGAGCTCCCCGTCGGTCTGCCCGACGATCTCGGGGTCCGTCAGGCTTCGCCGGAGATGCGGCAGGCTCGGCCCCACAGTGGCGATGCGGAGCCCCCGGCCGGTCTGCCCATCGAGGTTCGGGCCATGGCACGACCAGCAGTTGCGGCGATAGACGATGCGGCCATGTTCGATGCTCTCCAGCGTGGGGGTGATCGGATTGGGCAATGTCGCCGCCTCGGCGAGTGTCAGGGGCGGAGGCACGATCTCGTCGACAGCCACCGCGCCGGGCGGGGGCGGAAGCGAAGGCTCCTCGTGGGGGCGCACCGAGGGCTGCTCGTGCATCTGCCAGCAGCCGACGAGCAGCCCGGGCAGAGCGAGGATGAGGGCGAGTCGGATCATGTCGGGCTCCTCAGCGGCTGTCGGCCCCAGTCGAGTGGGGGCTGGCGGCGGGGACGAACTCGGTGCCCCACTTGTCGATCACCTGGTCGTCGGTCGGGCCGACGATCGAGCGGACGAAGAGGGCGTAGGCGAGCATCAGCACGATCGCGATGAGCGGGATCACCCAGATCATGTTGCGCTCCCGTGTGTCACTGGACATGGATCCACCCCCTCGTGATCGCGAGGACATAGATGATGCCCCAGAGCAGAATCCCCGCGGTCAGAAAGATGATGAAGAGTGGGACGTGGTTGTGCCCCTCGCGGAGGCCGTCGGGGAACTCGTGCCCCTTCTCCTCTTCCTCCTCCTCACGGCGTGTGCCGAAGACCGAGAGCCGGAAGCTGAAGAAGCCGAGCACCAGGATCAAAAGGACCAGCAGACCACCGAAGAGGGCGATGATCAGGTACTGGGTCTGCGATATGGAGAAATACATGGTTCCTCTCCTCTCTCAGTTCCCCTCGTGCAGTGCAGTGTCCGCCGCTGTGGCGGGCCCCTGCTGGTCGTCACCGGGCGCCATCAGGGACGACACGACCGAGAGCATGACCATGGCCACGCCGATCCCCACGATGATCAGGATGAATCCGAAGTGCCCCCGCCCCTCGCGGCGCGTCTCGGCGGCGCGCCGATCGAGATCCTCCAGCGGGACGTCGTCGAGTGGGATCATCCCCGAGCGGCGCTCCTCACTGTACTGCCCGGTGCGCACGGACCACAGGAACACCCAGACGCCCGCGGCGAGGATGACGAGCGCCCAGCCCGCCCAGAAGATGATGAACTGCGTCGAGACGGCGACCTCGGGGTTCATGATCCGTCCCCCATCTCGTAGGGATTTTCGAGAACCTCTTCGAGCGGGATCGGCTCGAACTCGCGCTCCATTGGAGGCTCATACGTGGCGGGGATGCCGCGATAGTTCTCCCCCCAGCGCATGAGCTCGCTGCTCCCCGCCGGATATGCCCCCGCGAAGTTCACCGCGATGTAGTTGGCCACGTCCCAGATCCGCGCCGACTCGAGCTCGTGTTTGAAGACAGGCATCGAGGTGCCGGTGATGCCGTTCATCACCTGGTAGTAGATCATTCCCCCGATGGGCCCTCGGTCCTCCCAGCTCCGCAGGTAGGTGAAGTTGTAGGGAGGGGCCTCGCGGAACTCACCGCTCTCGATCAGCGCAGCCATCTCCCGGCCCAGATCCGAGCTGTACTGCCCGCGGAGGAATCGCCCGGCGGGCCCATTGCCGTCACCGACCGGTCCGTGGCAGCCGATGCAGTAGTGCTGGTAGACGACCGCACCGTTCGCGAGCGCCTCCTCGTCGGCCGGATAGGGATTGGGGAGATCCATCCAGGCCGAGGGCACATGGCCGTGGAGCCACTCGGTGTTCGCGTCCGCACCCGCCATGTAAGCCTCGTGCGCCGCGTTGCGCCAGCGGAGGTAGCGCGCGTACCGGGCATCGGCGTCGCGGTAGCCCAGACCCTGCACGTACTCGGTCAGGTCGAGCACCTGCTGCATCGAGAGCCAGTGGAACGGTGGCATGATCGAATCGGGCCGCACGTGACGCGCATTGTGGAAGTGTGCGAAGTGCCAGCCATCGCTGCGCAGTCCCCCCGCCTGCTGCAGATCGGGCCCCTGCCGCTCCGAGCCCCACAGCGGCGGCGTGTCGCCGACGTAGTCACCCGACTCGGCCACGCGCCCCCCACCGTACTCCCAATCCTGCGGCCGGACGTACTGCGAGTGGCAGTTGAAGCAGCCGTTCTGCATGTAGATCTCGCGGCCGCGGTCCTCCTCCACGGTGCGCTCGCGCCAGGCCTCGGAGGGCTCGACGAGCTGGTACTCGAGCACCGGGTAGAAAACGACGATCGAGACGACGGCCATGAAGACCACGGTCGATCCGACAATCGCCGAGGCGGGGGTCATGTCGAGTCTCATGACGTCACCTCCGCCCCGCTGAGTTCCGGCACATCGGAGTGCGTGGGTGCGCGGCCCCAGAGCGTGGCCAGGACGTTGACCGCCATGAGCACGATGCCCGAGAGGATCAGCACGCCCGAGACCGCGCGGACAATCAGGTAGAGGGGGAGCTGACGGACGACGTTGTAGAACGCCTC
>JAFGKF010000170.1 GCA_016928695.1 Candidatus Sumerlaeota bacterium | reverse complement strand
GAATAGATCCGGTCCACGATGTGAATCACGCCGTTGCTTGCGACGATGTCGGCCTCGACCACGTTGGCGGTGCCCAGCCAGAGCTGACCCTCACTCTGCCGGACAGGGAGCTGGAGACCCTGCCTGGTCTGCACCTGACTCAGCGCACGCAGGTCCTCCTCGGAGAGGCGGCCCTCGATCACATGGCAGCGGAAAATCTCGGTCAGCTCCGCGCGGTTGCGGATGAGGCGGATGATCTCACGCATGGGGATCTCATCGTAGGCTGCGTTGCTCGGAGCGAGAATCGTCCAGGGGCCCTCCCCGCGCAGGATCTCCTCCTGCTGGGTGAGGTCGATAGCCCATGCGAAGTTGCTGAGCCTCTCGTCCGAGGAGATGCGATCGACCACGTCCGGCTCGATCTCACCTCTCTGATCGGCGCGCACCTCACGGCCCACCGGGGCGAGCAGTGAACACATCACGCATATCACGGACAGCTGAAGGGAAAATCGTCTCATCTCCGGGCACCTCCGAGATCTGATTCCATGCGCCCTGAGTCGATGCGCTCTCGCTCGGCGGCTCGGACGATGTTCCGGAGCATGCCGCGGAAGATCAGCGCATGGAGCGGCCAGAGCGCGAACCAATAGGCCAAACCCATGAGACCCACCGGATCGAAGATGGCGGTCTGTCGAAGGCGGGATCCCTGCGTTGTCGGCTCCACCTCGAACTGCAGCCAGGCGCGGCCCGGCAGCCGCATCTCCGCCCTCAGGCGCAGGAGGCGGTTCGGCTCGAAGGCCTCGACACGCCAGAAGTCCAGGGGGTCTCCGGGATTCAACCACTCCGGGTCCGGGCGGCCTCGCCGCATGCCCACCCCCCCCACGAGCAGATCCAGTGCGCCGCGCAGTCTCCAGAGCCAGTTGCCAAAATACCACCCGGTGGATCCACCGATGCGGCGGATGGGAGTGAAGACGCGATCCAGAGGCAATGAGGTCTCACGCACCCGGGAGTCGACAAGGCGCGTGCCGAATCGGACTCCGCCCCACCCGCGGGTCTCACCGCCCGACGAGAGCGCCCCTGACCACCGCGTCTCGGCGAACTCACGGTCCTCGTTCTCCATGGCACGGGTGATGGCCTCGCGGTGTCCACGCGGGCGAATGGGGAAAACCTCCAGGGCGCTCTGATCGACCACGACGGTCTCATTGCGCAGGCTGTCGACCAGCTTGCGTCCGATCCGGGCGAAGATGGGGGTCACCAGCCCAAGCCACAGGCTCGAGAGCCACGGAGAGAGGACAGGCACCGGGATCATCAGGCGCCTCAGGCCACGTTGCCTTGCGTATTCGCGCATGAGATCCCCATAGGAGACCTGGTCCTCGCCGCCGATCTCGAACACCCGGCTCTCACTGAGAGGGACGTCGACGGCGGCGATGAGATAATCGAGGATGTCCTCGATCGCGATGGGCTGCGTTTTGGTCCGCACCCACCGCGGGGTGATCATGACCGGCAGGCGCTGCACCAGGGCGCGGATCATCTCGAAGGAGAGGCTCCCGGAGCCGATGATGATCGAGGACTGGAACTCGATGGTCGGCACGCCGGAGCGGCGCAGAGTGCGCCCCACCTCCTGACGGCTGGAGAGATGCTTGGACAGCGAGTCCCCCTTCCCCAGGCCACCGAGATAGATGATCCGCTCCACACCCGCCTCGGAGGCCGCCCGTGCGAAGTTCTCCGCTCCGCGTCGCTCTTCACATCCAAAGTCCCCCCGGGATCCCAGCGAGTGCACCAGATAGAAGGCACAGCTCACACCGCGCATGGCCTCGCGCAGGCTGTCGAGGTCGAGCACATCCCCCTTCACAGCCGTGATCTCACTCTCAGGGCGGAGTCGTATGTGCTCGGGGTGCCTGGCGATACAGCGCAAGCGGTGCCCCGCGTCCTCGAGGCGACTCAGCAGGCGGCCGCCGATGTAACCGGTGGCACCTGTCAGAAGAATCTGTCTCTCGTCCACCATCTCTCAATCCCCTGCCCTGCGATAGACCTCGATCCGATCCACCTCCAGAAGGAACGGCCCCTCCTGTCCCTCGGAGATGATGAATCCGATCGACTGGATCACCCCGGTGTCGAGAGCTGGCACATGGGGCAGTGCGCGGCCCCGAAACTCAGGGCGGAACTCGCTGAAGGGGAGCCGGATCTCAGTCCACTCGCCCAGCTGCGTCCGGAAGCGCATCCTGTGATTGATCCCATCGAACTGATCGTGCGTGCGGATGCTGAGGCCATAACGCTTGCCGTCTCCACGGACTCTCAGGGCAATTCCCTCAAAGTCGGTCATGTCGACGGGATCGAAGCTGAGGCGGCAGGAGGAGAAGCCGCCGCTGTTCTCCAGTGACACGTGTCCCCTGAAGAGCAGCGTGCCCTGCGGTGTCGTCTCAGCCGAGCCCTGTGAGACACCACCCATCACACTGTCGTTGATCACACGCCAGCGAGCGCCAGGGTCGTTGAAGTCGATCATTGTCAGATGAGTCATGTGCGTTTCCCCCTCAGATCCCTGAGATGGCAGAGAGCATGAGAGCACCGCGCCCAGTGCGAGCACCATGGTGAATCGGCGCGGTGTCCTGGCCATCGCCATCGACGTCTCAATTCGGCTCGTCACCACTCTGCTCGAGCAGCCGATCGACGAGCGCCTGATGCGGACCCACGCTCAGGTCCGCTCGCACCACACTTTGGATGACTCCATCCTGGCCCACCAGGAAGCTCACACGTCGCACGCCGATCCCCATGGGGCCATTGACCCCGTAGGCGCGGACGAGCGACTTGTCCGTGTCCGCGACCAGCGGAAAGGGCAGGCCATGCTCCCGCTGGAATCGCCCGTGGCTCTCCATGTCCTGGGGGCTGACGCCCACCACCTGGACGCCGCGGGCGTTCAGATCCTCCGAGCGATCGCGGAACATGCAGGCCTGCCGGGTGCAGACCCCGGTGAAGTCGGCCGGGTAGAAATAGACGATGACCGGACCCTCGGCCAGGAGGTCGGTCAGCCGCCGCGTCTGGCCGTCGAGATCCGTCAATTCGAAATCCGGTGCTGTGTCACCCACTTGCAACATGTCAGTGGCCTCCTCTTCAGTGCTATCGATATTGGCATCCATGGCGCAGCCGCAGGCGAAGATCAGGGTGATCGCTGCGATTGCGAGGACGGCGGTGATGATCCCTCGTCTCATCTCAGGTGGCCTCCTGCTCTCTGAGCACTGTCATCCGGGTGAGCTCCGCGAGAGTCCCCATGGCCACGCCCCAGATGAGGGCAAGGGCTGTGAGGGAGACCGGCGGCGGCCCGGCGAGACTCAGGGCTCCCAGGTGATGCCCAGCGCCGTAGGCCAGGGGCCCGCCGATGGCACCGAAGGCCACTGCCAGGGGCGGGCGACTGGTCAGCCAGCGCAGGCAGTGACTGAGAGTCGTGGCGAAGCTCACCCACAGCGCCGCCATCCAGAGGGGCTGGGTGAAGAGCATCGCAGGCCTCTGGGGGAACTGCATCACACCGAGCAGCGCGAGGGCGGAGTCCATGGCAAAGCCGACGG
>JAFGKF010000169.1 GCA_016928695.1 Candidatus Sumerlaeota bacterium | reverse complement strand
CATGGTCGGGTGCGACAACACCTGCTCCTTCTGCATCGTGCCGAAGACACGCGGGGTGGAGGTCAGCCGACCCGTCCGCGCGATCCTCGACGAGATCGGGGCGCTCGTCGCGCAGGGCTGCCGCGAGGTGATGCTGCTCGGCCAGAACGTCAACTCCTACCGGGGTGATGACGGCTCGCATTTCCCCGCCCTGCTCGAGCGCGTCGACGCCATCGGTGGGCTCGAGCGCATCCGCTTCGTCACCTCCCACCCAAAGGACTTCCGGCAGCCGCTCATCGAGGCGATGCGCGACCTCCCGCGGGTGATGGAGAGCATTCACCTCCCCGCACAGGCGGGTGCGACGACAACACTCAACCGCATGCGACGCACACACACGCGCGAGGGCTATCTGAGAGGGATCGATGCGCTCCGCGGGGCGATACCGCCCCCCGACAGCGCGATCACGACCGATCTGATCGTCGGCTTCCCCGGCGAGACCGAGGAGGAGTTTCAGCAGACGCTCTCGATGACCGAGCGTGTCCGTTGGGACTCCGCCTACACGTTCATGTACTCCCCTCGTGCAGGGACGCACGCCGCCGACACGATGGTCGATGACGTCTCCGAGGAGGAGAAAAAGCGCCGCCTGCGCATTCTCATCGACCTCCAGGAGGGGATCAGTGCGGAGATCAACGCGGCGCTCGTCGGGCGCGAGGAGGAGGTGCTGTTCGAGACCGTCTCCCGCCGCTCCTCCGACGATCTGATGGGACGCACGCGCACCGACAAGTGTGTCATCGTCCCCGCGCCCTGCGAGCTCATCGGCCAGGTGTGCCGCGTCCGCATCAGCGGGGGAGCGGCGCACACGCTCTTCGGCGAGCTCATCGAAGCACAGGAGGCGACCGCCCTGGCGGGATGACACCCATGGACTCCCTGACCCGATTCACCATCGTCCTCACTCTCATCGCCCACGCCGCGCTGGCCCAGATCTCCCGCGTCGAGTTCGACGCACAGCAGCGCATCCTCGTCGAGACGCTGATGACGGAGGCGGAGGACCTCGCCGAGCGCGGGCGGATCGAGTCGGCGCGTGAGCGCTGGCTCGAGGTGGTCGAGCGACTCGGCAAGCATCCCGAGGCGGTCGAGGCGCAGCTTCGGCTCGCACAGACCGAGACCGATCTCTTCCTCGCACTCCAGCGCTCCGAGAGCATTCTGACCGATCACCCGCAGTCCCCGCAGGCCGCGCACGCGCTCGCGCTTCAGGGAGACATCCAGTTCCTGCTCGGCGACTACGAGAGTGCGGGTCGGATCTACGACCTCTATCTGAGGTCTTTTCCCCAGGGCGAGGAGATCAATCTCGCCCTCGAGCGGCTCATCATCAGCCTGATCGAGGTCGGGCGCGCCGATGACGCCCTGCGGGTCTGGGACCGCGCGGCGCAGGTGCGCCCCGAGCGTGTGCAGGACCCAGACATCCTGATGCAGCGCGCGGACGCGCAGATCGCCCTCGGCGACCACGCCGCGGCGGCGGAGACTCTGCTCGACCTCATCGCGCGTTTCCCCAATCGCGGTCCCATCACACGCGCGCACCTCGCCGCGGGGCTCTGCCTGGAGGCGCAGAGCCGGTGGGCGGAGGCGCGCGATCTCTACACAGCCCTCGTTCACCAGTGGCCCAGTGCGCCTGAGGCGGACATCGCCCGCGAGCGACTCGACGCCATCGAGCGCTTCGCGCGCGCCCGTGATGCGCTCGATGAGCCCTCGAAGATCCGATGAGAGGCTGAGCCGGAATCCGCAGCGATGCCCCGCACCAGGTCATCCAGCCAGCCGAAGCGGACACCGGGGATGCGCCAGTGGCACGCGGTCAAAGCGCAGTTCCCCGAGCATCTGCTTCTGTTTCGCATGGGGGATTTCTACGAGACGTTTCACCAGGATGCCGTCGATGCCTCGCAGATCCTCGGCATCACGCTGACCAAGAGAGGGGAGGAGAACGGCAAGCCGATCCCGCTCGCCGGCATCCCGTATCACGCGCTCGAGAATTATCTGGGGAGGCTCGTCCGCTCCGGGCGCCGCGTCGCCATCTGCGAGCAGATGGAGGATCCCAAGCAGGCGAAGGGGGTTGTCCGCCGCGAGGTCGTCCGCGTCGTCACACCGGGCACGCTGACCGAGGACGCCCTGCTCGACGAGGGCTGCAACAACTTCCTCGCCGCGATCGTGCGCGGCGAGGACACATGGGGTCTGGCGCTGAGCGATCTCTCGACGGGCGCGCTGCGCCTGACGGCTCTGCGCGGTGAGGGTGTGGACGATCAGCTCAGAGGCGAGATCAGCCGCTTCGCGCCGTCCGAGATCCTCGTCGCCGATGGGCAGCGCCAGACGGTCGAGTCGCTCGTGGGCTCGGCGATCGAGATTGTCATCACCACTGTCACACCCCCCTCTGTCGATGGGGAGATCGAGGAGGCCTGGCAGGTGCCCGCGCTCGAGGCCGAGGCCGCGATCCGAGCCTACCTCCGCGACACTCAGTGCGGTGAGGTCGAGCACCTCCAGCCCGCCGTCTGGTACAGTGTCGACGACCACCTCGTGCTCGATGCGACGACGCAGCGCGGGCTCGAGCTCGTCCAGAGCGCCACACCGGGAGTCCCCGGGGCGACGCTGCTCGCCGTGCTCGATCACACACGCACCTCGATGGGCAAGCGTCAGCTCCGCCAGTGGCTGCTCCGGCCGCTGCGCAGCATCGAGGAGATCAATGCCCGACTCAACGCCGTCGAGGCACTCGTGGGAGACTACGCGCTGCGCACCAGGCTCCGTGAGCCCCTGCGCCACATCGCGGATCTCGAGCGCATCATGGGGCGCGTCGGAACTCAGCGCGCCAACGCCCGCGACCTCGCCGCGCTCCGCGATTCACTCGCCGTCACCCCCAGAGTCCGCGAAGCGATCCGCGAACAGCCCGGACGCCTCGCCAAGCTCGCCATGGAGTGGGTCGATGCCTCCGCGCTGCGCGAGCGCCTCGCCGCGGCGATCGTCGACGAGCCCCCCCTCTCGATCCGCGAGGGCGGGATGATCCGCGACGGGTTCCGCGCCGAGCTCGATGAGCTCCGCTCGATCACGCGTGACACGAAGGGCTGGATCAGGCGCCTCCAGGAGCAGGAGATCAAACGCACGGGCATCCAGTCGCTGAAGGTCGGATACAACAGGGTCTTCGGCTACTTCCTCGAGGTGACCAAGTCCAACCTCCCCCATGTCCCCGACGACTGGATCCGCAAGCAGACCCTCGTCAACGCCGAGCGGTTCATCACGCCCGATCTGAAGGAGAAAGAGGAGGTCATCCTCCGCGCCGACGAGCGGATGAATGAGATCGAGGGCGAGATTTTCGAGATGCTCCGCGCCGAGACCGCCGCCGAGGTGCATGCGATCCAGCGGCTCGCCGAGCAGGTGGCGACGGTCGACGCGCTGCTGTCGCTCGCCGAGGCTGCCGTCGCCGGGGACTACACCCGCCCCGCGATCTCGCCCGACCCGGGAATCGAGATCACCGAGGGGCGCCACCCCGTGCTCGAGACGCTCGACCTGGGCGGCCCCTTCGTCCCCAACGCCGCCCACCTCGACCCCGCCGAGACGCAGATCATGGTGATCACAGGGCCGAACATGGCGGGCAAGTCGACCTACATCCGCCAGGTCGCTCTGATCACCGTCATGGCGCAGATGGGCTCCTTCGTCCCCGCGCGCGCCGCGCGCATCGGGATCGTCGACCGCGTCTTCACGCGTGTCGGTGCCACGGATCACCTCGCGCGCGGACAGTCGACCTTCCTCGTCGAGATGAGCGAGACCGCCAGCATCCTGCATCACGCGACCGACCGCAGCCTCGTGATCCTCGACGAGATCGGACGTGGGACCTCGACCTACGACGGCCTCTCCATCGCCTGGGCGGTGCTCGAGCACCTCCACGCCACGCGCGGCTGCCGACCGCTGACCCTCTTCGCCACGCACTACCACGAGCTCGCCGAGCTCGAGGGGCGGCTCGAGCGCGTCAAGAACTTCAACGTCGCGGTCCACGAGTCCGAGGGCGAGATCACCTTCCTCTACCGCGTCGTCCCGGGGCACACCGACCACTCTTACGGGATCTACGCCGCGAAGCTCGCGGGGCTCCCCTCCGAGGCGATTCGGCGCGCGCAGGAGATCCTTTTCCAGCTCGAGTGCGGCCACACCCCCGCCGCCGAGAGTGGGGGAGAGGTCACAGGCGAGACCGCTCTCCAGCTCACCTTCTTCGACTCCGTCCCGCACCCCGTCATCGAGCGGCTGAAAAAGGTCGATCCCAACTCCCTGACCCCCGTCGAGGCGCTGAGGCTGCTCGATGAGCTGGTGAAGCATTCGAAGCGGTAGCGCTGAGAGAGCTCGGATATCGTCCGTCGGCCACCGGCATCACCGAGTCGATGTGGCGGATGCGCCGGTGTATTCTTCGAAGCATCGGAATCAATCCGCAATTCAGGGGTGCTTTGTCCCCGATTGATCCTTTTCTCTCTCCCCTCGATTGAGGCTATCTCAGCCCCCTGCGCCCTGAGTTTTCCGCGTTGAATATTGAAAATCAATGACTTGCATTTGACACGGCCGATGCCGGGGGAATTTGGACTTTTCTCCTCAATGCGCTCATCTTGCCCTCTGCAGTGGACGATAAGAGAATCGATGATTTGAGGGCGTTTTTGCCCACTGGTTGAGGTCGAGGAGAGTCCTGGAGGCAGCGCCATGGACCTGGAGATCACAGATCACAGTGACGTCATCGAGATCAAACTCGATGGCCATTTCAAGGACGCGTCGATCTGGGGCAAGCACAGCGATGAGATCTCCGCTGTGCTGAAGGATCGCTCCCGACCTGTCATTGCCATCAACCTCCGCGCCGTCCAGAGCCTCAGCTCCACAGCGCTCGGCAGCCTCGTGGTGTTCCAGAAGAGCATCCAGGCGATCAAGGGCGAGGTCATCCTGTCCGGCATGACCCCCTGGCTCATGAAGACGATGCGAATCGTCCAGTTTCAGAAGATCTTCCGCATGTTCAAGACCCTCGACGAGTGGCGCCGTGTCAGGGATCTCGAGGGAAAGGCAGAGGAGCAGAAGCCGGAGGGGGAGAAATCTGAGGCGGAGGTGGAGGCAACCTGAGAGATCACCCTCCGAGAGTGATTCTCCCGTGCGAGTGAGAGATCAAATCGACTTGGATCGGGGCAGAGGTCACATCATCTGACATGCACCGGGATCCCTTCCCCTCCGATCCACCGCACGCCCAGGGCGGTCCGTGAGGCGGGGTGGTGAGATGACCACCCCGCCTCACCGCATCTCACCCATCGGCCCCTGTCGCGTCGCTCATCTCCTTGAAGACCGGTCATCGGATTTCGGCGATGGAAGTACAAGGACTGCCTCTTGACCATCTCTGGCCAGGGTCGTTGAGTCTCTCCCGTGATCCTCACCGTCATCTCCAGCATCATCCTGCTCCTCTGGATGCTGTTCATCCTCCAGATCGTGCGTGGCATGCGGCTGATTCCGCGTCTGAGCGGTGTCGAGCCTCTCCCCGACGGCGAGATCCCGTCCCTCACCGTCATCGTCCCCGCCCGCGACGAGGAGAGGGGCATCCGCGCCTGCCTCGAGTCGCTGCTCGCGCAGGAGCACCCGCGCCTGGAGATCATCGCCGTCGATGACCGCTCCGCGGATGCCACGGGGCAGATCATGGACGAGATCGCCCGGGGGAGCGGCAGACGTCTGCAGGTGATCCATGTCACCGACCTCCCTGAGGGATGGCTGGGCAAGTGCCATGCGCTTCACCTGGGCGCGCAGCGCGCGACCGGCGATCTGATCCTTTTCACCGACGGCGACATCCAGTTCGCACCGTCGACTCTGCGACTCGCGGTGTCGCGCCTCGATCGGGAGCGGGGCGACATGCTCGTCGTTGTCCCGGAGCTCCTCTCGGACTCGTATCTCGAGCGAGCCGTGCTCTTCGGTTTCGCGATGACCTTCCTCGCCCTCTGCCCACCGTGGAGGGTGGTCAATCCCCGCTCGCGGACGGCTGCGGGGGCGGGGGCGTTCAACCTCGTCAGGCGCTCGGCCTATGAGCGGGCCGGTGGGCATGAGGCGCTCCGCATGGCGCTCGTCGACGATCTGGCCCTCGCGCAGCTCATGAAGTGGAGTGGGGGACGGCTGGACATGGTGTCGGGCATCGGGCAGGTGCGCGTCCGGTGGCAGGCGTCGATGGGGGGGGTGGTGCGCGGGCTCGAGAAAAACGCCTTTGGCTCGCTGGGCTTCAGCGTGCCGCGTGCGATTCTCTCCATCGTCTCTCTGCTGCTTTTCTGCGGCTGGCCCTGGGCGGGACTGCTGGTCGGGCCCTGGCCCTCGCGGGCCATGTGCGCCGCCATCTCACTCGGGCTCTTCCCCCTGCTCGGGCTCTCCCTCAGGCGCTCGACGGGGGCCCGTGATTTCCCCAGCCTCGCTTTCCCCCTCGGCGGCCTCGTCATGGCGTGGACCATCGCGCGCTCCATGGTCGTCACCCTCAGGCGGGGCGGCGTCCGCTGGCGGGGGACGTTCCACCCTCTGCGGGAGCTGAGAGATTTCCAGAGGCGAACGGGATTGGGACGGGGGTGATCCCTCATCTCACAAGGAGCCCCGTGGTCATCGGCTCACTGTCGCCCGCGTGGACGAATCGCACGGCGTCCGCATGGAGAGTCGAGCCGGCGGCTGAGCCCTCATCGCTCAGCGCGACGGAGGCGTTGCCGCCCACCGTGAAGTCGAAACGGCCCAGCCAGACCCAGGTGTCGATGGAGGCCGACTGATCGACCGCCACCTCGGTGATTCCATCGCGGTGAGTGATCTCGGCCGTGATGTCCGACGCGTTCGAGGCGTCACCACGCCAGATCGTCCACACGTCGTATCGCCCATCCCAGGGAATCGAAGGGCTGAACACCGCGCGGTGCATGCTGTCGGTCGATGCGACAAGAGCATATTCATCGTGGAGCAGCTTCGAGAGCGCGTCGTCCTCATCCTCGGTCCAGCTCCCCTCACTCGAGAACGCGCATCCTGTGGGCACGCGGTCGGCCTCCACGATCTGCGAGACACAGCGCGAGATCGGCCAGACCTCGACGCCCATCGCCTCGAGCTCGGGCACCATCGCGACGAGCGCCGCCGCTGTGCCAGTGCGCTCGTGGCCGATGGCCAGCTGGGGCACATCGGGGGCGTGGAGCGCGCGGTTGGCGAGGTCGCGGATCAGCGCCATCGCCTCGGTCTGGTTCGCCCCATCGATGAAGAGATCGCGCTCCGCCGTGAAGCACCCCATCTCCTGGGCGACGTCGAAGGCCACGGAGGTCGTGATCGTCCGGCTGTCGTAGAGAAAGAGTCCCCGCTCCATGCACTCCTCGACGCAGACGCCCATCATGTCCGCGCGCTGAGTGATGAGGGAGCCCATGTGGTTGTTCATGCCCACCACGTGCGGCAGTGCATCGAGATGGCTCTCGACCATCGTCCGCACCTCGGCGAGGGTCATCGATTCCCAGATCGCATTGGGGGGATTGGGGTAGGAGATGGCCGCCATCGGCTGATGGAGGATCACCTCCGATCCCCGCGCGAAGATCTCTTCGGCGGCCGCCGACGTGTGCGTCTGCTGAGGCATCACCGCATACGTCATCTCGAACGGGAGACCCAGCATCGTCTGCAGGGGCTCCGAGGGCGTGAGGGGATTGGCGTCGCCGACGTCGTCGATGCAGATGCCGATGTGTGGCGGCACGCCCTGGGCCGGGGGAATCGTGATCGTCGAGGTCGGGGTGAAGCGGATCGCATCGAGCGGCAGCGTGTTGCCGCCGAGCGTCCAGAGGTCGCTGACATTGACGACGCAGACGCGGTCGATGCTGAACTCCCCGAGCTCGTGCCAACCCCCGGCGAGCTCGCCCATGTCCACGCTCAGGTCGGTGACGCCGGTCGTGTCGATCACCTGCCACCGCGCGTCCTCGGGATAGTCGCCCGTGTTCACCCAGAAGTCGATCCGATAGGTCCCCGCAGGGAGCTCCTCCGCCACCCATCGCGCCCGGCCCGCGCCCGTTCCCGGCCCCGCGATCTCCCAGCGGAACGAGTTGTACCGGCCGGAGGGCTTGGTGAGCGACCAGTCGCCGCTGAGCAGCTCGAAGTTCGGGTCCTCGACGCTGAGGATCAGCTCATAGGGGAGAGGGGCCGCCCCAGCCGAAACCGTGAGCGCCGCCACGAGGATCAGGAGAGAGAGCCGCCTCACCGAATACACGCCTCCGTCGCGGCGGCATGGTGCAGGGGGAAAGGGGATTGGTCAACGGCAGAGCGAATGGCATCTCATTTGGTCTGATGGAGTCCAGACATGCTCTTCTGTGTGGAATGCGCAGTCCAGAGAAGGGGGGGGCATGCACCAAATCAGGATGCAGTCGCATGCCTCGATGACAGAGCACCCCGAAGGGGTGACCGGACGTAGCCGGCCTCCTGCGCGCCTCAGCGCTTCGGCGGCGGCGCGGGGTGGAGCGTGCTGATCGCCCCTGGCGAGCAGCGTGCGGAACCCCCGGTTTGCATCGAGAATGAGATCCGCCCTGGAGGGGCGGGAGGACCGTCGCGCCCCTCCAGGGCGCTGAAATCATTGGGACACAGATCCGGGGGTTCCGTCCTTCGGACTCCACCCCCGGCTACGACCGATGGCCCCTCCGGGGCCAAAGCGGTGACCTGTTGCTGCGTTTGAAAATCACAGCCAGACTCACCTCGACATGGTCCCCGAATCGTGGCAGTCTCTGAGAGCAGCGCAGGAGTCGGCACCTCGGAGGTCCGCCCGTGCGATCACGGATTGTCACTCTCCCTCTGATGGTCCTGCTGGTCTGGGGCGCCCCCCCCCCTTCCCGCTCAACCGTATCATTTCGTGACCAATCGGGGCAATGCTCCGGGCCAGCTGAGAGTTTGGGAGCTGACGGCTGAGGGCGACCTGAGCGAGATTCAACTCCTGACGACTCCCGACGGTGGATACCACCTCCAGATTGACCCCTTTGGCCGGTTCCTTGTCCATTCCAATGGGAATGAAGAGCTCATTGAT
>JAFGKF010000168.1 GCA_016928695.1 Candidatus Sumerlaeota bacterium | reverse complement strand
GAATCAGTGCAGAAATTTCTCTTGGCCACTGGCTGAAGCCAGTGGCCAAGAGGCGCCCGCTGAAGCGGGCTGATCTGAATGATGGAGCGCCGGCGCCCTCGCCGGCATCTTCCTCTGGGTGTAGGGGCACGGCACGCGCCCCCACAGGGGAATGGGATGCATTCAATTGAATCTGCGGCAAGCCGCAGGACTCCAAACATGTGGAGACCCAGCTGCCTTCAGGCAGCGCCTCTTCGTGTCGGTCTTGAGGCCGACACACCCCGCATCAGATGCCCAGCTCATCGAGTGCCCGCAGGGTCTCACCGGGATCGATTCCGAGCCAGGCGCAGGCGACGTCGAAGCCGCTGAAGACGAGGATGTCGACGGCGTACTTTTTCACCTGGGCTTCGAACATCCGGGCGGTGCTGAAGCCCTCTCCCGAGATCACAATGGCGAGCCTGTTGAAGGAGGTCCTGTTTTCAGGTTCGCCGTGGAGATCGGAGAGCTCATGGATGTTTTCGGCCGTCGTCTCAGGAAACGTGGCGAAGCGGCAATCGGAGATGGAATTCGCACGGGGGGCGATCGACGAATCCAGAAGGATCTCCTTCACATGCGAGATGAGCTCCTCATGAGAGATGGCACCCCTGTATCGCTCAGCGACCAGATGGCCACCCTGCAGCACCGTGTGCTTGACCGGCATCGGGCCCACTCCCCGTGGCAGCTCCCTGGGAAACCGAGCTCATTCTGCACTGAGGTGAGGCTTCGTCAAGCGCTCACAGTGAACAGTGATTTGTCACGTGTTCAGACGCCACAGCTCAAAGTTCAGCGCCGTGGCAAAGGAGACCCAGAGGAGATAGGGGAGGAGAAGAGCCCCGGCGGCGATGCGGATGCGCCAGAAGGCGATCAGGGTGGCGAGGATCGCGAGCCAGAGAAGCAGGATCTCGATGAGCGCCCAGTCCGGCCGATGAAGCCCGAAGAAAAGCCACGACCAGATCGCGTTGAGCGCCAGCTGCAGGAGGAAGAGGCCCAGTGGCAGAGCCGCACCTCTGAGACCACGCCTGGACCAGATCATCCATGCGGACACGGCCATCAGGGCATAGAGCACCGTCCACACCGGCGCGAAAACTCCGTTGGGAGGTGTCCACGCCGGCTTTTCGAGTGAGGCGTACCACTGGCCGGGGAGAAACTGCGATCCGACAAAGGCCGCCGCGAAGGTGACGGCCAGCCACACGGCGAGGCCGAGAATTCTCTCACGCATCTCCATCTCCTGTGGACTCAGGGTGTGCTCTGATCAGAGCACAGTCCGTGGAGTCTCTGCCAGATCCCAGTTTCTCTCCGCCGACGTCGTGAGTCTGGTCAACCGGGGGCTCTGAGAGAGAGGACACCCTCAGGCGGGCACGCTCACTCCTCCGAGTGCGCGGGAGCCCTCTCCTCCTCGTCCTCCTCGACATCGTCGGTCTCCTCGGCGTCCTCCAGGTCATCCTCCTCTTCCCCGGGGGCGCCGTGCGTGAGACGGAGCGGGGCGCGGCTCTTGAAGAGGTCGAGCGGATCCACCTCGAGCTGGCGGTGATGGGCCTCGAGGGCGTGGAGCGCCTCCTCGACGATCTCGCGCGTGAGCGTCGGGCGCGGGAGCCCGGTGCCCCCCGCGGCGTCGAAGCGCAGGTTGAGGAAGAACTGGCGGACACCGACCGTCATGATGCGGCGCATCAGGTCGCGGTCCATCTCGGCCATCCCGCCGCGCTGGAGCAGGCGGCCCACGGTGTGGACGCATTCGATCTCGTTGCGCAGCTCGCGGATGCCCGCGTCGAGCAGGCGGACGAGGTCGGCGAGCCCCGGCTCGGCGACCCCGTGGGCGGCGTCGGCGACCTGCTCGTCCTCGTAGCCCTGGACGACCGTCTCGATGCGCTGCTGGTTGCGCGAGTCCTGCGCCGAGCGGCTCTGCGCCTCGAAGCGGGCGTTGATGATCTCGCGCTCGTGCTCGAACTGCTCGCGCAGGCGGGTCTCGGAGTCGACCAGGCGGGCGGTGAGTGAGTCGACGGCTCCCTCGAGGCGGCGGCCCATCTCGGTCTGCGCATCGGCGATCAGCGCGCGGAGCTTGCGCTCGGAGGTCTCGACCTGCTCGCGGACCTCGGCCATGCTCTGGTCGAGGCGGCGGTTCAGCTCCTTCTCGGCTTCTCTCAGACGATTCTCGACCCGCTCGTTCTGCTGCTTCTCATGGTCGCGCAGCAGGAGGATGACGCTCTGCTCGAGAGAGTCGACCTGCTTGGTGGTGCAGCGGCGCTGGATCACATGCAGAAGCAGGGCGAGCAGCAGCGCGACAACAGCGACGAGCAGACAGACGGCGACGAGGCTGTTGGTCTTCACCCACTGGGAGAGTGAGAAGGGCTCGGCGATGGCCTCATCCTCACCCATTGGAGGCTGGGGCGCGACGCCATCGGCGGCAACGACGCGGGGGGGCTCCGGGAGGGGCTCGCTCTCCTCCACCACCTCGCTGATCCCTGGGGCGATGGCGGCCGCCTCCGGTGAGGCAGCGGGCTGGAAGTCGAGAACGGGCGCCTCGACGGCGGGCTCGGGCGAGGGGTCGGAGGGTGTGAACGGCAGGGGCTCCTGAGCGGGGAGGGCTATGGCCCACAGACAGATCAGAATGAGGGTCAGAGAGCAGATTCGAATCATGGGGTGGCGTCCTCGCTCAGAGCAATGCGTCGTTCCGAACACATCAGCGAAAGAGAGGCAAGTCAAGGGCGGAAGATGCGCTGCCGTCAGAGCTCCAGCCGGGGAAAGACGTGCCGCTCGAACTGGGCGGCGTGGGCGCGGACGCTGAGCATCTGAATGGTCCAGTGGATCAGGGCCAGTGGCACAAGGAGAGTGAGGAAACCGGGGGGAGGAAAGGTGTAGCCCATTGGGCCTGTCTGCACTGTCTGCTGCAGCTCCAACCAGACGAACAGCCAGACAAACATGGCGATGAAGATCGGGGCGGTGAGGAATCCATGGACCGCGTGGAAGTTGAGCATTGCCCAGAGGGGCCGCAGATGCCCGCCGAAGCCGAGCGAGAGGGAGAGCTGGGCCCAGGCGCCCGTCTGAAGTCCGACAAGGGTGCACATCATCAGAAGCGCCAGGGCACAGATGAGCATCCACTCCCCAGGGTGAGAGTGTTGCCAGATCATGGCCAGCACGATCCAGGCGATCAGGAAGACCGGCCCGAAGGTCCCAAAGGGACGGACCAGCATCACGCGCCCGACATCCACGGGGCGCAGAAGGCTGAGGCGCATCTCGGTCAGACGCTGGGCCGCGCGCCAGCGTGCGACCTGGAAGTGGGCGAGCATCGCCCCCATGGGACGGGCGCTCACCTCGATGAGGATCCAGGCGAGCAGGAACAGCCCCCAGTGGTCCTCCCGCAGGCGGGGCCGGACGAGAAAGGGACTCGCCGGGTGCATCATCTCATGCGCCGCGTAGACCAACACGGCGAAGGGACTGCAGAGGGCCACGGCGGCGCACCACGCGGGGATGCCCATGCGGATCTTGGCGGTCGTCTCCGTCGCGCGCTTGCGGAGAAAAAGCGTCCAGGGACGGATCGGTCCCTTCAGCTCGGCGGGGGGGGACAAGGGCTCCGCGCTCATGGGGACCCCTCCGTCTCGGGAAACAGGGCGCGGCACTCCTCGCTCTCCATGAACTCCGCCACGCGGCGGCCGAAGTCGTTGGCGCGGGGCGCGCCGTGCGGATGCGAGCGCTGATACCCGATGTTGAAGAGTGTCGCGAGGATCTCGGGGCGATCGTCGATGGGGAATCCCGCCTCGCGCCACTGCTCGCTGAAGTTGCAGAGCAGGATGGCGGCGGCGGCGAGATTGCTCTTGGGAACCAGCAGGAGAGTGCGGATCTCGCCGGTCTGATTCGCCCTCTCGATGGCGGGGAGGAGAGCGTGACACCGAGTTCGCACCCTGCTCACATGGGCGTCACTGTGTGGAGGCCGAGGGAATGCTGCCATGCGCCCAGGCCAGAAACTCTGGCCGGTGATCGGAAAGATCGTCTCCATCACCGTCGTGGGACGGATCTGGCAGAGCCCCGCCGAGGCGTTGAGCAGGGGAGCACCGCTGCCTCCGAAACCGAAGGGATTCCCATAGACCGATTCCCACAGTGCGAGCGTCAGCTCCTCGAGCAGATCACCGGTGAATCGCGGGTGATCGCGGGTGTGGGCGACATAAATGATCCCTGCGAGGAGGCGGGGATCGAGATCCGCTGAGTGAGCCGTGCCCAGGATCTCGCCGCGGTGGGACTCGATCAGGGCGATGGCCTGCCGATGCGTCACACGTGGGATGCTGAGCCAGAGGGGGGCGAAGAGGACGAGCACCAGTGTGGCCGCGAGGGGCAGGGCGATCGCCCAGCGTCGCCGCCCGGGTGGCACCGGGCGTCTGCGCAGCGATTCGATCAGCGCGAGGCCGAAGACGAGCGTCGTCCCCAGAAAGCAGGACTGGGGATAGATGATGCGGAAGATCCAGAGCTCGGGGAGTGAGATGTTGCCGCCGCTGAATGGGCTCATCGACCGGCTGATGAATGCCGCCTTGACCGTGTGCCACTGAAACCAGAGGCAGAGCGCGAGCCCCAGCGCCGCGAAGATCCGATTCACCGGGCTCGGTCCGAAGTGGAGCCTCCCGAGCCGCAGCGCCGCCTCGAGGAGATGAGCCGCGAGCCAGAGCATGCATGCGACACCGATCAAGATGGTCCACAGGCTGTTGGTGTCAGGCCCGAGATACCAGAGGGCGAGCTCGTGGCGCGTTCGGACCGAGAGAAAGTAGAAGGTGGGGAGAGCGATCCCAAAGAGCACGGCACATGCGAAGTGGAGCGCGGCGTGGGTCGGGGCCGTGGGACGGAGATGGAACTCCCGGTCGCGCAGCTGGGAGATTCGATGGCAGATGAAGACGATGAGAACGGGGATGTTGAGCCAGCAGAGGGCGAAGAGCAGATACCCCAGGGCGACCCAGAGGGCGACGACGAGCTGGGCGAGAGTGACAAGGCTCATAGACGGACAGAGTTATTCGGCGTCCAGGCCGATTTGGCAAGGGTCAGAGGGGGGGAATTGTCGTTGCCGAGTGCGATTGATCGCCCTATTGCCTTCTGCATTGTCGATGGTCTGGGAGTCCCACTCCCGGACCTCACCTCACGAGGACCTGTGCCATGCCACGATGGTTTGCGATTTCCTTTCCCCTGATCGCCCTGATGGGGTGCGCGACGCCGCCCCAGATCGCCGATGGTCCCCCGGGCTCGGCGATCGCCGAGTCGATCACCGGCCTGACGCTCGAGGAGCGCGAGGCGCGGATCCTCGAGGAGTTCCACGCCGGCCATGTGCCGGACTTCCTCCGCGACTTCGTCGAGGTCGCGATCACCGAGGAGATCGGCGGTGAGACGCACACGGCCGTCATCCGCGTCGCGCCCGACTATTTCACCCTGGGCACTGATGAGGCTCCGTTCCTCTGCCCCATCTCGCCGATGCTTGGCCAGCGCATCGCCGACGAGCTGGGCTGCACCCTGCCGACGCGGAAGATGGTCGATGCGATCTGGGCCGCGGCCGAGGTGAAGCTCGAACCCTCTCCCATCCCCCCCTCACCCGAGATGACGACGGTGCCCGTCTTCATGGATCACAATCGGACCGTGCGGGCACAGCGCGCCGAGCATCCGGACGCGCATCCGCTGGGGGCGCTGGTGGCCGGGCACAAGAAAGACGTCATCATCACATCGCAGATCACTCCCGCGTCCGACCGCGTGGCGATCTACGGCTGGCACTATCTCTCCGGCGATCCGATCCAGCCGGTCTACCACGGCCACGTGAACACCTGGGTCGACTACAGCCATGGCGTGCGCCTGGTCGACCGCGAGGTCGTGGTCGACGGCGAGACGATGGACATCGAGGAGGTTCTCGCCGACCCCGTGCTCTCGGCACTGCTCAGCGACGAGGGCCCGATGGTGGGG
>JAFGKF010000167.1 GCA_016928695.1 Candidatus Sumerlaeota bacterium | reverse complement strand
GCCTCGAGGGCACCGGCGAGACCCCGGAAGGTCACCGGCAGCTCACCCGGCGCGGGGCGGCGACCGACCGTGAGCACAACCCGCTGGTCGGACCTCACGCACACCGGCTTTGGGAGATGGCCGAGTCGGATCTTCGGCCCCGTCAGATCGCCGAGGATCGAGACGTCGCTCCCCAGCGCCGCGGCGACCTCGCGCACGAGCCGCACCTGGCGGAGGTGGGCGGCGGGGGTTCCATGGCTGAAGTTGAGTCGAAAGACGTCGACGCCCGCCTGAATCATCTCGCGCAGCACGGTCTTTCGGGCGCAGGCGGGTCCGAGCGTGGCGACGATCTTGGTGCGGGCCAAGGGGGTGATCCGTCGATGCGCCGAGGGCGGTTTCAGGCGACCTCGATGCGCAGGATCTCATACGTGGGCGTCTCGCCCGACGGGAGCTCCATCGTGACAGTCTCTCCCACGCGCCGCGTGAGGATCTGCGATGCGAAGGGGGACTGGTGCGAGATGACGCCGAGATTGGGATCGGCATCCCAGAGACCCAGAATGGTGTAGGTCTCCTCCTGGCCGGCCTCGGTGTTGCGGAGAGTGACACGCGTGCCGGGCACGACCGTCTCACCCGTGATGGAGGAGGGATCGATGGGCCGGGCGCGGCTGAGCAGATCGTCGAGCTCCTCGGCCCGGCGATGGAGCAGAACCTGTCGCTCCTTCGCGGCCTTGTACTCCGCGTTCTCCGAGAGGTCGCCGTGCTCGCGCGCCACCTCGATGTCGCGTGAGTTGGCGGGGATATCGACGGTGCGGAGGTGCTGGAGCTCCGCCTGCTTCTCACGGATCCTGGCGGCCGTCGCGAAGATCATCTCGGCCTGAGCCCGCGAGGTGTCTTCGAGATCTCCTCGGACGCTGCGCAGCGAGGCTTTCACCGCCTCCTTCCAGGCGTCGCTCAGAGCGCTCATGCCCAGCATCTTGGCGAAGAGGGGACGCGCCTGCTCCGCGCTGAGGTCGCGCAGCGTGTGCACGACCAGCTCGTGGCGATCCTCCTCCAGCGTGTTGCGGATGCGGGTGGCCAGGCCCCGCAGCGCAGGGGTGTTCGGTGCCTCGCGGTCGATCTGCCGCTGGAGATCCTCGAGAAAGCGGAGCGTCCGCGCCAGGAGGTGGGGGGCATCGTTGGCGACCGAGAGGTGGGCCCAGGGTCCCCCCAGAACCTGCCGCATGGCCCAGAGATAGGCGTCGGGGTGAGTGCCGGGGTCGTGCAGGAGCTGCTCGAGCGCATCCTCGGCGGCGCGGTGGAGGGACTCGTCCTCCATCATCTCCTTCATCATCCACTTGGAGATGGTCAGCGTCACCTCGTCGATCAGCTCCACGCACAGCGAGCCGAAGTGCTTGGGATTGCACTGGCGCTGCTGTGTGAGCGCCCGCATCTGGTGGTCGGTGAGGGGGAGCTCGCGGATCAGATCGGCATCGCCTCCCATCTCGGCCAACAGGCTCTTCGTGTCGGGCCGCCAGACGGGGATGTCCCCGGGCAGGGCGCTCGCCAGATCCTCGGCCAGGTAAGCCCAGGTCAGCGCCTCGGAGGGGGTCTTCGCCTCCTCGCGGCCGCGCCGCAGCAGATCGCTCAGGGGCCGCAGCTCAGCGGGCTCCACCGCACCGCTGCGGAGGAAGCGCATTGCCTCGCGGATCGCCTGCTGCCGCAGATGGAAGGTCTGGGACTCCTCCAGGCGCTCGAGGAGATCCTGGGCGGTGCTGCGGGGCTCGACGCGGAGTGCGATGACGCCCGAGGCCCCCAGGCCGACATCGAGCAAGGGGTCCATCCGGAGCTTGTCCTTCGCCGTGGTCCACCACCTCGACCACTGGGAGGCAGTGAAGACCGAGCCCACCAGCATCGCCTTGAGATCCGACTGTCTCATCTTGCCGCCCTGGCTCTCGAGCACTTGGCGGATGATCTCCACGGGCTCGGACTGCAGCCGATCCCGCAGACCCTTGGGATCGCGGTTCGCCTGGGCCACGATGTGGTTGGGGGGAATGCGCTCGAGATACTGCTGAATGCCGGAGAAGCTGAAGCGCTGCCCCCGGCGATCAGGGAAATCGATGACGACGGAGCGGTTCTCCAGATCCTGCTCGACAACGACGCCGACTCCCCAGCTCTTGTGGCGGAAGACCGAGCCCTCGGTCGTCACCATCATCTGCTCGAAGAGGAGCATCGCCTGTCCCAGGTCCGACGGGGTCGTCAGGCCACTGGCCAGAATGCACTTCTCCAGATGGGGGCGGTCGCCGTAGGCCCCGCGAAGGGCGCGGAGCAGGGGGGCGTGGAGATCCTCGAGATTGGGGGCGATGCGCAGGACGTTGCGGAGAATGCGCGTCGCCTCCATGTGCCGCCCCTCGTCGTTGAGCTGCATCACGGCGACCTGCGCCATTTCCCCCAGACGTCTGATCTGCTTGTACTTGGCCAGCGTCTGGCCCAGGTGAGCGTAGAATTTCGGATCGGTGACAGGGTCCTCGATGGTCTCGAGCCAAGCCGACTCCAGGGCTTTCCAGTTCTTCTTGCGGGCCTTCTCCAGGAGCTCAGTGAGCCGCTCGGCCGTCATGGGCATGCGGGAGACCTCCAGGCGTCATCTGTGGCATCAGCGATCCGTTTTGCACAGGTCGCTTGGAAAACACAAGCCCTCAGATGGGGCGAGGGGATTTTCTGACCCGAGGCACTCAGCGGTCGGCGGCCCGGAAAGCCGCGCTGACAGGCAGGTGGTCGGAGCAGCGGTGCTCGCCGTCGAGGGGGCCCAGGGAAGAGAAGACCGATCCCGAGCCCTCGATCAGCTCCGGCGCCATGGCCCCATTGACCAGGATGTTGTCGATCGTGCGCCGAGGCTCCCAGGAGGGGTGAGTCGGCGGCGTGTCCACCTCGGGGAGCACGCTGCGGTAGATCTCTCCGCTCTCCGGGCGCAGCCACATCCCCATCTCCTCTGAGTCGGGGGTGCAGTTGAAGTCCCCGAGGATGCAGATGTTCAGATCGGGGCGCGCGATGCGCTGCATGTCGAGCCATCCCCGCAGGAAGGCGATCTGCCCCGTGCGCCACGCGCGGTCGCGGTCGCGGCCCCCCGCCTTGAGGTGCACCGCGACGAGGAGAAACGTGTGGTCGGGTGTGGGATAGACCTCGATGGCCATGAGGCGATCGTTGATGAGGTCGGTCGGCTCCTCATCGTATCCCACGAACTCCGTCACCACGTTGCCCATGCTCGTCAGGGGGCCGAGGGGGAGGCGCGACATCACCGCGACGTTCTGGTGCCAGCCGTCGTCGGGGGCCGACGCGAAGTGCTCGTAGCCCATGTCGGGGAGACGCTCCTCCACGAACGCGCGGAGCAGGGCTGTGCCCTCCACCTCCTCGAACGCCACCACGTCGGCGTTCAGCGCGCGGAGCGCCTCCGCGATCGCCTCGAGCTGCGCCTCGCTCTTCTCGAACTCCTCGTCCGTGTCACGGGGGTAATACGGATTGTCATACTCATCGACGAAGTGCTGCATGTTCCACGTCGCCACTGTGAACGCGGGAGCATCGGCCGATGCCGATGGGGTCGGTGGGTCCAGGGGCGCGCCCGCGCAGGCGAGCGCGAGGGCGGGGATCAGTGCCAACAGGGATCGTCTCATTGTCGTCCTCTCTCAGATCAAACCGCGCTCTCTATCACGGCACGATTTGAAATGGCAAATCCCCATTGATCAGTCCTCTGAGAAAATGCGCATTGCCCCCGGCTCAGGCCCCCCCGAGGCATTGCCGATGAAAAGGAGATGGGGTGATCCCCCCTCTCACCCCTGCGAGTGCAATGCGATGCTGACCCCCATTCTCATCGGTGCGGCGATCGGAGCGGGCCTCGGCCTGGCCCTGTCGCTCTGGGTGCGTCTGTCGGGCTCGCGGTCGCTGGCCGCCGCCGTCCCCATGATGGTGATGCTGGGATTCACCGTGGGCGGCGCGGCGGGGATGATTCTCCCCCCCGCGGGTCTGTGGCCCACCGTGCTCGACCCCGGGGGCGCCCGTGTGATCTGTGTCGACTCGGAGGCGGAGTTCCGCCGGATCATCCGCGAGAGCGAGGTCCCCGTGCTCGTCGATTTCGGCGCGACATGGTGCCCGCCCTGCCGCCAGATGGATCGCATCCTGCCCCGCTACGCGCGCTCGCGGGGGGACACGGTCAGAGTGGTCAAGGTCGACGTGGACGAGCTCCCCTCGCTCGCCCGCAGCCATGGAATCCGCTCCATTCCCGCGCTGTTCGTCTATCAGTCCGGACGGCTCGTGGCCCACGACGTCGGCGGGCGAACCGAGCGCGGTCTCGATGCGCTCGTCAATCAGGCGAACTGACAGCCAACTCTCCCCGCGAAAGCCAGATCTGGCGGAATGCGGGATCGCTCATCCAGCGCGCGAAATCGGCGCCGCTCTGAAGCATGGGACTCCGCTCGAAGGCGACGATCCAGAGGGGGCGCGCCTCGTCGATCTCCCCGAGCAAGTCGTGCGCGAGGGCCATGCGGCGATAGAGCTCCGCCTCCTGCAGACCGCGCAACGCCTCGTGCCCCCGCGCGATCGACGCGCGCAGCAGATTCTCACCCTGCACGCGCCACGCCTCGCGCTCAGGATCACCCTCTGGCAGACCCACCCCCGTCAGGAGACAGTCGGTGCCCATGCGAAACGCCATGCCCCCGAGACCGTTCACCGCGTCGGTGAACTCCGGGTCCAGCTCCAGTGTGTGGTTGAAGGCCTCGACGGCGTCCCACGCGAGTTCGGAGTCGGCCCAGGCCCCCAGCACCTGGGGGGGTGCCCCCTGAGCCATCCAGGCGCTTCGCCGCTGACCCCAGATCGTGCTCAGCTCGTACGGCGCGCGGAAGCGCGCGAGGACGATGTGCTGCACGGCGGCGTGGCCGACGTGATAGCCCGCGATTCCGATGGTGATCAGTGACGCCACGGCGAACTTCCAGCCCCGCAGTGGCAGCGTCAGCTCGAAGGCCTGTCGCTCGCCCTCGGGGCGGTGACGCGCATCGAGCGCCGCGGCGATCCCGAGCAGCACCACGAGCATGAGGCGCCCCACGGGCATCTGGAGCGGGAAGTTCATCTGGGCCTGCAGCAGCCACATCACCGTCAGGGCCATCAGCCACAGCCCGGCGAGCCGCAGCGGGCGACTCTCATGGCGCATCAGGCGCGCGCAGGCCTGGAAGTGGAGCGCGAAGAGCACGACCCACATCGCGAGCCCCACGATTCCCAGCTCCGCCCACAGCTGGAGGATCTCACTGTGCGCGGCGTTCGTGTGCCGCCCCGCCAGCGATGCGATGCGCGGGTCGGGATTCATCGCCACCCACGCCGACGACTGCTGCGGCCAGCCGTGTGTGAAGCAGCCGACACCCCAGCCGAACCAGGGGCGCTCGCCGATCATCGCGAGTGTGTTCGACCAGATGGCGAGCCGCGAGTCCCACCCCCAGGCGAGGCGGTCGGAGCCCACGGCCTGACTCGCGAGACCGGGGCGATGCGGGTTGCCCGGCACGTCGCCGAAGTGAAAGAGGAGCACTGCGAGCCACGCGGCCCCCAAGAGCGCAAAGCGGCGCCAGCGGCGGATGAGGAGACGGCGTCGGCGCCTCCCCACGCCCACGATCACGATCAGAGCACCGACGATCAGCGCGATGTCGGAGTGAAACGAGAAGCTCACGACCATCGCAGCGGCGAGGACCACGCAGGCGATTCCCGTGAGCCAGAGCATCACCGGGCGGCGCGTGTATCCGAAGAGCAGGAGCGCGGGCAGCATCGCCAGACCGAGCAGGTCGCCGATGTGCGACGTGTTCCCCAGCGAGGCGACGATTCCCCCGCGCCAGTCCTCCAGGCGCGCGAACGGGCTCTGACCCGGCTCGAACATGAAGTCGTTGACGATCGCCCAGACCGCGACGACTGATCCCACCAGGACGAACAGGCTCGCGACGCAGCGGAGTCCCCTGCACCTCGCGACCCACACGGCGTGCTGGACAAGCAGCAGCGTCCAGAGCATCACCCACCAATCTCCGAGGGCGCGGCGCGCGAGGAGGTCGGAGCTCGCCCAGGTGGCCGACAGCTCCGCCCACAGGAGGCAGACAAGCAGGGCGATGGCCGTCGGCGTCGCGAGGATCCACAGGTGTCCGCCACGAAAGACCTGGATCGCCGCGAGCGCGATGAGCACCGCGAGGCCGCCGGTCCAGAGGGCGAACTTCGGGCCGTTGAACGACTCCTGCCCGAGGTCGAACCGCCAGAGGATCACCGCGGTGCACAGCATCGCGATGCCCGCGGGCACGGGGTCGAGACGGAGTCGGGGGGATGATTCCACCGCCATGGTCCTCAGGGCATGTCACACAGGACCGCGATGCGCAAGTCGGGGGATCTCATTTGGTCCACGAATGGACACGAAACTCTTCTCTCGGAGCGCCGCGCGCCAGCGCGGGATCGGGAGCGAACTCGCCATGGTCCCCAGAGCACCGCGCTGGCGCGCGGCGCTCCATCGATCAGGGACAAGGAACACACCCGATATGGAGTCCTGCGGCTTGCCGCAGATACAGAGTCTGCGAGCTTGCCCGTGAGCCTGGGGCAAGCCCCAGGACTCCATATCAGAGAGACAAAGGCCCCCTCCCGTGCGGGTGCGGGAGGGGGCTGTGGAGGAAGGGAAGGGATCTGGAGGAGTGCGTGAGCTGGATCATGTGCCCCGCTGATCGAACCTCAGCAGGCGGCTGCGCATCAGTGGTCTCCCTTCCCGGATCAGCGAATCAGCAGACCTGCAATTCCCCCCTCAGGAGCATCCGTTGGAGGCCCCGCACTCGAGGCACTTGTAGCATGCGCCGCTGCGGACCATGATCGAGCCGCAGTCGGGGCAGGGGGGCGCGTCGCGCTCCAGGTTGAATGTGAAGGCCTCGGCCTGCTGGCCGATGGGCAGCTCGGTCTGCCCCATTCCGGCCCGGCGGCCGTTGCCCTCGATCGGGGGCGCGGGGACCCCGGAGGCGGCGTTGTCGAGCATGACGCCGACGGCGCGCGCCTCCTCGGGCCCGAGGAAGCGCGAGGCGAGCCAGCGGAAGATGTAATCCATGATCGACTTGGCCATCGGGATCTGGGGGTTCTTCGTGAAGCCCGACGGCTCGAACCGCGTGTGGACGAACTTGGCGACGAGGACCTCGAGCGGCACGCCGTACTGGAGGCCGACCGACACGCTCGTGGCGAAGCAGTCCATCAGCCCGGAGACGGCGGAGCCCTCCTTGCTCATCTTGATGAACATCTCGCCGGGCGTGCCGTCCTCGTAGATGCCGACGGTGATGTAGCCCTCGTGCTTGCCGATCTGGAACTTGTGGGTGATCGCCGTGCGATCGCTCGGGAGGCGACGGCGGCGGGGGGCCCAGTTGTCGGCGGCGGGAGCGGCTCCGGACTCCGACGACCCCACGCTGAGCGGCTGGGTTCGCTTGCATCCATCGCGGTAGATGGCGATGGACTTGCATCCGAGCTTCCAGGCGGTGATGTAGGCCTCCTCGATGTCCTCCACGGTGGTGTCGTGGGGCATGTTGACCGTCTTCGAGATCGCGCCCGAGAGGAAGGGCTGGACAGCGGCCATCATGCGGATGTGGCCCATGTGGTGGATGGAGCGCTCGCCTCTGCGTGGGCGGAAGGCGCAGTCGAAGACGGGCAGGTGCTCCTCGCTCAGATGAGGGGCCCCCTCGATCGTCTCGTGCTCGTCGATGTGCTCCATGATCTCCCGGATCTCGGCGTCGCTGTGGCCGAGCCGTCGGAGCGCGGAGGGGACGGTGCCGTTGACGATCTTGAGGATCCCGCCGCCGACGAGCTTCTTGCTCTTGACCAGGGCGATGTCGGGCTCGATGCCGGTCGTGTCGCAGTCCATCATGAACGCGATGGTGCCGGTCGGGGCGAGCACGGTGGCCTGCGCGTTGCGGAAGCCGAAGCGCTGGCCGAGCTCCAGGGCCGCGTCCCAGGCGCCCTGCGCGGCGGCGGTCACGTCCCCGGCGATGGCGTCGTCGGCCAGACCATGGGCGGCGGAGCGGTGCCTGCGCATCACACCGATGAAGGGCTCGCGGTTCCGCTCGTAGCCTGCGAAGGGTCCGCGCACCGCGGCCAGGCGCGCGCTCTGGGCGTAGGCCTCGCCCGTCATCAGCGCGGTGACCGAGGCGGCCATGGAGCGCCCCTCCTCGCTGTCGTAGGGGAGGCCGAGGGCCATGAGCAGCGCCCCGAGGTTGGCGTAGCCCAGCCCGAGGGGGCGGTAGTCATGGCTGTTGCGGGTGATCGCGGGCGTCGGATAGCTCGCGCCGTCGATGATGATCTCCATCGCGGTGATCATGACGTCGACGACGTGCGAGAAGGTCGCCACGTCGAACGAGCCGTCCGGGCGGAGGAACCTCATCAGATTCAGACTCGCCAGGTTGCAGGCCGAGTCGTTGAGGAACATGTACTCGCTGCACGGGTTCGAGGCGTGGATGCGGTCGGTGCTGGGGCAGGTGTGCCAGGTGTTGATGGTCGTGTCGAACTGCAGCCCCGGGTCGCCGCAGACCCAGGCGGCGTCGCAGATCAGAGCCATCATGTCCCGCGCGCGGTGGGTCTCGATGACCTCACCGCTCGTCACCGCCCGCGTCCTCCACTCGCCGTCGGCGAGGACGGCGTCCATGAACGCGTCGGTCACGCGCACGGAGTTGTTCGAGTTCTGGAAGAAGACCGAGCCGTAGGCCTCGCCGTCGATCGATCCGTCGTAGCCCGCGTCGATCAGCTTCCAGGCCTTCTTCTCCTCGCGGGCCTTGCAGCCGATGAACTCCACGACGTCGGGGTGGTCGACATCGAGGATCACCATCTTCGCCGCGCGGCGCGTCTTGCCACCGCTCTTGATCACCCCGGCGAAGGCGTCGAAGCCGCGCATGAAGCTGACCGGGCCCGATGGCACCCCGCCGCCGCGGAGCCTCTCGCGGCTCGAGCGGAGCGGCGAGAGGTTCGTGCCGGTCCCGGAGCCGTACTTGAAGAGCATCCCCTCGGTGCGGGCGAGGTTGAGGATCGACTCCATGCGGTCCTCGACTGAGTTGATGAAGCAGGCCGAGCACTGGGGGTGCTCCTCCACTCCCATGTTGAACCACACAGGGGAGTTGAAGCTGGCCATCTGGTGGAGGAGGATGAAGCTCAGCTCCTCCTCGAAGGCCTTGGCATCCGTCTCGGAGGCGAAGACGTCGCCCTCGCGACCCCAACGCGCGATCGTCCCGCTGACACGCTCGATCATCTGCTGGATCGAGGTCTCGCGGTCAGGGGTTCCCAGCGTCCCGCGGAAATACTTCGACACGACCACATTGGTGGCCATCTGGCTCCAGGGAGTGGGGATGAGCACGTCACGCTGCTCGAAGACGACATCGCCGCTGGGCGCGGAGATCTTCGCCTCGCGACGCTCCCACTCGATGCTCTGGAAGACGTCGGAGCTCTCGACGGTCAATCGACGGGGCACACTCAGACCTCGGCCAGTGGAGGACATGTCCTGCGTCTGCGAGGGGCGATCGGTGTGCGAGCGGGCATCAGCGTGGCGCGAGAGAACGGACTGCAGGGCCTGGCTGGTCATGCGAAACGGCTCCTCCTCCAAGAGATGAATCACCATCTCCCCTCAGCCCACCAAATGCGGTGGAGGACAAAAACCGGGTTGAACCGTCACCAGCTCAACCCAGAGGTTCTGTGTGGGGGGCGTCTCGACTCGGTGCTCGGATCTCGAGAGACCCGAGCCCCCTTCCGCCTCAAGTCGAGACATTGGTTGGCCTCGGAAACCGGGGCCTTCCAACTCGCTCGGTGATGATCAAGATCTCAACAGATAGCGGCCCCTTCCCGTGTCCCGGGTTGATGATGATTGCGCGAGCGAGGATTACGACCGCGTTTTCGGAGAGTCAAGCCCAAATACAACATATTGCATTTTCTTGGTTTAGACATCACTGTCACTTGTATTTTACCCATTTTTTCCACAGACTTGCCCCCAGGTCTCTCGGGGCAACTTCGCAGATTTCAGTGCTCCGGATTTTTCCACAGGATGTGAAGGGCAAGAGACCCAGCGCCACATTCTCTCGAGCGACAAAATCCCTCTGCGCATCACACAGACCAGACGCGACACCGAACTCGCATTGCGCTCACAGCTTAGGCAGTGTGATGCCCCTCTGGCCCTGATATTTTCCCGACTTCTGGCGATAAGAGGTCTCGCACGCATCATCGCTCTCGAAGAAGAGCACCTGGGCAATGCCCTCGTTCGCATAGATCTTGGCCGGCAGCGGCGTTGTGTTCGAGATCTCGAGCGTGACGAAGCCCTCCCAGCCGGGCTCGAACGGTGTCACGTTGGTGATGATGCCACACCGCGCATACGTGGACTTGCCGACGCAGATGGTGATGACGTTCTCGGGGATGCGGAAATACTCGATCGTCGAGGCCAGTGCGAAGGAGTTGGGCGGGACGATGCAGACGTCGCCCTCGAAGTCGACGAAGGCGCTGTCGGGGATGTGTTTGGGATCGACAGTCGCGCTGAAGACGTTGTGGAAGATCTTGAACTGGTTGCCGACGCGGATGTCGTAGCCGTACGACGAGAGGCCGTAGCTGATCACCCCGTCTCGGACCTGGTGGTCGACGAATGGTTCGATCATCCGATGCTCGAGAGCCATTCTGCGGATCCAGTGATCGGGGCGGACGGACATGGGTCTGACCTCGCGGTGGGTGTTTCGCCGCCTGGGTAACGGCCCTGTGCTGATGAGGCAAGGGAAAGCTCACGCCCCGGAGCAGTGTGCCGTTCCCCATGGCGCCCCCCGCAGGTGTCGCCCCGCGGGACATGCCGCCCGATCGGGCTGGTCCCCGTGATCCCACCCTGTCCAGGGGTGCCCTGCTCCGGGGTCAAGCTCCCTGATCTCAGTTGCCCTCTTCCCCTTCGCCGGCGGGGATCGGGGCTTCCCCCATGGCGGAGTGGGCTCAGTGGAACCCCTGATCCATGGGCATTTTTTCAGTCTGTCATGTCTCGAAAAGACACTCAGCGGTTGACGTGTTGGAATTGCACTGACAGAGTGAATCCTTGAATCGGGCCACCTCTGTGGGCGCGGATCTGAGGGGCTTGAATCTCAAGCATGGTATCATGATCTTCTAAAGGTCAGGGGTGAGAGTATGAAACTCCGCAGACAAGCGTTCACTCTGATTGAGCTTCTCATCGTGGTCGCCATCATCGCCATTCTGGCGGCGATCGCGGTGCCCAACTTCCTCGAGGCCCAGACGCGGGCGAAGGTCAGCCGGGTCAAAGCCGACATGCGGTCGATGGCCACCGCTCTCGAGTCCTACGTCATCGACTGGAACTCCTTCCCTCTGTGCAACTCCTTCGCCATCGCGGGCAACCGTGAGCCCCTCGTGATCGAGGACTATGTCTACCTGGAGGCTCTCTCGACACCGGTCGCCTACATCACCGATGTGTTTATCCAGGATCCCTTCTCAACCGACAAGCGCCTCTCCATCTCCACGGCCAGTGACCTCCCGCCCGCTCCGGGGGACTACGTCTCTGTCAATGTCGGAGATGGTCCCCAGTGGAGATCGTTCACGTACCAGTCCTGGGATCCCGTCGCGCGCACCTCTTTTGACACCAGCTCCTACGGTGACGGTCCGCGCCCCGCCCGCTCCTGGCTCCTCCAGTCGGGTGGTCCGGATCGGACCTACCTCAACATGGGTGGCATCCTGGACCAGTTCTCCGCGGATCAGACGCAGCTGCTCCTCTACGACGCGACCAATGGG
>JAFGKF010000166.1 GCA_016928695.1 Candidatus Sumerlaeota bacterium | reverse complement strand
CCTCCTAGACAGGTATCGGCCACCTTGGGTTTGGAGGGAAGGGGGGGCAACCTTTTCCCGTGGAGGTGCTCGATTCTCCGGAACTTAGCTCTTGCCATCGCCCGGATCGCTCTCTATGTTTTGCCGCCTTTTGTGCGGAGGTCGGTCTCCCCGCGAGCCGGCCTCTTGCCATGTGAGAACCGCCCCCGGATGCACGAGGTCTCAGACACACAATGAACTCTGCCGACCGCCGACGCCTGCTGCTCATTGTGGGCGTTTTGGTCATTTTCCTCCTGCCGCTGCTGATCAACGGCCCCCTCAATCCCGACACCCGAGCGATCCCGCTCGGTCTCGACCTCGAGGGAGGGGTCGACGTCCAGATCAACGTCGACACCGAGTATCAGACACGCCAGCTGCTCAACGATCTGAAACCCGCCATCAACACGGTCCTGAGCCGCGTTCTCCGCGGCGCGGGCTCTCACCTCCGCCTCACCGGGGCGAATGAGGTCCCCGGCCTGCGTCTCTCGCTGGAGAATCCCGCCGAGGATGCCAGCGCCGTCGCCCAGGAGCTGGAGGCCTTCATCGCCGAGGATGGCCGCCTGGCCTCCTTCGATCCCGAGGCGCTCGCCACCAGCCAGGGGGTGGTGCTCACGCTCAATGCGGACTATCGGCGAGGGGAGCTCGAGAACGCGATCGACCGCGCCGCCCGGATCGTCAAGGAGCGCGTCGATGCCCTCGGCGTCGCGCAGTCCGACGTCCGCCGTGAGAGCGGCGACCGCATCCGCATCCAGCTTCCTGGACAGCGCAACCCCGATCGCGTGATCAACAATCTCGTCCGACCGGCGACCCTGGAGTTCCGCCTCGTCTACCCCGACGAGCAGGCGATGCCGATGGAGGAGGTCCTGGCCGGGCTGATCAACCCCGATGGGTCGCTTCGCCCCGGCGCCCGGATCCCCGAAGGCTATGTGGTGGTCCCGGGCATGCCCGACGACAACCTCCGCTTCCGCGCGCGGCAGTACCTGGACGATCCCGACAATCCCACGGTGGCCTGGTACCTCCTGACCGAGGAGCCTGTGATCCGAGGCGAGCACCTGCGCAGCGTCTCGGCGCGCCCCGGGGGCTCCATGGGCACCGAGATGGTCGTCGGCTTCGAGCTCAACGGCGAGGGGACAAGGCTCTTCCGCAACGCGACCGAGGCGAACGTGGGCCGCCGCCTGGCAATCGTGCTCGAGGGGTCGGTCCGCTCCGCGCCGGTGATCGACGAGGCGATCTCGTTCGGCCGCGGGCAGATCAGCGGCAACTTCACCTTCGAGGAGGCCAGCGACCTCGAGAACATCCTGAAGACCGGCGCGCTCCCCGCGCGGCTCGTGGCGGGGGAGACGAGCGTGGTCGGCGCCTCGCTGGGCGAGGACTCGATCCGCTCGGGGATCCGAGCGAGCCTGACCGGGGCCACCCTGGTTCTGATCTTCATGGCCCTCTACTACTCGACGGCGGGGCTCATCGCCATCACGGCGCTTTTCATCAACATCTTCCTCGTGCTGGGGATGCTCTCGCTGATCCGGGCGACCCTGACGCTGCCGGGCATCGCGGGCATCATCCTGACGATCGGCATGGCGGTGGACGCCAACGTCCTGATCTTCGAGCGCATCCGCGAGGAGCTGCTCGGCGGAAAGAGCATGCGCAACGCCATCGGCCTGGGATTCAACCGCGCGTTCTCCGCGATCTTCGACGCCAACGTGACGACGCTGATCACCGCCCTGGTCCTGCTCCAGTTCGGATTCGGCCCCGTCCGCGGCTTCGCCCTGACGATGACCTTCGGCATCTTCGCCACCCTCTTCACCGGCCTCTTCGTCACCCAGGTCTTCATGGGCATTCTCTACAACATGACCCAGCGCATGAACCTCGGCCGGGGCAAGATCATCCCCGATGAGACGCACATCGACTTCATGGGCAAGCGCCACATCGCCTACATCTTCTCCGCTGTGCTCATCCTGGCCTCGCTCGGTGACCTGATCGTCAATCGCGGCCCGGCGCTGGGCGTCGACTTCTCCGGCGGAGTCCAGGCCGAGATCGCTGTCGATCAGGTGCTCGGGCGGGGAGATATCGAAAGGGCCCTGACATCGAGGAGCTTTTCGAGCCCTCAGGTCCAGACCATCGAGCGCAAAGACATCACCGAGGAGACCGACGAGCCGGAGATGACCCAGGAGCCGGAGATGACCCAGGAGCCGGGGGGAGCCGCCCAGACCGAGGGGGGCACCGCCCGCCATGCCGCCTCGAACTTCCTCATCCGCGTCGCCGAGAGCGAGGTTCGGGCGTCCGAGGATGATCCCTCGACCTCCGCGGAGATGCAGACGGTCAACCGCATCGTGTCTGACCTCCAGGACGCGTACCCCGACGCCCACATCTGGGTGAGTCAGAGCCGCACTGTCACCGCCGAGGCGGGGGCGCTCCTGCGCTTCATGGCGATCCTGATCGCCATCATCGCGGCCGTCTTCATCTTCATCTACGTGGCCATCCGCTTCGACCGCCTCTACGGCACCGCGGCCCTCGTGGCGCTGTTCCACGACGTCTTCATCACACTGGGCGTGGTGACACTCCTCAACGTGGAGCTGAGCCTCGATGTCGTGGCCGCGCTCCTGACCATCATGGGCTACTCGCTCAACGACACCATCGTCGTCTTCGACCGGATGCGCGAGAACCGCCATCTGATGGAGGGCAAGGCCTTCGGGGTCATCACCAACCTCTCGATCAACCAGGTGCTCTCGCGCTCGCTGATCACCTCGGGCACCACCCTTCTGGCCGTGGGCATGCTCCTGGCCTTCGGTGGCCCCGGGGTCTACGGCTTCGCCCTGACGCTCTGCATCGGATTCGTCATCGGCACCTACTCGTCGATCTTCATCGCCGCACCGCTCGTCTTCACGCGGATGCGACGCCGCCAGCGGGCCGCGGCCAAGGCCTGATGCGCCACCACCCGAGATCAATGCAGGGAGTGATTCCGCAGTGAAAACTTTCTCCACCGAGAACATCCGCAACGTCGGCCTGGCAGGGCACCCGGGCAGCGGCAAGACCTCGCTGACGGAGGCCATTCTGTTCGTGACGGGGCAGATCGACCGCCTCGGCAAGGTCGACGACGGCAACACGGCGAGCGACTCCGATCCCGAGGAGACCAAGCGCCACATCTCGATCCTCGCCGGCGTCGCCCCCGCCATCCACGGAGACAGGAAGATCAACGTTCTCGACACCCCGGGCACCGCCGATTTCATCGGCGAGATCCGTGGCGCGCTGCGCGTGGCCGACGCCCTGATCGTGACCATCGATGGCACCGGTGGGGTCGCCGCCGGGACCGAGCTCGCCGTCGAGACCGCCGAGGAGTTCGGACTGCCGATCTGCTTCGCGGTCAACAAGATGGACAAGGAGCACGCCGACTTCGCCAAGGCGGTGCAGACCATCCGCGATGAGCTGGGGCTCAACGCCGTGCCGGTCGCCCTGCCGATCGGGCAGGAGGCGGACCTCCGCGGTGTCGTCGATCTGGTCGAGCAGAGGGCGCTGATCAGCGACGACCGGGGCAGGGCCAAGCCCGCCGATGTGCCGGCCGATCTCGCAGACGAGGTGGCGAGCGCAGCCGAGGCCCTCCAGGAGGCGGCGGCCGAGGGCAAGGACGAGCTGATCGAGAAGTACTTCGAGGAGGGCAAGCTCACCGTCGACGAGACCCGCGAGGGGCTCCACGCGGCGATCCTGCAGCGGCGCGTCTGCCCGGTGCTCTGCTGCTCGGCGACCTCTCTGGTCGGCGTCGGGCACATTCTCGACTTCATCGCGGACACCCTCCCGGCCCCGAACGAGCGCCCCGCTCTCCGTGGCAAGAGCGATGACGAGGAGGTCGAGATCGCCTGCGATCCCGCCGGACCGGTCATCGCCTACGTCTTCAAGACGGTCAGCGATGCGTTCACCGGCAAGATCACCCACTTCCGCGTCGTCTCGGGCAAGGTGGATGACGACGCCACACTCCAGAACATCGGCCGGAACACCTCGGAGCGCCTGGGCCACATGTTCGCTCTGATCGGCAAAAAGCATGAGCCGATCAGCGAGGTCCACGCCGGCGACATCGCCGCCTGCGCGAAGCTCAATGTCACCCTGACCGGTGACACGCTCGCCGAGTCGAAGAGCGCGCCCCTCATCGAGCCGACACCGCTGGCGCAGCCGACGACTCAGCTGGCCATCGTCGCCAAGAGCAAGGGCGACGAGGAGAAGATCGGTGTCCACATCCACAAGCTGACCGACGCCGACCCGACCCTGCGCGTTCTGCGCCAGGGCCACCTCAGCCAGACCGTCCTCGCGGGCATGGGCGACACCCACCTGGATGTCGCGCTCTCCCGCCTCAAAGACGCGGCCAAGATCGAGCTCGAGCTCAAGACGCCCCGGGTCGACTACCACGAGACCATCACCAAGACCGCCCAGGATCAGTACCGCCACAAGAAGCAGACGGGCGGCGCGGGTCAGTTCGGCGAGGTCCATCTGCGGCTCGAGCCCGTGCCCGAGGGCGGTGGATTCGAGTTCGCCTGGGAGGTCGTCGGCGGCAACATCCCGACGAAGTTCCAGGGGGCCTGCGAGAAGGGCATCCGCCAGGGCATGGAGTCGGGCATCCTCGCCGGCTGCCAGGCCGTGGACATCCGCGCCGCCGTCTTCGATGGGAAGCACCACCCCGTCGACTCCAAGGACATCGCGTTCCAGATCGCCGCGCTTCAGGCCTTCAAGAAGGTCGCCGCCATGGCCAACCCGGTGCTGCTCGAGCCGATCTGCCTCATGGAGATCACCGCGCCCGAGTCCGCCATGGGCGACATCATGGGCGACCTCAACTCCAAGCGGGGACGCATCCTGGGCTCCGAGCCCCAGGGCAGAAGAGTGCTCATCAAAGCCCAGGTGCCCCAGGCCGAGGTTTTCACCTACTCGCGCGACCTCCGCTCCATGACCCAGGGCCGTGGGACGTTCACCGTCTCCGTCTCCCACTACGAGCGCGTCCCCCCCGAGATCCAGGCGAAGGTCGTCGAGGCCTATCAGAGGGAGCGCGAGGAGAGGGGCTGAGGCCGGCTCTCGGATCCCCTTCGCACTCCATTCATCCCCCATCGTGCCGGAATTCCCATTCCGGCACCCTCACGTGCCGATGCCGGCGCGGGCGCCGGCGCT
>JAFGKF010000165.1 GCA_016928695.1 Candidatus Sumerlaeota bacterium | reverse complement strand
GGCCGGCCAGCCCGTTCCCCCTCCTGCGCCCCCCTCGGCATCTCTGCCCTCGCCGTCCTCCACCCCGGCGCCCGGTGCCCCTCGTCTCATCCGACGAGCCGCCCCGCGCTCTCCGCTGGCCACACCGCCTCTTCCGCCTCCCCGCCAGCCGGGGATCGGAGGCCCCCCCATCCCGCCTCCGATGGGCCCCACTCTGGGACCGGTGGCCCCCATTCCGCCCCCGCCGATTCCCATGCGAATTCAGCGGCCATCGACCATCGAGCCGCCCGCGCCGCTGAATCAGATGATCGCGCCGCCGCCGCCTCCCCGCGCCGCAGAGGTCCAGGAGGCGAAGCCGACTCCCACCGAGGAGACAGCGAGCAGCGCTCCGGCGCCCCCCATGGCGCCGGCGAAGCCCCGCGATGCGGGCAAGCCGCCCAAGCGCCGTGGGACGACCATCGACCTTGACACCTTCAAGACCGTGGTCGGGGGACAACCCTCGGGTCCCTCTGAATCCGGCGCCGGCAAGCGGTCAGGCCGAGGCGCGGGGCGCAAGCGCCGCGACGGTCACACCCGCAAGCGCGAGCCCGTGCGCCGGGAGGTCCCCCCCCCCGAGGAGGGTGGGCGGCAGCACATTCGCCCCTCCTTCCTGATCGATGCCTCCGTGGCCTCGCGACGCCGCGATGCGCGGGCGGGTCACCGCGCGGATCAGCGCGCCCACGTGCCGAAGCCGAAGGCGCCGAAGGCGGTGACGGTCTACGGGCAGGTCTCCGTCGGCGAATTCGCCGAGAAGATCGGTGTCCCCGCCCCCGATGTGATCAAGCGCCTGATGCTGATGGGCGAGATGCTCGGCATCAATGCGGTGATGAGCGATGAGATGGCCGAGCTGCTCGCCGGGGAATTCGATGTCCAGCTGACCATCATCCCCGAGACCGACGAGTACGACGTGCGCGAGTTCGTGATCGAGGAGACCGAGGAGAGGCTGGTCCCTCGCCCGCCGGTGGTCACCGTGATGGGGCACGTCGATCACGGGAAGACGAGCCTTCTCGACAGGCTCCGGTCGACGAGTGTGGCCGAGGGCGAGGCGGGTGGCATCACGCAGCACATCGGCGCCTCGAGCATTCAGACGCCGAGGGGCGAGATCACGTTCCTCGACACACCGGGTCACGAGGCCTTCACGGCCATGCGCGCCCGCGGCGCGGATGTCACAGACCTGGTGATCCTTCTCGTGGCCGCCAACGACGGCGTGATGCCCCAGACGATCGAGGCCATCAATCACGCGAAGGCGGCCGAGGTGCCGATCATCGTGGCCATCAACAAGATCGACATGCCCGGCGCCGCGACCGACCGCGTCAAGAATCAGCTGATGGCCCACGGGCTGGTCTCCGAGGAGCTCGGCGGGGAGACGATCTGCTGTCCGATCAGCGCCAGGACCGGCGAGGGCATCGACCATCTGCTCGAGATGCTTCTCCTGCAGGCGGAGGTCCTCGAGCTCAGGGCCGATCCCACCTGCCACGGCGAGGGCGTGGTCGTCGAGTCGCGCGTGGAGGCCGGCCGTGGCGTCACGGCGACCATCCTTGTCCAGAGGGGCACACTGCGTGTCGGCGACGCCTTCCTCTCCGGACCCGAGTTCGGAAAGATCCGGGCGATGAACAGCGACACGGGTCAGCCGATCACGGAGGCGGGCCCCGGCCGGGCGGCCGAGGTCTTCGGTCTGCGCGGCGCCCCCGTGGCCGGCGAGCCATTCCTCGTTGTGCCGAACGAGCGCATCGCCCGTGAGATCGCCGAGCGCCGCTCCTCGCGCCGCCGTCAGCGCGATCTGAGCGCCGGGCCCAGGGGAGCCGTCACCTACTCCGAGGAGACAGGCACCTTCGACCTCTCGGCCGCCATGGCCGAGGAGTCCAAGGAGCTGAAGCTGATCATCCGCGCGGACGTTCAGGGATCGGTCGAGGCGGTCACACAGAGCCTGATGCGGCTGGTCGCCGAGGGGGTGAGACTCGAGATCCTCCACTCCGGCGTCGGGGCGATCACCACCTCCGACGTGAACTTGGCCGTCACGTCCGACAGCCAGATCATCGGCTTCGGCGTGCGCCCCGAGGCGCAGGCGGCTCAGCTGGCAGAGCAGCAGGGCATCTCCATCCGCCTCCACACGGTGATCTATGAGCTGATCGACGACATCAAGGCGCTCATGGCGGGGCTCCTCGAGCCCACCTACAGCGAGAGGCAGCAGGGCCGGGCGGAGATCCGCCAGGTCTTCCGCATCTCGCGCATCGGCAACATCGCCGGCTGCTACGTGCTCGACGGCGAGATTCACCGGAGCCACCAGATCCGGCTCGTGCGCGACGGCGCCGTGATCACGGAGCGCCGGCGCCTGGCGAGCCTCCGGCGCGTCAAGGACGACGTGTCGAAGGTCACCGCGGGCATGGAGTGCGGAATGGGCATCGACGGCTTCAACGACATCCGGGAGGGCGACGTCATCGAGGCCTACACCCTCGAGCAGGTCGCCCGCGAGATCCAGGTGACGGAGGGCTGATCCGGGGAGTCGACGGTGAGTCGACTCCGATCACCCTCAGCGCACCTCAGCGGTTCAGCGGACCATGATCATCGGCCTCATGCGGATGGAGCTCCATCTGCCCACCTGCAATTCGCTCAAAGACAAGCGCTCGATCATCAAGCGCCTGTTCGCCCACCTGCGCCGGACCTACAACGTCGGCGTCGCCGAGATCGACCACCAGGATGTCTGGCGCTCGACCGCCATCGCCGTCGTGACCGTGTTCAACGAGGTGGTCCCCACCGAGCAGACGCTGGGCCGGGTCGCGGCCGAGGTGGTCAAGACCGATGGCATCGACGTGATCAGCCAGGAGGTCGAGCTCCTCTGACGGGGATCCCAACGAGGGACGCCGCGGGCCCCTGAATCATGCTTCACTCCAGACTCAAGCGCGTTGAGGAGCAGGTCGCCAAGACGCTGGCGGAGCTGCTCCTGACCGAGACGAAGGACGAGCGGCTGCGCACCGCCAGTGTGACCGGTGTCCACATCTCGAAGGACCTCCGCCACGCGACCGTCTCCGTCTCCTGCCTCGATGTGAGAGACGGCGCCGCGGACGAGATGCTCGGGGCGATCGAGCACGCCAGGGGATGGCTGCGCTGCGAGCTGGGGACCCGCGTTCGCCTCAAGTTCACACCGGACCTGCGCTTTGTCCTCGACAGCTCCGCCGCGCACGCCGCCCACATCCAGGAGCTCCTCCACGAGGTCCTCCCCGAGGGCGAGGAGCCGGAGGAGTCCCCCGGCACCGACACCCCCTGATCCCGCCGGCGCACCGGCGGATCACCGGTTCATCTTCAGCAGCAGAGAGAGGAAGAAGGGACCCCCCAGCGCGGCGGTGAGAACGCCGACGGGGAGCTCCCCCGTGCGCCCGAGCAGGTGGGCGGGCAGTCCGCGCGCGAGCGTGTCGGCCACGAGGAGCAGAGAGGCCCCGCCGAGCGCGGTGGCTGGGACCAGGCGGCGATGATCCGGTCCCACGAGAAGACGGCAGGTGTGGGGGACGATCAGGCCGATGAATCCGATGGGGCCCGCGACGGCGAGGCAGGCTCCGACCATGATGGCGGTGCCCAGGATGATCTGGGCGCGGGTGCGGCGGACCGGCACCCCCAGCAGATGCGCGGTGCGGTCGTCGAGGCTCAGGACGTCGAGGTGTCTCAGCGTGGGCAGGATGATCGCCAACCCCACCCCCATGAGCACGAGCGTGGCGGGCAGCTGGCCGCCGGTGGGATGAAAGCCCCCCATCGACCAGCGCACCATGCGCATGGTCTGCGAGGAGTCGGCGAGTGCCTGGATGAGAATCACGCCCGCCGAGCAGATAAAGTTGAGCGTCACCCCCGCCAGCAGAAGGGTCACCGTCTCCACGCCGCCGGCCGCGCGCGCCAGCGCGAAGACAAGCCCCACGGTCAGCAGCACGCCCGCGAAGGCACCCGCCGCGCGGGCCCCGGCGATGCCCCACGGGGCCAGGGCGGCGGTGAGCGAGGTGCCCAGCGCGGTGGACTCGAGGCTGATGATGATGAATGCGCCGAGCGATCCGCCCCCCGCCACCCCGAGGGTGAAGGGCGAGGCCAGAGGGTTGCGGAGCAGCGCCTGGAACAGCATCCCGGCCAGGGCCAGCGCCGCGCCGACCACCGCGGCCAAAAGAACATGGTCGAGGCGATAGCGCAGAATGCGCCACTCGGTCCCGTCGCTGCCCCGAAGGGCATCGAGGAGATTCACATCGGTCGAACCCCACGACAGGCCGAAGAGCATCGCCGCGGCGAGCAGCAGCAGCCCGCCCATGAGGACCGGCCACAGCGAGCGCTCGCTCGGGAGGGCGGCGGGCTCAGGCATGGCTTGTCTCCGGAAGAGCGATCTCAACGCGCCGCGATCCGTCGCGGGTGACCTCGATGGTCACCGGCGTCTCATACACCTGGCTCAGGCGCTCGGCCGTGAGGATCTCCTCGGGCGAGGAGTCCGCGACCACGCATCCCTTGGCCAGAAGCACAAGCCTCTGACAGACCCTCCCCACCAGATTGAGGTCGTGCGCCACCCAGAGAATCGTGGTCCCCTCCTCCCGGTGGAGGCGGGCGAGCACCTCGATGATCTGCGCCTGATGATGGAGGTCGAGCGAGGCGGTCGGCTCGTCGAGCAGCAGGATCTCCGTCGACTGGGCCAGTGCCCGGGCGATCAGGACGAGCTGACGCTCTCCGCCGGAGAGCTCGTTGAATCGCCTCGGCGCGAGGGCGGTGATGTCGGCGCGCTCGAGGGCGAGGGCCACACGCTCGCGGTCCTCGGGCCCGAGCGTCCACTGGAGAGCCCCCTGGTGGGGGTGGCGGCCCATCGCCACGACGTCGGCGACGCGGTGCCCGAAGACGAGCGGGGCGGCCTGGGGCACCATCGCCAGGCGCCGCGCCAGGGCACCCGGGGCGAGGCGATGCACCGGGTCACCCGCGATCCGGATCTCTCCCCGCTGGGGTCGCCACCAGCCCACCAACAGATTGAGCAGGGTCGATTTCCCCGCGCCGTTGGGGCCGATCAGCCCAACCCACTCCCCCCGGGGAATCTCGACCTCCACCCCCTGCAGCACAGGGGTGGGGCCATGGGCAAAGTCCACACCGTGGCAGGCGAGGTGAGGGGCGGTGGTCACGGGTTCCTCTTCATGGGTCGGGGGGGGGCTCCAGCTTGCCTTTTGGATCGGCTGCGACAAGGGGATTCTGGACCTCTGTGGCCGAGCCGCTTGACCGGGGCAGCGGAAATTGTCATGACTCTGGCAACGCATCCCCGCCCTCGGGGAGGGGTGTGAATCCCGCTGGCCCTGGAGTTTGCCGATGCCCCCCCTCATCCTGTGTGTCGACGACGAGCCGAGCATCCGCGCCCTCTTCCAGATGGAGCTCGACGACATGGGCTACCGTGTCGAGACCGCCGAGAGCGGGACCGAGGCGGTGTCCAAGATCCGGTATCTGGGCCCCGATCTGGTTCTCCTGGACATCCGGATGGAGGACATGACGGGCCTCGAGGTTCTCAATGCCATCCGGCCCGATTACCCCAGGCTCCCCGTGCTGATGGTGACGGCCGTCCGGGGCCTGCGCGACGACTTCTCCGTCGAGGGCGACGACTATGTGGTCGGCTACCTGACCAAACCGGTGGACCTCGATGAGCTCCGCACGAAGGTCAAGAGCGCACTCGGGGAGTGATCCCCGGGGGAGAAAGCGAGGCGACTCATGGAGATCCGAGCAGGCAGGTACACACACTTCATCCTGACAGTGATCGCGGCACTGTTGCTGGCCCTGGTGATGCAGGTCTCGGTGGGCCTGGTCACGGAGGCCCGCGCCCAGGGGCCCGAGGCGGCCATGGCATCGCCCGAGGCCTCCGTCACCGACGCGCTTCTGGCCATCGCCGAGGCCATCGACGACGTCGCCGAGGGCCTCGAGGAGGTGGCGCGCAGCAACGAGAGCGTGGCCGCGGCGATCCGCGACCTGGAGGTCAGCGTGACCGTCGAAAATGAGATCCCTGACATCACGCCGCGCTGACCGTGAGCGTCTCCCTCCGCGAGCCGGGGAACGGGCTCTGCCCGGGCGGTGTCCCACTGAGAGAGGAACACGTCGAAGCGTCCACGCTCTGTGATGCCCTCTGAACCCTCTGCCCCCTCTCCCAGCCCAAGGCGCCGCCGTGGCTGGTTCCGCCGTCTGCTGGGATGGTCTTTTCTGCTGGCTCTGGCCCTGGGGCTTCTCAGCGCGCTGCTGCTGGTGATCCCCGCACCGGTGCCGGGTCTGCGCGCACGTGTCGAGGCCGAGCTCTCCGAGGCCCTCGGCCTGCCGGTGAAGATCGACTCAGTGCAGCTGTGGGTGTTCGAGCGGCGCCTGGTGCTCCGTGGTGTGCAGGCGGGCGAGGGCAATCCGCTGAGGATCGATCAGGCCGAGGCCACGGTGCGCTGGAGGGACTGGCGAATGTGGCGCCCGCCCGTGGCGATCGAGGGGAGCCGACTGGAGGGGGTGCGGGGAGCCGAGATTCACCTCGACGCCGAGGGCGTCCGTCTCCAGGCCGATGGGGAGCTCCTGACGACCTGGCCGGCCAGCGGCGAGGAGCGCACCCCCTTCAATCTCGAGGAGCTCTCGCTCCCCTCGATGATGGTCCATGACGCCGAGCTCGCCGTGGTGGAGGATCGCCCCGACAGAGAGGTGAGTCTCTTCGCCTGCAGAGGGCTCTCCTGCGAGATCGCCTCCGATGCCGATGGATCACTCGGCCTGGTGCGTGGCGAGGGGATGTGGCTGCCCGAGAGGGGTGATGAGCGTCCCTTCCGCCTCATGATCGAGCGGACGGGGGAGTTTGATCTCTCCGTGTCGGGCGCCCTCGATGGATTCGACACCGAGGAGTTCCTGCCACTGCCCGGGGAGGTGCAGCTGGTGGGGCAGAGCCTCTGGATGCACGCGATGCTCAACCTCACCCCGGGCGAGCCGGTCATCGACGTGGCGATCTCGGGTGACGAGGTGCAGTGGGATTTCACCGGGGTGATGGTCGGGGGTCCCATGGGGGGACCTGAGCTGGAGGCCATCCGCAGGCGGGGTGAGCCCCAGCCCCATGCGGAGCTGCACCTGCGCCTCGACGATGCCGGCAACCGGTGGGTGCTCGAGGAGTCGTCGGTCGCGATCACCGAGGCCGAGCTGACGGCCTGGGGCTCCGTGCGGCGCGAGACGGGATGGCCGATGGAGATTCATCTCAGCGCAGAGAACGCCCCGCTCACACGGGAGCTGCTCAACATCTATCTCGGGCGCTTCGGCATCGACATCGCCGAGGGCGATGTGGGCATCGAGATCGCCCTCGAGGGCTTGGCGACGGAGCCGGAGAATTTTCTCATGACCGGCCTGCTGAGCTTCGGGGGCGGTGAGATCCGAATCCTGGAGGGACCCCTCGAGGGTGAGGGCTCAGGCTTTGCCTCATCGATCCACTTCCGGCGCGAGGGCGAGGAGCAGGTGTTCTGGACCGAGGGCGTCCAGGGGCGTCTGGGGAGCGCGGAGGTGGCGATCCGTGAGGCCAGAGTGCGCACCGCACTCACAGACGAGGGGGAGCCCAGGCGCGACATGCAAGTGGCGGTGGTCGCCAGCGGGGAGCTGAACGAGCTCATCGGTCCCCTCCCGCCGGGGATGGAGACGGTGATCGCCGAGACCCCGCGGGGTCGCCTGAGGGTCGAGGGGGAAATCACTCACACGGTCTGGCCCGACCGCCCCGCGGGGGAGACGGGGATCGAGAGCCTTCCGGCCTTCACCGGCAGAGTCGATCTGAGCGAGGGCGAACTCGTGCTCACAGCGGGTGGCGAGCGGGTGCAGATACCCCGTCTGGTGGCAGAGTTCGACAACGACTCGGTGCGCTGGAGCGATGCCGAGGCGCGCTGGGGCGGCTCGAACATCGCGGTCTCCGGTCAGATCGAGGGCGACACCGTGCTCTGGCACGCCCCCTGGCTCGAGGTCCACGGCGATGCGGAGGTCGACGTCGCCGGGGCCTATCAGGCACTCGGCGAGGCGATCGCGACCGTGCCGCTGTCCGAGCCTCCGCAGGGCACACTGCTTGTCTCCCTGGGGGCCGAGGGCCCGCTGCTCGACGTCTCCGCGTGGCAGACGTCGACCTCACTGATCCCCCGCAGCGTGGGCGCAACGATCTCCTCGGGCGAGCACCGCTATCGCCTGCGCTTGGTCGGCGGAGAGGTCGATGTCGATCCCTCGGCGATCGAGCTCCGGAGACTCGTCGCGAAGATCAACGGGCTGCCCCTCGAGATCAATGGCCTGTTCACGCCTGATCGGGGACATGCGGTGGTGTCGGCGAGGTGCGACGGTGCCCAGGCCGCCGAGTCCTTCGAGCGTTTCTTCAGCCAGGCGATCCTGGGGGGACCGATCAGCGCGGAGATCACCCTGGGCATGCGCTGGGCGCCCGAGCGCGCGCTCGAGGCCGCACAGGCGGGGGGATGGGACATGACCCGCGGCGCGACGCTGGCCCGCATCAGCCGCGCGCTCCAGGCGCAGTTCGGAGCGCGCATGCGCGGCGAGCCGACTCCCGACTTCGAGCTGGGGGGGCGCTTCCAGCTCATGGACTGCAAGTTCACACCTCTCATCCTCCCCGAGGACATCACCCATGTGAGAGGTCTGATCACGTGGGACGGCCGAGAATTCCAGGGGGAGTGGCTCGAGGCGCAGGCGGGGGTCAACCGCGATGTCGCGATCGCCTCGGGGCGGTTTCATCCGGCGAATCCGGTTCAGATCCAGCTCGAGGTGATCGCCCCCGAGGCGGACCTGACCCGGTGGACTCGGAACTGGAGGCGGCGTGACTGGATCTCGCTCACGACGGAGGAGGTGCGCGCCCTCTCCCTCTCGCTGGGGCGGCCTGACCGCCTCGTGATCGCCGAGGGCACCATCGACGCAAACCGCGTCCGCTGGCGGGATCTGGTGGGCGGGGCGAGCCGGGCCACATTCCGCAACCAGTTCGACCGCGCCGCGCGCGTGGCCGATCTCCGCATCGACGCCGCCCCGCTGAGCGGCTACGGCGGGCGGCTCACCGGGCATTTCCGCAGCACGCGGACCGATCTCGGTCTCGCCCAGGAGATCCAGGTCCGTGTCGAGGACATGGACGCCGAGACCTTCCTGGCCGATCTGACGCAGAGAGGTGAAGCGCTGGCCGAGGGCACAGTCGACGGGGAGATCACACTGCGAGTGGCCCCCGATGCGGGCTGGGGCGATGTCACCGGCGAGGGGTGGGTCGAGGTGCAGGAGAGCACGGTTCTCCAGCCCACTCTGTTTCGCCAGCTGAGCGACCTGACCCGCATCCCCGCGTTTGCGAACATCACTTTCGCCACCGTCAGCGCCGGTCTCATGATCGGGGAGGGGCGCATCGACGTCTCCGATCTCCTGATGTCGACCGTCTGGGTCAACATCTCAGCCGACGGCGTCATCGGATTCGATCGCTCGCTGGACTTCGACGCCGACATCCAGATGGTGAGGCGATTCGTCCAGGACATCCCGGTGATCCGAACGCTGGTCCAGTGGGGGGGGGACATCCTCAACGACATTCTCCTGACCGTTCGGATCGAGGGGACGATCGACGAGCCCTCCGTCCGCCTCTCGCAGCCGCTGGTCGACGTGATTCTCCCCCGCTGATGGGTTGATTTGTGGGCCCGGGGCGTGCAGTCTCCATCGGACTGATCAAATTCTCAACGGATCTGCCTGCCATGCCTCGATCCATGACCGGATTTGGACGCGCCTCGCGCGAGACCCCCCACGGGCGCCTTGTCGCCGAGATCCGCGCCGTCAACGCCCGCTTCAATGAGTCCCGCGTGCGGCTGCCCGCCGAGGCGCTCGAGCTCGAGCTCCAGCTGCGCGAGCGCATCCGCTCCGCGCTGGCACGGGGAAAGATCGACTGCACCGTGCGGCTGGAGCCTCTGCCCGGTGCGCAGGGCGGCGAGGTCAATGCCGATGCTCTCCGTCGCACGTTTGAGGAGCTGCACCGCGCCACGGCGGGGCTCCCGCTGGCGGACGGGGTGACCCTCGAGGCCGTTCTGCGCTCGATGCCGCGCGAGGACGCCTCGGCCGAGCTCTGGCGCAGCGAGGAGTTCGCCGCCGAGGTCACATCGGCGCTCGATGAGGCCCTCGACGCGCTCACCGACGCGCGATCGGCCGAGGGCGAGCGCATCGCCGCCTTCCTCGGCGAGCAGCTGGGGCAGATCGACGAGGCCGTGGCCGAGGTGCGACGAGTCGCGCCCCAGGTGGCCGAGCGCTATGGCGAGCGCCTGCGGCTCAGGCTCGATGAGCTCGCCCAGTCCCAGGGCCTCGAGATCGATCAGGGGCGCATCGAGCAGGAGCTCGTTCTCTTCGCCCAGCGGGCCGATGTCACCGAGGAGCTCGACCGCCTCGCCGCCCACTGCGAGGCCTTCCGCGAGCAGCTCGCACTCGACGAGCCCGTCGGCCGACGCATGGATTTCCAGGTCCAGGAGATCCTGCGCGAGGTCAACACGCTCGGGTCGAAGGCGAAGGACACCGGCATCCTCGGGCGCGTCATCGACCTCAAGGTCGTCGTCGAGCAGATGCGCGAGCAGGTCCAGAACGTGGAGTGATCTGCTCTCAGCCGGGCGCGGGGCGCCGCCAGAGGCCGATGTTCGCCTGGGCAACCCCTGCGATCACGACCACTCCCCCCAGGGCCAGCCAGAGGTTGAACGTCTCGGTGTGCCACAGCCAGATGCTCGAGACGATGGCCACCAGGGGAATGAAATAGACGAAGATCGCCAGCGCCGTGGGCGAGATCACACGCAGGGGAATCGTCCAGAGCCAGAAACCGAGCGCGGTGGCCCCGATCGAGAGAAAGAGCCAGCTGCCCAGGCCCCTCGGGGCCTCCAGAAGCGCTCCGATCGAGCCCCTCTCGAACAGCAGGAGCACCGGCACCGTGCCGATCATCACCGCCACGGCGGTGGCCACGAGGGGGCGATGCGAGCCGATGACCGGCTTGAGGAGGATGGTGAACATCGCCCACATGGCAGGGGCGAGGAGAGTGACAAGAGCACCGCGGAGCATGGCGGCGGTGACGTGGTGGCCCTGCCCCAGGGTGACAACGATCAGCATTCCCCCGAAGGCGATGGTGATGCCCAGCAGCCGCCGCACCTGGATCCTCTCCCCCAGAATCGCGAGTGAGAGAAGCATCGTCTGAATCGGTGCGGTGGCGACGATCAGGGAGCTGACCCCTGGGTTGATCTCCTCGAGCCCCGCGTTGACACACAGGTTGTACCCCGGGACCACGCAGAGGCCGGCCAGAGCGATTCGCAGGGGATGCCGGGTGAGCAGCGCCCAGGTCTCGCGGCGCAGGGCGATCAGGGAGACGAGCAGGAAAATCAGCGCCACGGGGACGAATCTCAGAGGGACGAAGGCGAGCGCCGGGTGGGCGATCTGTTCCCCCTCCAGGGCGCCCAGGCAGACCTTCACCGCGGGGAAGGCATTGGCGAACATCACCACGGCGGCGGTGATCGCGGCGAAGTGATGGGCGCTGGGCCGTGCGTGAGATTCGGGGGTCGGCACTGTCGAACCGTCCCACATCGGGCAGGAAAATGACAAGTCCACTGGCCCGTCGAAATGGAGGGGGCGGGGGGATTGATAAATTCTCCTCCAGGGGGGTGGAATGCCCGCTCCGAGGGGCGGAATATCCAGTGTTTATGGGCATTTCCACGGATCGGATAATAATTCGCTTGCGCCGAAACAGGCAGAGAGAGTAGGAAGATCGGAAGCTCGGTGCTGTGCAAATGACAGGGCTGCCCCGATCACTTCGCTGTCTCTGACCCCTGTCCCTGGTCTCCCCCCTCCCCCAGGGGAAACCGGCGCGCAGCGCCCTCATTGAGCGGTAGGGAGAATGTCCGCCCGGCAGGGGCCGACCACAACTCGATCGGGAGTGCAGTCACAGATGGTGACGCTCATCAATAACCGGGTCAGAGAGCAGACTGGCCATCGTCTCCACCCCATTTTCCATGGAATCCTCGGACAGCTCGGCAACCGCGTCGACAAGGGCGTGGCGCTCCCCGCGGACCTCGACAAGGAGGACCTCGAGGAGTGGCTCGACCTTCTCGGTGAGCCGCCCCGCTTCGTCGAGCGGCTCGCACCGGTCAGCCTGCAGGTGGGCCAGACGACCCTCCGAGGCAAGTCACTGCCCGACGTTCTGATCAAGGGCTATCGCCTGTTCGCCCGGATCTTCACCGGCATCTCGCTCTATGTGCGCCAGACGGTGCGCAACAGCTTCGGCGAGCAGGGGATGATCCCCTTCATGAGCTTCGGGGTCGACCCCGACCTCTGGGAGAAGATCATCAACGCCGACTACGACGACGGCGAGACCACCCACGCCACCTTCATGGAGCTGATCCGCCACGGGGTCCTCTCGCCCTGCGTGATGATCCCCTTCGGCGCTCTGCTCCCCTCGCTCGAGAACGAGTTCGACATCCGTGTGCTGAGCCGCATCGCTCTCTTCTACCACTGGCACCTGCTCGAGGCACACCACCAGCACATGCAGGAGGTCCACGGCGAGGATCGCTTCGTGGTCTCACTGTGGCTCCCCGAGGGGGGATACTCCCAGCGGATCGTCCAGATCTTCCACGAGGAGTTCATGACCCGGGCCCTCGCCGAGGGCAAGACGGAGCCGCACCTGGTTCTTCTCCTCGACAACCACCAGGTCGCCGAGCGCGACAACGACCGGCTGATGAAGTCGTGGAACATGATCCGGCTCGACGGCTCCTCGGGCAACTACATCAGCGTGATCTTCCGCGACCGCAGCTTCAGCGAGTGGGTCTCCTACTCCAATCCCTCGGTCAAGAAGCTGCTCGACCGAACCATCGCGAAGGTCGACGCCGAGCTCAACTCACAGGGGGTGGACTACTGCTGGGGGCACTTCGAGGAGCTCGAGACGCTGTTCCTCTCGCCCAAGTCGGCCATCAACTTCGAGCAGAAGCTCACGAAGCTCGCCGAGCTCGGATACCTGCCCACCGCCCCCGACGCCTTCGTCCGGCGCAAACTCGACGGCAAATACGGTCAGGCCGAGGACGAGCCCCGATGCGTCATGCCGCAGGACGGCTCCGGGTGGTCCAGCTGGGTCAGCGAGAACGGAGCGGAGGCCCACCTGGGCCGCTGGCTCGGCGCGAAGCTGTGCCCCGACAGTGGCAACCTCTTCCCCGAGCCCGTCCGAAAGGTCCGGCGCCCCGCCCCCGGCGGGGAGGAGATCGAGGAGCGTCACCCCCAGTGCTGGAAGGTCGCACTCCACCGCACCCTGGCGGAGATCACCGACATGGTCCGCGGCAACCCCAAGACCCTCCGGGGTGGTGCCCTGGGGGTTCTCCGGAGTCTGATCCGCAGCCGGAACGACAAGATCGTTCAGCGCAACATCGCGGATTTCCTCGAGCACTGGGCGCTCTGCCACTGGTCCGAGCACTTCATCCAACACGACATGAGCGAGGCGGAGATCAACGTCCCCGACCTCGTCAGTGACCACCTGATGGCCGGCGTTCGACACGGCCTGTCCCAGGCGGAGATGATGCAGGCGGCCGTCTGCGCGCAGGCCTACTTTTTCGTCCTGGAATCGCGCCGGGCCAACGCCTTCGCCTGGGAGAACATGGACAACCGCGGCGTCTATCAGGCCGCACTGATGGCCGCCCAGGCGCTCGTCAACATGATCTACGTCCACCGCTGGCGCGGAGATGAGAAGCAGGAGAGGGCCTGCCACGAGATGCTGCGCGACAACCTCATCAACTTCCAGAATCTCCACCGCCGCATGAGACTGAGCGACCTGGGGATCAGGGAGTCCGAGTGGAAGCAGGCTCTCAGGAGCGCCATCCCCGAGAGCAAAGACAACGTCGTGCGCCGCGCCGCCCTGCGCTGTGCCGCCCGCCACCTGCGCGCGCTGGGCTACCGCCACAGCGCGGCCGACGCCCACATGACCACCAGTGTGGGGCACCTGTGGAGCGCAGAGATATGCCCCGGCAATCTCCGCTGGGACAATCCCCACTTCTGTGGCGTGCCCGAGGACTGATCCCCGACACGGCCGCAGGGCTGAGATCACTCCGGAGGCCGCCCGCATGATCCCTCGGTCACTCCGCCCTCTCCTCATCCTCCTCCCCCTGCTCGCCGGCTCGGCGGCGAGTGCCCAGATCCCCGAGATCCGATGGATCCGCGATCCCGAGCGCCTCTTCCCCGCCTCGGATCAGCGACCGCTCTTCCTCTTCTTCCACCGGGAGGGCGATCGCACCTGCGATCGCATGTTCCGCTGGACATTCGCCAATCCCACTGTGGTGGACTCGATGCAGCGTGTGGTCCCCGTCACCGCTGAGATGAGCCGCAGCCCCGCGCTGGCTGAGCGGCTCGGCGTCACCGAGGTCCCCACCGTTGTCCTGGTCGACAACGAGGGGGAGGCCGCCGCGAGGCACACCGGTCTGCTCGAGGCCCAGGATCTGATCCACTGGCTCGATGAGAGCCTCGCTCCACTGCTTCCCCCTCCCCCGGTGATCGTGCCACAGACCACGCAGGAGGAGACGGGGAATCTGGATCCGTTTTTCGCCTCGAGGCGCCCTGAGAGGCCTCCCCCACCCACTCATCCCACCGATGAGGAGGCACCGCTGCAGATCCTCCACGCCCCTGAGAGCAGCGCCACGGCGGGCGAGGATCTCCCCATCCAGGTGGAGATCCCGGGCGGGGCACGCCGCGTGCTCCTGCTTCACCGCACGCCGGGAGAGCTCGCCTTCCACGAGATCTCCATGGTGCCAAACACCCCCACACTCTTCTACGCGGTGATCCCCGGGGCCGCGGTGACGCCCCAGGGCCTGGAGTACTACATCTCCGTCATGCGCGATGGCCTGAATCTCGCCGAACCCCCAGCGGGTCCGGGTGGCCCCTTCGAGATCGCTGTGCACTGAGCTCTCCCGCGCGGAGAGAAAAAGAGGCGGGGCGCCCGACAGGCGCCCCGGACATTCATGCGCTGAGATGCAGAGCACCCCGCCCAAGTGGGGCGGGGTGCGGAGAGCATGTCTGGCTCACTGAGGCGGTGTGCCGAAGCCCGGCGGGGGCTGATACCCCTGAGGCGGGGTCGGCACGCTGAATCCCTGAGGCGGGGTTGGCACGCTGAATCCCTGCGGTGGGGTCGGCCCACTGTAGCCCGGAGGCGCGCTCGGCGTGTTGAATCCCGGCGTCACGTCTGGCACGTTGAATCCCGGAGGAGTGGTGGGCATGTCGTAGGCAGGCGGTGGAGCCGCCCCCTCCTGCAGGGTCAAAGAGTAGCTGCCGCCGTTGCCCTCCGAGAAGGAGCTGACGACGATCCGATACGCGCCGGGAGCGGGGAGCACGGCGTCGATCCGGGAGTCCCGGGTGGAGGTGTAGTCGTCGTTGGCGCTGATGATCTGACCATCCGGGCCGATCAGGAAGAGGTAGCCGTCGAAGTCATAGTTGGCCGTGATGGTCACCTGGGTGTCGGGTGCGGAGACCATGAAGCTGAAGCCATCGCGCCAATAGCCGGCGCCGGCGCGATGGTCGCTGACGAAAACCGCCCGGTCGTCCGAGGTGAGGGCCTCCTGGACCGTCTGGCCGATCGAGATCTGCGAGTCCGCGGTGGCCTGAGGGGCCTGCTGCGGGTTGCCGATGGTCAGCGTGTAGGTGCCCGTGGTGTTCCCGCTGTAAGAGGTGACGACGATCTGGTGATTGCCTGTCTCGGTGATGACGGCGTCCTCGATCCGTGAGGTGCGAGTGTCCATGAAGTCGTCGTCCTGTGCGATGATCTGGCCGCTGGGCCCGATCAGGTAGAGATAGCCGTCGAAGTCGCTGACCAGGTCGATCGAGATCATCTGCCCCTGGCTCAGATAGCCCGGGTAGACGTCACGGTAGTACTGCGGGTCGGCGCGGTAGTCCAGGCCCTGAACAGGGACGGTGTCCGTGGGATCGAGCGTTCCCTGGTACGCCGTGCCCTCGATCGGCTCCGGCGGCGGCGGCGTTGGCATGGGGATGTTGCCCCAGGGATTCGCGAAGTCCTCCGGAATCGGAGCGCCCACGCCGAGACTGGTCACACTGAGCGTGAATGCTCCCCCGTTGCCCGGGCTGAAAGAGGTGACGACGGCGTAATAGGTCCCCGCGCTCGGCACTGAGAGCGCAACGCGGGAGCGACGGGTGCTGCCGAAGTCGTCGTTGTCCTGGATGAACTCGCTGTTCGGTCCGAAGAGGGCCAGATAGCAGTCGAAGTTCTCCGAGTTCAGGTCGATGTCCACCGTCTCCCCGGCCTGGGCGTTGAAGGTGAAGACATCGTGGAAATACTCCATCCCTGAGCGGCTGCTCCCCTCCGGGACAGCGAAGACGTCGGAGGCGTCCAGCGTCCCCTGAGCGGGGGTGCCATCGGTCGAGATGGGGGTCAGGGCCGGCAGGCCGACCACAAGCAGCGTGGCGAGTGCGATCGCCGCAAGTCCTCTGTGCATTGTGTTTCTCCCGCGGCGCCGCGCGCCGCTCTGAGTGGACTGAGAGTGTGCTCTCGTCTCCAAGAGCACACCCCCGCGCATGGCAGTTGTCAAGAATCGACAAGGGGATGGCCGCAGAGGTTGCCTCCGATGGCAAGTCCTATCGGGCGAGTGACCGGCCACGGGCGGCGTCACTCCCCGCGCGGCTCGAGCCTCAGCGACACCGAATTGATGCAGAAGCGCTGCCCTGTGGGGGCCGGGCCGTCGCCGAAAACGTGTCCCAGATGCGAGTCGCACCGGCTGCACATCACCTCGGTCCGAACCATCCCCAGGCTGTGATCGGGCTCGGTGACGACAGCTTCCCTGTCCGCGGGCTGCCAGAAGCTGGGCCAGCCCGTCCCCGAGTCGAACTTGTGGTCGGACAGGAACAGCGGCTGTCCGCAGGCCGCGCAGCGGTAAATCCCCGGCCGCTTCTCCGCATGATAGGCGCCGGTGAAAGCGCGCTCGGTCCCCCGCTCGCGCAGGACGTGGAACTGCTCAGGGGTGAGCGCCTCGCGCCACTCGGCCTCGGATCGGGTCACCTTGTCGGGCATGGTCAGAACTCCTCAGAATCGCACCGATGTGTCCCATCCAGAGCAATCTTTGCACCAAACAGGCCCACTGATTCCCCTCCTTTCCCATTGCCCCTGGCCCCTCCGCTCTCCTAGCCTCTCCCCTCACGGGAGGTGGCGCATGGACCCGGATCGCCCCACAGCGGACCCCATCTGGCACGCCGTGCTCTGCGAGGCGCGCATGGACGAGCAGAGCGAGCCGATGCTCGCCAGCTTCCTGCACGACTCGATCCTCCGTCATCAGAGGCTGGAGGACGCGCTGAGCTTCATCCTCGCCAACAAGCTGGACACCCCCGTGATCCCCGCCATCAGCGTGCGCGAGGTGATCGAGGAGGCGCTCCTGAGCGATCCCTCCATCGGAGAGGCCGTGCGCGCCGACATGCAGGCGACCGTCGAGCGTGACCCCGCCTGCCGCGGGTTCTCCGCGCCCCTGCTGTACTTCAAGGGCTTCCACGCGCTCCAGTCGCACCGCGTGGCCCACTGGCTCTGGAAGCACGCCCGTCGCCCCCTGGCGCTCTACATCCAGAGCCGCGTCTCGGAGATCTTCGCCGCCGACATCCATCCGGGAGCGCAGATCGGAAAGGGCATCCTGATCGACCACGCGACGAGCGTGGTGATCGGCGAGACCGCTGTGATCGCGGACAACGTGTCGATCCTCCATGAGGTCACCCTCGGCGGCACGGGCAAGCAGACGGGCGATCGCCACCCGAAGGTGGGCGAGGGCGTGCTGATCGCCGCGGGGGCGAAGCTCCTGGGCAACATTCGCATCGGCGAGGGCGCCAAGATCGGCGCGGGCAGCGTCGTCCTCGACGACGTCGAGCCCCACACCACCATCGTCGGTGTCCCGGGGCGACCGGTCGGCAAGACGCGCTTCCCCAAGCCGGCGCTGGAGATGGATCACAAGATCAACAGTGGCAACTCAGACGCATCCTCAGCGGGGGGATGAGGTCGGCCGGGAACGCAATTTGCCCCGTCCCGCTTCCCACCCCATCCCATGGAGCAATGGAGCCGCCATGAGCGCCGCCGATCCCCTCACCGATTTTCTCGCCCAGCGAGTCCTGGCCGTCGTCGGCGTCTCGCGTGATCCGGCCAAGTGGGGAACCATTGTCTTCCGCGATCTCCGCTCCAAGGGCTACACCGTCTATCCTGTCAATCCCCATATGAAGACGCTCGACGGCGCCGAGGCCTTCGCCTCACTGAGCGATCTGCCCGAGCCGGTCGGGGGTGTCGTGATCGTCACACAGCCCCGCGTGACGCTCGAAATCGTCCGCGAGGCCGCCGATCTGGGCGTCAGGCGCGTCTGGATGCAGCAGGGGGCGGAGTCGCCCGAGGCCATCGCCCTCTGCGAGGAGCATGGGATCTCCACGGTCCATGGGGTCTGCGTGATGGTCAAATCACGCTGAAGTGCGCCCTGTCTCTCTGCCGATGAGTGGGGATGGAGAGTCATGGCATGGACTCGGACTTCCAGCAACCCGCGCTGTGTCCCGCCTGCGGTCGCCCCAACGCCGCCATCCGACGCACCTGCCTCTATTGCGGAGCACGGCTCGCCCCGGAGGAGGAGGCTGAGGCGGCGCCCCCTGAGAGCGGCGTCCCCGAGGACTGTCCACCCCCGCCGGAGTCCACCCTCAGTGACAAGGTGCTGACCTGCCCCCGCTGCGAGGGGGTCGAGATGGTCGTCGCGGACCTCTTCGGCATGACGATCCACCGCTGCCCGGTCTGCCGCGGCCTCATGGTCGACAATCCCACCTTCGCTCACCTGATCGAGCGTCAGATGCACCTGGCCCTCGCCGGCAAACCGCTCGATGCGCCGCCGGTGCATGAGCTCGACGTGCAGCGCGGCAATCCCGAGGAGCGCGTGCAGTACATCCACTGCCCCGCCTGCCTGCGGCAGATGAGCCGCCACAACTACGCCGATTGCTCGGGCGTGATCCTGGATCGCTGCGGGGAGCACGGCGTCTGGCTCGACGACACGGAGCTTCAGCAGATCCTCACCTTCATCGCCACCGGCGGCGAGGAGCTGGCCGAGGAGCTCGAGAGGCGGGCCCACGAGCGGATGAGGCGTGACGCGAGGAGGCTCGCTCAGATCCGCGAAGAGGATGACACTCGCCCGGGCCTGCTGTGGCAGATGGGCCTCTGGCCCTGACGCATCGCACTTGCGCATTCTGTTTTCCTGAGCTCAAGTGGAGCCCACCACACAGACGATGAGACCTCTGGCGGGGGGTTTCGCCGAGGCTGTTGAAATTCCGCTCTGTGGAGGGACATCGCTGCCATGAGAGAGAAACGCCTGGGGGAGATCCTGGTCGCACAGGGCGTGCTCGACGAGGCACAGGTGGAGCAGGGGCTGGAGAAGTGCCGCCTCTTCAGCCTGACGCTCGGGCAGGCCCTGGTGATCGAGGGCCTGTGCACCGAGGAGCAGATCGCCGATGCCCTCGCCGAGAAGTTCGGGCTCGGCCGGATCGCCCTCGACGGGCTCCAGGTCGACGCCGCGCTGATGGCACGGGTCCGGCCGAAGAACGTCGAGCGCCTGCGATCCATCCCCGTGGCGATCGAGGATCACGATGGCGTGGAGACACTGATCGTCGCGACCTCGCACCCCGAGGACCTGCTCCGCCTCGATGACATCCGCGCCACGGCGGGGCTCCCGATCGAGGCGAAGATCGCGTCGGAGTCGGAGATCTCCCACCTCCTCAAGCAGATCTTCGGACACGACACCGACCAGCCCCCCTCCGAGATGGGGGTCGCCGACATGGTCATCAATCAGTATGCCCGCAGTGAAGCCGAGACCCTCCTGCTGCAGGAGGGGGAAGTCCCGGCGATCTTTCATGCGTCCGCCGAGGCTCAGCACCGGGACACGGTGGAGCGGGGTGTCACCGACGTCTTGCAGTCGACGGGCAGCCGCACCACTCTGAACCAGTACCCCGCGATGACCTTCGAGCAGCTCAATGCGGCGCTCGAGATGCTCCTGACCAAGGAGCAGCTCGACCATGCCCACCGCGTCGGAGGCATCACGGTGATGCACAGCACACAGCACCACGGACGTCACCGCGTCACGGTGCAGAACTGCCGCGCCCCGGGTGCACCGCCTCCCCCCGATCGCGCAATGGTTTTCACGATTCGATTCGACCGCATCATGGGACGGACCAAGACGCCTGTGCCCCGCGCTTGAGCAGCGAATCACCTGGCAGACAGGGATGATGTGGATTTGGGCGCGGGAGGATTCGAGGCGCGGATCAGCCCGATGTGCCTGTCAGCTCAGACAAGCCCCCTCTGAGCCAGATCAGCCGCCGCATAGGTCAGGATCAGCGAGGCACCGGCCCGCTTCATCCCCAGCAGGATCTCGTGCATCACGGCGGGGCCGTCAATCCAGCCGCGCTCGGCGGCGGCGTGGACCATGGAGTACTCGCCCGAGACGCTGTAGGCCGCGACGGGGACGTCGACCGCCGCATGGATCGCAGCGATCAGGTCGGTGTTGGGCAGCGCCGGCTTGACCATCACAATGTCCGCCCCCTCCTCGACGTCGAGAAGCGCTTCGCGCACCGCCTCGATCGCGTTGGCCGACTGCATCTGGTAGCTGCGGCGGTCGCCGAACTTCGGCGC
>JAFGKF010000164.1 GCA_016928695.1 Candidatus Sumerlaeota bacterium | reverse complement strand
GAGTGAGGGTCCCCTCGAGCAGGCTGATCAGCAGGACTCCGATGATCAGAGACACCGCCGCGGTGAAACGGGTGGAGGGGGAGCCCGGGGTCACCTCACATCACTCCCACGAGAATGAGTGTCCACCAGGTCGCCGCGGTGACGGTGACGAGGCCGGTGAGGGTCTGACCCAGCCCCTGCTGGAGAGCGGCGCTTGCGATCAGACCGGGCACCACGAGTCCGAGGGGATCCCACAGCGGAGGGGCCGCGCCGGATCCCACGATGGCCTCCGCCATCGCTCTGAGCATCACCGCCGTGCCCACGCAGAATCCCCATCGGCGACGACCGAAGAGCGGGAGCCATCGTCTCACGGCGAGGGCCGTGACCAGGGTCAGTGCGGCGATCAGGAGAAGAAGGAGGCACGAGCGCCAGTCTCCCAGGTAGATCACGAGATAGCCCGGGGTGATCAGGCCGCCCGGTGTCCAGCCCGTGCGCTGGCTGAATGCCAGCGCGAGCAGGACACCTGCGATGAGTGCCTCGGGCCAGGGCATCTCAGGCCTCGGAGCCGTGACTCGCTGTCACTGATCCTCAGCGACTCCGAAGAGATCGGCCAGGGCCTCGATGGCCTCGGCGTTTGTCCCGACCTCGATCAGAGGGATGTCGCGCCGCTCGGCGATCTCGGTGAAGAAGCCATCCTCGTTGCCACCGGCTTTGACAATCAGGGCATCGGCGGCCTCGGCCACCACCTCGCAGAATTCGTCGCTGAGCTCGCCGCGCCGGGGGGTGCCTCCGACGTGGACACCGAGGATCGGCACATCTGCCACGCTGGCCATCGCGAGAACCTCCTCACCGCGCTCGACCTCGGTGTCGGCGTCCACGCCCGCGGCACCGAGGCCCTTGGTCGATCCCCCCATGGCCACAACCAGGGTGCCAATGCCATCGAGATCCTCCCTCTGCACCTCCTCGATCAGCTCGGAGTCGATGCCCGCGCGGCGGCAGATCACGTGCACGATCGTTCCATCAGCACGGCCGACGGTGGTGACGAGGGCGGGGGCGGCGAAGACCATCTCATCGGGGATCACCACCATCAGGGTGTCGGGGGGCGACTCGGTCTCATCGGTCGCCACGGTCTCAGTGGTTGCCTCGGTCTCCTGAGCCGCCGAGATGCCCGTGATGAGGGCTGCGAGACAGATTGTGGTCATCCAAAGGAGCCATGTGCTTTTCATCAATTCGGTTCTCCTTCTCCTGTGAGAGTGCGACAATTCCATCTCGGGAGATGTTCAGATATTCTCGTTGGTGCCATGTCAGTCCTCCGGGGGGGGCGCCAGAAAGGCGCCGATCCCCTGTGTGATGAGATCCCCGTGATCCGGAATGCCTTCGACGGCGATGCCTCGGTCGGTGTGATACGTGAGCGCATTGAGCAGTGACTCGATCCCGGCCAGGTGCCGCGCCACCCGGAAGCGCAGGGGATAGGTTCCGCTGGCGCTGTCATAGGGGAGAGCCCAGAGAATGCGTCGGCTCGCCTCATCCCCCGTGCCGCGGGCCTGGATCTCGATCTGATGCTGATAGGCCTGGGTGTAGGCGCTGTCGCGTCCCTCCACGACCTGCTCCTCGGTGGTGCGTCCCTTCAGGCGCCCCTGAGAGGGATTGGCTGTCTCCATCAGGACTGCCATGGCGTCTGTCGAATCCCCCACCTCTCGGTGGGTGAGACCGCGCAGGTTGAGAGGAGAGGGCTCGAGGTTGATCTCGAATCCCGGGATGCCCATCTCGAGATCGATCAGAGCCTCCGAGGCCAGCTCCATCGCCCGCTCGTGGGCGATCATGACGTTGACAGTCGGGTACTCCGGCGCCGCCTCGTGGATGTCGATGAAGAGATCGACGTCCTCCTGGCGGATGAGCTCGCAGACGGCCCAGGCCACCTGCTCGGTCAGAAATCCATGGGGTCGGCCGGGGTAGCATCGGTTGAGATTTCGCGAGTCGATCCCGGCGAGCACCTGACCCGCGGGGTTGATGTGGAGCGTCGGGTCCGGCCACTGGTGCACCGGATTGGTGTAGCGTGAGCCGAATCGGAACCAGCGCCGTGTGCCGTCCGGGCGCTCGATCTCGAAGCGCGTGGGATAGGCCTCCTGCGGGTCTCCATGGGTGAATCCCGAGGCGTTGGTGTGGACGATGACCATCAGCATCCCCTCGCGGCACACCGCGTTCTCGACCATCAGAGTCCCGGCGACATGGGAGGCCACCTCATTGGGGTGTGTGCCGAAGGTGATGAGCACCTTTGCCCCCTCGACGCCGGAGTCGAGCACATAGACGTCCGTGTCGCCCGGCGTGCCCGCCAGCGGGGTGTGCCACTCGCTCAGCCGGCGGATCGAGGTGACGCCCTCGCCGACCACCAGCGGCTCCATCCGGTGGGCGGAGAGGAAAAGGACGGCGGCCACGGCGGCCCAGACCGCGCCCAGGGCGGTGAGCACCGATGAGAGCCGCGGGTGATGGATGCGCCGCTCCATCTCCATCTGGGTGTCTGTCACTTCACCGTCCACTCTCACACCACCAGGAAGAATCGGAGAATCAGAGGAACCAGCAGCATCAGGGCGTTGATCTTCGTCAGCCGCCCGCTGTCGCGCCAGAGGAAGACCAGCACCGCCACTGCAAGAAAGCCCACGTAGAGGCGGTAGAGGAGCGAGATCAGGGGAAGGAGCCAGGGCATGGGGTCCTTGACCGGCGGTGCCGCGGCCGCGGAGAGCATCTGATGAGGCGGTGGCTCGACGACCCTCGCCTGGCCCTCACCCACGCCGTAGGCGTCGGTCTCGTAGAGGGCGAGAAATTTGAGCTCGTTGGCGAAGATGATGACCACCACCCCGAAGAGCGCCGTCAGCGCCGCGGGCAGGATGCAGTGACGGAGGATGCGGAGGTAGTTCCGCTCCTTGACCACGGCCGCCGCGAAGAGACCCGCCTTCGCCGAGGGGGGGGTCAGGTCGCCGAGGCAGGCGCACAGAGAGAGTGCCGCGCAGGTGATGATCACGTCCTTGTTCAACAGCGAGAGCACGAAGGGCACACCGAGCACCGAGGCGGCGCCGTAGCTGGAGACCGCCCCGAAGAGGGGCAGGCTCGTGCCGATGATCGGATAGAGGTGGGAGCGCGGCATCCCCGCACAGGTCGTCGTGATCGCGCCCCTCGCCCCGCTGTATGTCATCATCTGGATGAACATGCCGATGGCCATCAGGATTCCGAGGATGGCCATGGAGCGCCTCAGGGCATCCTGGGTGATCGACCATGGATCGGACCATCGCCCCGTCAGGGGTGCCGAGGCCGCGGCGAGCAGGAAGATCAGGGGAAGACCCAGGTGGGAGAGCCACTCAACGGTGTGCTCGCCGATGAGCAGCGCGGCGAGAAGGATCAGAGGCAGATAGAGCCTGTATCCGTATTGCCCATGGACGCTCTCGGGCAGCGTCGACTCGATGTCCTCGAGCCGCACCCCCTTGGCATAGCGGTGGCCCAGCCACAGTGTGCAGAGAATCGCCGGGGGGAAGGAGAGCAGGGTGAGTGGCAGCGCAAAGCCGAGATAGGGCACATCCGCGCCCGCGCAGATGATCAGCGCCGGGATGTTCACAGGGGGAGCGCACAGGCCGTAGACGGCGATCATGGCGATGATCGCGCCGGTCTTGTCGCGGGGCACGCCGATCTTCATCAGCACGGGCGTCACCAGCGCACCCGTGGAGAGCACTGCGGCTGTCGAGGAACCCGTCATCATCCCTGGGAAGATCACCAGCAGCGTGACAGCCGTCAGTAGGAGGAACGGGCTCCGATGGAACGTCACCAGCATCCAGCGGGCGACGGTGCCGAGAAGCCCCGATCTCTCGATGGCGACCATGAAGATCGTGGCGGAGAGGATGTAGAGGGTGGGATCGAAATAGGCCATCTCCCCCTCGGTGATCTGCCGGAGGAACTCCAGAGGCCGTGCTCCCAGCCCACCGAGAAGCCCGCCGGACACGGCGCCGAGTGCGATCGCGACGCCCACCGGGACTCGGAAGAGAATGACCGCGCCGCAGAACACCACAGCCATCGCGATGAAGATGAACCACTCCACACCCACGCGCTCAGGTCTCCTCCCTCAAAGCGTCTCTTCCAGAGCCCACAGTCTCACAGCCCCCCCACAGCGCCGTCCCTCCGCGGATCCGCTGCGCCCATGAGGGCGCCTGTCGCGGGATCCCGAAGCACGGCCTGCGCTCCACCGAAATAGGGGTCCAGAGCCCCATGCGGATCGATTTCCCACCCGAGCTCAGAGAGCGCCTCGAGGGTCTCCGGGGGAAATCCCTCTTCCACCGCCAGGCGCATTCCCCCCGGCTCGACCGGGTGGCAGCGGGGCGCGTTGATCGCCTCCTCGATGCTCATCCCGAAGTCGAGCAGGTTGACGATGATCTGAACCATCGCCGAGGGGATTCTCGCGCCACCCGGTGTCCCGAGTGATGCGATCACCTCCCCGTCGGGATCCAGGATCAGCATGGGAGCCATGCTTGTCGCGGGCCGAGCCCCCGGGCGGGGGGCATTGGGGTGCCCCGCCTCAAAGGTGAAGTCCTCCATCTCGTCATTGAGCATCACGCCTGACTCGGGGAGGAGAATCCCGGCCCCCAGCCAGTAGTTGATCGTCTGGGTCAGCGCGACCGCGTTGCCATCGGCGTCGATCACGCTCAGGTGGGTCGTGCTCCCACTGGTCACCGGCTCAGGGTGACTCAGCGGCTCAAAGGGGCTCGGGATCAGCAGCGCCTCGATGTCTATCTCGCCGGAGGCCAGATCGCCCACCATCGGTTCGACCGCGGCGGCAGCCTCACTCAGTGCGCCGGCGATGCGGTGAATGGCCTCCGGAGAGTCCGGTGACATTGATGAGAGCGGCAAGGTCTCCAGGGCGCGAAGCGCACGCGCCGCCGTGAGGGAACCTGTGCTGGGGGGGCCGATGGTCACCAGGGTGTGACCCCGATAGGAGATCCGCACAGGCTCACGGATGGCGGGCGCATACGATGCCAGGTCCTCTGTCGTCAGGGCTCCGCCGCGCTCCCCGACCACGCGGACCATCTCCTCTCCCACTGGTCCGCTGTAGATCAGATCGGGCCCCTGCTCGGCCAGAAGGCGCAGCGTCTGAGCCAGCTGAGGCTGAACCAGAGTCTCCCCGCTCTCCAGAGGCAGACCTGTGGGGGCGAGGGTGGCCGAGAGACCGGGGTCGTCGACGATCATCTCGAGGCGATCGAGGTAGATGTCCGCCACCTTCTCGCTGAGAGCAAAACCCTCCTCGGCGTGGAGGATGGCGGGCGCCAGGGCGACGTCCCAGGGGAGAGAGCCGGCGCGCTCGAGCGCGAGGTGAAGTCCCACCGCGGTGCCAGGTGTCGCCACCGCGAGCCCCCCCCGCCGCGTGCGAGTGCGGTCGATCTCGCCGCTCTCACTGCGCCATCGATCCAGGTTGGTCGCCATCGGCGCGCGCTCGCGATAGTCGATCACCAGCGTCTCCTCCGAGGCTGCCATCTGGATGACGATGAATCCCCCGCCGCCGAGACCCGAGGCGTGGGGCTCCACCACGCCCAGGGTCATCGCCGCGGCCACCGCCGCATCGACGGCATTGCCGCCCTGGCGGAGGATGCTGAGCCCCGCCTCTGTCGCCAGCGGATGAGCCGTGGCCACGGCGGCGCCGGTGAATGCCTCGCCCGCGCGGCTGGACAGCGCGATCAGGGCGAGAAGGGTCAGTGTGGATCTGAGCAACATGGATCACTCCGTGGGTGGTGCCCACCCGGGGGTGGGCACCACCCGGCCTCACTCCATCGAGAGGTGCTCAGCGATAAACGCTCCAGCTGTCAGCCGCTGTGAACTCGCCGAGGAAAATGCGGACCAGCGACTCCACCTGGTTGGCGAACAGGATGCAGAGGAGGCTGTTGTCATGGTCGAATGACATGGCGTTCCCGAAGGCGAGCAGGTCACCGCCGCCCGCGAGCCGTGGGAGCTCGAGATACAGGTCGAGCTGGCTCGCCAGCAGTGAGGGTGTCGTGCCATCCGAGCTGACCACGACGATCCCCTCGCGCGACTCGGCGATGTCCGCGTCGATCTCACCGTCGATCCCTGTGACGAGGAGGATGATCTCCTCATCGCCATCGTCGTTCTCGATGTCCCCGGCCTCGAGGGTGACATTGCCCACCAGGGAGTTGGCTGTTGCGGCATCGAGAACAGAGACCCACGTGGACGACTCCATGAGGAGCGAGGCTGTCCCCGCGGCGGGATCGCAGGAGACCAGGTCACCGTCCTGTCCACCCAGCATGTCGTCGTACTGGGTGAAGGGGACTGAGACCACGATGTCGGTCGCTCCGCCCACGGAGCGGGCGACGAGGTCATCCATCCCGACCGTGTCGGGTGTCTGGGCGGGGGTGACGGCGCCTGCGATCAGCGTCCCGCTCACCGCCTGGGTCAGGGCGTTGTCGCCCGCGGCGACGGTGCCCGGATTGGCCAGGTAGAAGACCCCCGTGTTCGTCCCGTCCGGGGGATTCACGGGGACCTCGGTCTGCTGGTTGATGCCTCCCGCGTCACGCAGGACGTAGAGGCGATTGGCTGAGCTGTCGAAATCGAGTGCCACGGCGCCGTCCGAGCCTGTCGGGCCGTCGTTGACAACCACGATGCGCTCGGGTGCGCCGAAGGTGTTCGGGCTGGTTCTCGGCATCCGGAAGATGAACTCCTCGCCCGCCGAGTTGTCCCCCGAGGTCACGTTCTCGAACATGAGGACGTAGAGATTGTCGCTGTCGTCGGCGCAGATGTCCGAGAAGCGCATGTCCGCGGTGTCGTCGGTCGAGATCGAGCTGTTCGGGTCCGCCGCCCGGATCGCCGCCTCGCTCGCGATGATTGTCACCGCCCCGCCCGACCACAGCAGGATGGAGTCCTCTGTCCCCGCTTCGCCGGCGGCGTCGTTGGCCTCGCTCTCGTAGAAGGCCACCGCCCCCGTGCTGAGGACGGCGCAGCCGCTGGGATCGGAGTCGTAATCGTCATCCTCGGTGTTGCCGCTGAACATCTGGGGCTCGTCGAGCAGCGTGACTGCCCGGCCCTCGATGCTCGATGTGACCGAGACGTAGTTGCGGATTCGGCTCAGCGTTGGGATCCCGCGTGTCCCACTCGTGGTGACGATGTCGTGGTCGATCGTGAGCCACAGATCCATGTTCTGGCCCACTTCAAAACCGCGCGCATCGACGCCGTCCACATCTGGTGTGTAGACGATCGGCCCGGTGGTGAAGAGTGTGTATCCCCCGATGTCCTGCACGGCGCCCTCCTCGAGGTAGAGCTCGGCGAAGGTCGCGCTGCCCCCGCTGTAGACGTAGCGGACGATGTTGTCGGGGGAAGCCTGCCCACCGTGCTGCCAGAAGAAGAGGTTCCCATCGTCGTCGCAGTCGATCAGGGTCGAGTTGTTGCCGAAGTTGAGCCCCCCGTTGGCCTCGAGGTT
>JAFGKF010000163.1 GCA_016928695.1 Candidatus Sumerlaeota bacterium | reverse complement strand
CCGAGATGGCGACCTTCTCCGGGGGACGCAGTCCCCGCGTCCGCAGCGCCAACGCCACCCACACCGTGACCGAGAGCCTCAACCCGACAACCACCCTGCTGGTTTTCCACGAGGCACGTCCCCTCGAGGTCGGACTCGGCGACCAGGGCGTCGAGCGTGAGATCGAGAGCCTGCTGGTGACCACCCGGCGCAACACATGGCTCACCCCCATCACCGCGGACCCGGATGAGACATCCGCCCCTCCCCCGAACTCCCTCGAGCGCCGTGACTTCCATGTCGCCGTGGCCGTCACGCGCTTCCAGCCCGCGGGGGCGGGCACGTCGCGCCTTGTGGTCGTGGGAGACTCGGACTGGCTGACGGACCGCTTCCTGCAGCTCCCCGTGCTCCGTGAATCGGCCGAGCGCCTTCTCCGCGGGGCGGTGGGATGGCTCGTCGAGGCCGAGGATCTGATCGCCATTCCCCCGCGGACGCCGCCGCAGACCCCGATCATGCTCACCGGACCGCAGCAGCGCTTCGCCTCCGCTGTGGCCGTGATTCTCCTGCCCGAGCTGCTTCTCGCTCTCGGGGTGGGAATGATGCTTCTGCGCGATCGCCCCGAGAGGCGACGCGCCACTCCCCCCGTGGTGTGGGGACTCGCATCTCCGCTGCTCGCGCTTGCGGGGGCGGCCTCCCTCGGATTCGACATGCCCCTCATCGGGGCGCTGCTGGTCGCGGCGGGCCTCATCGCCCTCCTGATCCTCGCACTCCAGTCGCCCCCCAGGGGGGCTCGGATCGCCGCCGCTCTCATGGCCCTCCTGCTCGGACTGGCCCTGGCGGTGGTCTGGTCCATCCCCGCTCTCCGCGCGGCGGGGGGGGCATCGATCACCGTCCATCCGATCACAGCGCGAGTTCTCGCGGGGCTCGAGCGCGATGTGACAGCGCTTTCGATCGGCGAGGCCCCGGAGATGCTCACGCGTCTCCAGCAGTGCAGCCCCCGCATCCGAGTCGAGGCGCTCAGCCCCGCGACCGACGGGGAGAGAATCGCATCGCTGAGTCTCGAGCATGGCTTCCGCCTGATGGAGGGGGACATCCTCCTCATCGGCGGCGACGGTCTGCTGCAGGGGCCTCGCACCGCCAAGCTGGTTCCTCAGGGCGCGGATGAGCAGCGCTGGGTCAACGCCCTCATGGACATCGGAGTGCGCCGACCAACATGTGCTCTGCTCACCGAGGGCCACGGGGAGTGGTCGCTGCGCTCGGACATGACGAAGCTGGGTGAGATCTTCGGTCAGCTGGCGATCGCCGCCGAGCAGGTGCCTCTGCGCAGAGACTCACAGGCGGACTTCATCATGATCGCGGGACCCACGGAGGATTTCACGCAGAGCGAACTCGAGATTCTGGATCGGCACGTGGATCAGGGGGGCGGGCTGCTTGTGTTCCTCGATCCGCCGTCGACGGCATGGATTCGCTCCGGGGGATCAGTGACCGCTGTCCAGGAGCCCGCGGCACTCTGCCGATGGCTCGAGGATCGCTGGGCTCTCACGCTCGCCCCGGGAATCGTCGTCGATGACGATCCTCAGCTCATCGAGGCGGGATTCGGCAATGTCTCGCCCCTGATCTCAGGCTTCAGCGAAAACCACCCGATCTCCCAGCGGGTGGTGCAGCAGATCGCCGAGGACTCTGCCACTGCCAGCCAGACAGGCCTCCAGGTTGCCCTGATGCTCACCGAGGCAAGGCCTGTGGGCTTCCCCCTCTCTCCCCCACCCCAGAGCATCGACAGGGAGTTCCTCATCGCGACGCGCCAGGGCACATGGCTCGAGAGCGACGTCGAGACACTCATCCAGCAGGGTGAGATCGCCCCCGAGGGGGCCACACGGCAATCTCTCTCCCTCGGTGCCGCTGTTCAGCTTCACCGGGCCCATCGGAGCGCACATCTGGTGATGATCGGAGACTCGGATTGCCTCACCGATGCTCAGCAGCAGAATCTGGTCGAGGTTGGCATCTCGACGCGCCCACTGCTTCAGCTCCTCCGCAGCGCAATCGGGTGGGTGACACCTGAGAATCGCCGAGTGTTCTTTGCGGATCCTCAGATCCAGGCCTCCCCACAGGTCGACCCGCAGGCGGCTGCCACTCAGAGCCGTGCGCGCACCGCGCTGACTGTCTCTCTGCTGGTTCTCCTCGGTGGTCTGATCTCGCTGATCTGGCGGCGTGGAGGTCTCCCACGTCTCTCTCCCCTGATCCTGGGGACAGCCGCGGCTCTGCTCCTCGGTCTCTGGCTCTCTGCCCCCTCGGCGTCACCCGGCGATGTCACCGATGAGGTCTCGCTCATCAGCCTCCCACCGGGCGATGTGACCTCGATCTCGATCGAGAGGGAAGACAACACGCTCACATTTGAGCGCCGCGAGGGCCGCTGGGAGATCGTGGGGGGCTTCGAGCTCCCCGCCACGGAGGAGGGACTCGATCTTCTCCTCAGAGCCCTGTCTCACCGTTCAAGGGGCGACGCACAGTCGATCTCGCCTCAGACCGATCTCGCCTCACTGGGGCTGGACTCCCCCCGGGCCAGGGTGACCCTGCGAGATCGTCGTGGCCGCACCGAGACACTGCTGCTGGGGCTTCCTCCCCTGCAGAGCTTCACACGCGTGTGGGCTCAGATCGAGGGGGAGCCCACGGTCTTCACCGCCGATGCCGACATCCTCACGCTGGCCCTGCGACCGCTCGGCCGCTGGGAGGATGAGTCATGAGCTGGAGACGCACACTCGTCTCGGGGCTCTGCTTCCTCATCCTGGCATCGCTTGTCTGGCTCGACAGCGTGCGCGAGGAGACACGCGAGATGGAGGCGATGGCCGAGAGGAGCCTTCTCGACTGCACGGTTGACCAGATCATGTCAGTCACACTCACAAATTCGCATGGGCATTTCACTCTCATGCGACGGGATGATGGATGGTGGCTGACGGATCCGATCGAGACCCTGGCCGACCAGGGCTTCACCTTCGCCATCCTCCACAACGTGGCCAACGGGATGCGGCAGAGCCGCGTCGCGGGCATCTCCGCCGCCGAGAGAGCCGACTACGGCCTCGACGATCCCCAGATCACCGCGGCGTTCACCCTCCAGGATGGCGTGACGCAGACGCTGCTGGTCGGCAGCGAGGCACCGGGGCTTCAGCAGTTCTTTGCGACGATCGAGGGCGAGGACGAGATCTTCACTGTCTCGGGTCACATCCGGGCCAATCTCACCAAGACGCTGTTCCAGCTGCGAGACAAGCGCCTCTTCCCCGACCTCCAACCGGACATGACCATCACAGCGATCGCTGTCACCACCGAGGCCGCCACGACCCGCGTCGAGAGCGACGACGAGGGCGTGTGGTGGATCGAGACAGAGCCGGAGCGGCGTCCAGCCGATGGCCAGGTGGTGGTGGAGGCGCTCCGGGCGGTCCTTGGCCTCCGCGCGACAGGATTCCTTGATCCCCAGCCGCTCGGTCCCCTGGGGCTTGATCCCCCTCTTCTGCAGGTTGCCGTCCTGGACGAGGCGGGGGGCGTGGCTCTCGACATCGGGCTCCCCACATCGCTTCGGGGGGATGACTATTACGCATGCGTCCTGGGGCGGGGTCAGATCGTCACCATCGCGGGCAGCGAGCTCGCCCGCATTCCGCGGACCTGGCCCGACTGGCTTGACCGGGATCTCCTGCACTTCACTCCCGATGAGATCGTGCAGTTCTCCATCACGATGCCGGAGGACTGGGCGGATCTGAATCGGGCCTTCGGGCGTGGCGAGGACGGTGTGTGGCATCTGATCGGCGGCCCCGAGGAGCTGGTCGATCAGGAGCAGGTCGACGAGCTCCTGACAATGATGGCCCGCATGCGGGCGGACGGTGTCGTGACGGTCGATCCGACCATCCCCCTGGAGGAGTTTGGGCTGCAGACCCCCTCCTACACGTTCGTGTGGCGCCGGGATCTCGACCCCAGCGTCCCTGAGGAGCGTCTGGACCACGGCGGCCAGCTGGGCGACACCGATGCGCATCTCCGGCGCAACGGCGAACCGGTCATCTACCGTGGCCCCAACACCTACGGTGAGGTCATCCGGCTGCGCCACCATCTGGTGGACCGGCACCTTGTCCGAGCGGATCTCAGCGGGGCGGCGCGCATCGAATACCGGCACGACACGCTGCGAGGCGAGACTCAGCTGATCGATGGGGTCTGGCGGGCCATCGACTCCGAGGGCGAGCCCGGCCAGGCTCTCGGCACCGAGGCCATCAGCAACGCGCTGACCCTTCTCGCAGCCGCCGAGCACAGCCGCCTGATGCAGGGCAGCGGTGCACAGGCGGTGCGGGCGGAGCTCGCGGATCCGCCCTGGATGATCCGAGTGCAGGACGCGGCGGGGGACACTCTGGCCGATGTGCGGGCGAACAACATCCCCTCGGCGAGCAGAGAGGGGCCGCTCTTCGTCCTCGCCGACGGTGAGCGCGCCTGCGTGGTCAGCGACCGTGAGATGCTCGTCGCGGTGCAGAGTGCACTGAGGACTCTGCCGCTTCACTGATCCCAGGGAGTGACTCGAGATGGGACTTCCCACGCACCATGAGCGAGTTCGCCGATGTGGGGCCCCTCAGTGCACCCACCCGGCTCTGCCGGGAGTCCCCCACTGCTGGGAGCACGTGGAGAACCGGGAGAACCTCCACGAGGAGCTCATCACCAAGGCGAGGGATGGGAGCCTGGCTGGACAGTGCCTCTGGGGAATCGATCTCAGCGGAGCGGACCTGAGGGGAGCGGATCTGAGAGGGGCACTCCTGACAGAGGCCAAGCTCCAGGGCGCTCATCTCGAGAGGGCGAACCTGAGTGGTGCGCGCCTGGAGAGAAGCGATCTGCGGGAGGCCCAGGCTGAGGGAGCGACATTCGCCTGGGCGGTGCTCGGGCTCGCCGATCTCTCCGGTGGACAGTTCCCCCGCTGTGATTTCTCGCGCTCGAACCTCGTCGGCGTGAGAGCGGTCGGCGGGGTCTTTGACGAGTGCAATCTCTATTACTCCCGCCCGGGCAAGGCGGACTTCACCCGCGCGTCACTGCGCGAGGCCAACCTCACACGGGCGGTGTTCCGCCGCGCCATTCTCCGCGAGGCCGATGCGACGGGTCATGGGGGCCAGCCGAATCTCGACGGCGCCGACACCCGCGGGGCAAGGGGGCTCTGACCATGATTGTGCGATCCTGGATGATGCCCTGCGGTGGCCAGGAGTCGAACATCCACCTCATCGCCTGTGAATCGACTCGTGAGGCGGCCATCATCGACGCCGGGGGATTCCCCGCGGAGATGCGCGAGGAGATCAAGAGCCTCGCTCTCCGTGTGACACATGTCCTGATCACGCATGGACACCACGACCATGTCGACTCGCTGGGCGACATGATGAGCGCCTATCCCCGGGCCATCGTCTGTGCCACCCAGCGGGTCAGCGAGAACACGAGGATCGTCGCGGAGGGGGACACACTGCAGGTCGGAGAGCTCAGGGCCCATGTGATCCAGACCAGCGGTCACACACCGGATTCGATCTCATTCGTCTTCGGAGATGAGATCGTCTTCTGCGGCGACGCCCTCTTCGCAGGCTCGATCGGTGGCACCTCCAGCGCCCGGATGCGGCAGGAGGAGATCACTCACATCCGCGAGAAGATCCTCTGCCTGCCCGATGACTGCGAGATCCGGCCGGGCCATGGCCCGGTCACCACTGTGGGAATCGAGAGGTCCTCGAATCCGTTTCTCGAGTGAATCTCAGGCGGCGGGAACCGAGTTGCCGAAGGGGGCGTGGCCCTTGGCCTCGACGCGGTCGATGATGCCCATCACCAGGGTCTGGATGGGGGCCACCTCGATCTTGAAAACCACGCTCGCCAGCCCCGGTGCCGCCCCGATCAGCACGGTGTCCCCCACCCCCGCGCCGACATAGTCGATGGCCACGGTGGGATGCCCCAGAGGCTGGCGGTCGAGGTCGACGCGCTGAACGAGGAGCTGCTTCCGCCCCTCGTAGGCGCTGTGCTTGTCGGAGGACCAGATCGACCCGACGACCATCGCGATCTGCATCTCACCCGAGCCCCCGGTGATCCACGTCGTCCACGATGCCGACAACCGCTGCATCGACGGGCAACTTCGGGTTCGGCCCGAGCCCAGTCATGACGGCATCGCCGCTCTCCACGAAGTAGACGAGCTCGCCGTCGCCTCGCCGGCCGGTCGAGTCGCTCGCGATCAATGGCTCTCTCACGGGCCTCAGATCGGCGTCGAGGGGCTGGATGATGCAGAGCTTGGAGCCCACCAGGGCCGGGTCCTTGACGGTCGCGGTGACCGATCCGATGACGCGGGCGAGGTCCATCAGGCCGAGGCGCTCTCGTACTTCGACCAGACCCGCTTTCCCTCGAGGTCCAGGTGATCGACGATGGCGATCACGGCGGCGTCCACGGGCTTGTCCTTGGTTGTCTGGGCGATCCGCGCCGAGGAGCCCTGGACCACGATGACCAGCTCCCCCTCGCCGGCGCCCACAGCGTCGCAGGCGACGATGAATCCGGATCGGGGTTGCTGATCCAGACCCATCTGCTGGACCAGCAGGAGCTTGAATCCCTCGAGGCCGTCATCCTTGTGCGTCGCGACGACCTGTCCGACCACTTTGCCCAGAAACATGCTCAACTCCCACGGCGAAGAACTGCGTGCCCTTCACTCTGGGACCCGCCCCCAACGAAGGCAAGGGAGAAGGTGATCAGTTGGCGCGGCTGAGGTCGGTGACCTCGATCACAACGCGCTGCTCCGGATCGACATCGGCCTCGACGAGGCGAATGCGATAGTTCTCGTAGATGGTGCTCCGCCTCTCGACGACCGTGAACTCGGAGCTCGAGCGGGGGGTCACCGCATCGAACAGCGCGGTCAGCCGGACGGTCTCCTCGCCCTCGTCGTCGACGGTGACAGCGCTGCTCTCGTCACTGTAGACGTCGAGCAGCGTCAGCCGGAGGTCTCCGAAGAAGGTCGCCGAGTCATCGTATCTCATCTGGCGGCGTATGGTCGCAGACCCACGCCCCGTCTGTGCGCTCTCGTTGGTGCGCGGCCTCCGGCTGATCAGGCCCGACCCGGCATCCACGGGGAGGCTGGAGATGTTGGTGGCCGCCTGGTTGGACTCGTAGTCGCGCGCCAGGATCCGCCGCCTCAGCATCGGCTGGAGGCCGGGATCGAGCTCGTTTCCGATGCGATCGATGTTCTCCGGGGTCTCACGCAGGGTCACCAGGCCCCCATCCAGATCCACGGTGATCTGCCGTCCCTGAGCCATGGCCGCCTCCTGGGCGGCGATGTCAGCCCCCCAGATCAGGGCTTTGAGATACTCCTGAAGATTCCTGGCCTCACGCTCGGGGTCTCCCCGCTCGTACCAGCCGTTCACCGTCTGGAGGGGAATCTCGAAGGTCGCCTCCTCGAGAATCAGCCCCCCACCCTCTGCCTCCGGTGAAGAGGCAGACGATGCGGTCGCCACCGGCGCGGCGACAGAGGCCGGGATGGTGAGTGAGAGAAGACAGAGGAGTGCGAGATATCTCATGACAGACTCCTGAGACGCTGACCTCAGCGGAGTATGGTCTGGGCCTCCTGGCCCAGCTCGGTGATCTCGACGCGGACACCCCCCCCATGGGAGATCTCGAGCACGCGCACCCGATAATCACCGAAGAATGCCGAGCGAAGTCGCCTGATGGATCGCTCCTCACTGTTGGCATAAGTGTCAACGACAAAAACGGCCTCTGGCTCGTCGGAGGTCATCCGCACATCCGCCAGCGTCACCCGGAGCCCACGCCAGCTGAGCTCGTCCCCCTCGTCGAGCCAGCGGGTCACGACGGTCCCCCCCTCCCCGACTGGACCGGGGCTCTCGAAGCCCCCACTGGTCTGCTGCATCAGACGGGCATCCCGCCCGGCGATGCGCACATCGACGAGGTCGCCCAGCATCTGGACGATCTCGGAGGGAGACCGCCCCCCCTCGAGAGGGATCTCCACAAGCGTCCTCCTCGACTCGCCCGTGACGATCTGCGCGATGTAACGATCAACGGTTTCGAGATTGTCGGGGTGATCAGTGATGGTGAGCTGGAGTGTGGGCTCATCGAACCAGAGTCGGCGCCCCTCCTCCCGCGCGGCCTCTCTGCCGCCCTCACTGTAGAGAAGTGTCTCCACCGTCTCCACCACCTGGTTGGCGAACTGCCGGGCCTGCTCTGGGGACTGGGCTGCGCCCCGGGGGACAAGGCTGTAGACCCTGGCGTCGAGGTCGCCACCGGCCAAGCCCTCAACCAGCCGCTCGTCCTGCAGAAGCTCCTCCACACGGGCCAGGTTGGCACGGGTGTCGCGCACAACGAGGTTGTCCCCCTCCGCGATGATGCGGCGCTGTGCCGCATGGGGGGCCTGATCCGCCCCCTCCGCCAGCAGCTGAGCCTCCAGGAGCACGGCCAGCCGCTCGGAATCGCCGGGGCTGACCGAGTACATCCGCGTCTCCAGGCCCTGGGAGTGATCTGTCATCTCATGGGCGTGATTGAGAAGGGTCAGCACCTGATCCTGCACATCGGGAGGGGCAGTGATCGCCACCACGCCGAGGACATCGTCGAAGACGATCGCCTGACCCGGTGGGGCGGGATTGGGTCCGCGGATGAGCTGGTCGACAACGCCGGATTCGAAGAGCTGCGCGACGGCGGGGATATCCTCGCGGGCGATCACGATGCTCCTCGTCTGCATCACCTGACGGATGAGGATCACACTGCCCTGTGCCTCCCACTGCAGCCCGTTGGCCCGGCAAACCTCCTCGAAGATCTGGCGCAGGGGCACCCCATCAAACCGGGCGCGGACACGCAGTGTGCCTCCGGAGACAAGGTGAATGCTCACACCGGTCAGATCGGAGAGATTGCTCATCATCACCGACAGCGGCGTCCCCCCGGGGGCCGTCTGGTAGAAGACAATCTGCTCCAGATCGACCGGTGGGCCCGTGCTGATCACTGTCTGGGCTGAGCCGGGGGCCGCCAGCGCAGCGAAAAGGAGGGTGGTGAGGAGTGGCCGCATGGGTTTGGACCTCTGCACTCAGAATGTGAGCATACAGTGTGCCGAAGGACCGGGCTCCGGGGCTTCGCCTCAATTCCCCATGGGGATGCTCAAGTCCCTCACTCTCAATGACCCACGGGTCAATCGGATGATGCACAGAGGGTTCAATCCACGCCGGTGCGTCAGTGTGACGCTGTGGTCATGCACCGAAGCGCACGCCCGGAGTCAGAGATGCCCCTCGGCCCTGTACTTCATCAGCTTCCGATAGAGCGTCTTCCGGTCGATTCCCAGGACAGAGGCCGCCTTTGTCCGCGATCTCCCCAGGCTCTCGAAGAGAGCGACGATGTATCGCCTCTCCAGCTCCTCGAGGGTGATCCGCTCCTTGAGGGCATCGGCGATATGCACGCGCGGACCCCTCTCCCGGACCTCGAGGGGAAGGTCGTCCGCTGTGATCGCCGATCCCCGCGTGAGCACCGCGGCCCGCTCGAGCACATTCTCGAGCTCACGGACATTGCCTGGCCAGTCATGGCTCATCAGGCGCTCGAGCGCGTCCGGCCAGATCGTCTTCTCCCCCAGGCTGTTTTCACGGCAGATGCGGCGGAGGAAGTGATCCGCCAGGAGGGGAATGTCCTCCCGCCGCTCCTGGAGATCGGGGAGGTGAATGTTCACCACATGAAGGCGGTAGAACAGGTCCTCGCGGAATCGTCCCGATTTCACCTCCTCATGGAGATTGCGATTGGTGGCGGCGAGGATGCGCACGTCCACACTGCGCACCGTGGACTCGCCCACCCGAAAGAACTCCCGCTCCTGGAGAACCCGCAGGAGACGCTGCTGAAGAAGGGGCGAGATCTCACCGATCTCGTCGAGGAACACCGTGCCGCCGTCGGCCTCCTCGAACAGACCCCGCTTGTCCGCGATCGCGCCGGTGAACGACCCCCTGACGTGGCCGAAGAGCTCGGACTCCAGAAGGGTCTCGGGCAGAGCCGTGCAGTTGACCGAGACGAAGGGCTCGCGCCGGCGAAGGCTGTGGACATGGAGCGCCCGCGCGACGAGCTCTTTGCCCGTGCCCGAGGAGCCCGTGATGAGCACGGTCGCGTTGGTCGGCGCCACTCGGCGGATGAGATCGAAGATCGCCAGCATCCTCTGGGACTTGGCGATGATGTTGGCGAACTCGTAGCGCTGCTCCACCTCATGGCGGAGCTCGGAGACCTCCCGCTCCAGGCGCCGCCGCTCCAGAGCCTTGTCGATGACAATGCGGACCTCCCCCATGTTGAAGGGCTTGAGCAGGTAGTGGAAGGCCCCCAGGCGCATGGCCTCGACCGCGTCGTTGATCTCCTCGAGAGCCGTCATGATGATCACCTGGGGGGGATCAGGGCGGTCGCGGAGCGCCTGGACCAGCTTCAGTCCCGACATGCCCGAGAGAAGAATGTCGGTCAGGACGAGATCGACAGCCTGCTTGCGGACATGCGCCAGAGCGTCATCGGCACGCTGGAAGGTCTGAACCAGATGGCCACGCTGAACGAGGAACCGCTCCAAGATCTCCGTCATGCGGGGGCGGTTCTCGACCACAATGATCTGGGAAGGGGGTGAGGTGCGGCGGGCTGTGGAGGTGGCAGCCATGGGAGTGAGCGGGGAGAGTCTCGGGGCATTTTGCCCCGCGCCCTTTTCGCAGCTCAACCCCAATCTGCAAGGGCTCCCAATCCCCCTGGCCTCCCCTTGCATGTTCAATTCAAAGCTGGTGTCTACTCACGCTGATCGACCGCTGAAGGAGGCGCCGGCAAAGCCCATGGCCACAGTTCACCCCACCGCGATCCTGGGAGAGAGGATCACTCTCGGAGAGGGGGTCATCATCGGTCCCCACGCGATCATCGAAGACGACGTCGTCGTCGGCGATGGGTGCCGCATCGGTCCGGGGACCTTCATCGGGCGTCTCAGTGAGATCGGCCGCGACAATGAGATCGGGATGAGCGTGCAGATCGGCGGCGATCCCCAGATCCTCGGCTGGAGACCCGTCGACAGCCGGGTTGTGATCGGATCACACAATGTGATCCGCGAGTTCGCCTCCATCCACCGGGCGAAGGAGCCAGGGGAGGCGACGTCCATCGGCAATCACTGCTATCTCATGGGGACGTCCCATGTCGCCCACGACTGTGTGATCCATGACCACGTGGTGCTCTGCAACGGGGCCCTGGTCGCTGGCCATGTGGAGGTCGGGGACCACGCCTTCATCTCCGGCAACTGCGCCATCCACCAATTCGTGCGCGTCGGTCGCTATGTGATGATGCAGGGTCTGACGGCGGTCAGCAAAAACATCGCCCCATTCACCCTCGTCGATCAGACCAACACGATCCGCGGTCTCAACAGGATCGGTCTGCGCCGCTCGGGCATCCCGCCGGAGAATCGCCAGGCCATCAAGGAGGCGTACCGTGTGATCTTCCGGAGCGCGCGCCCTCTCCACGAGTCCCTCGCCATCGTGGAGTCCTCGCCGATGTGCGACGAGGTGCGTGAGATGGTGGAGTTCATCCGCGCGAGCAAGCGGGGAATCTGCCTCTCGGATCGCTCTGCTGCGGAAGAGGAGGACGGTGAGGGCTGAGCCCGGGGGCGCTCAGGGATTGCCCTGATCCTCGACGGCGAGCAGGTGCTCGATCAGATCGACGAAGAACAGCGTCGATGCATCTCCCGGCTCGAGGTCGAGCATCCGGTGGAGGATCTGCCGGGCGCGGCGCAGATCGCGCTCCGCGTAGGCCTCATGCCACTGGGTGCGCAGATCGCGCAGCGCCAGATCCCGCTGGCTCCGCTCCGCTGTCTGGATGCGTCTCTCCTCGACGGCGTTGCGATGTCTCATGAGCAGCTGGTCCGCCGCGGCGAACCAGGGCAGGGGCAGGGGCTGCTCTGTCTCCACCGCCCACGAGCGGGCGCGCTGACGCGTGACCTCGAGCATCCATGCGGCCGACACGTCCAGGGGATCGAGGATGAGGACATGGCCAAAGCGGGTGGCCGCCTCATCGTAGCGGTGGTCGCCGAGCGCCCTTGCCCCCTCGGCCATCAGGCGCTCGGAGAGCTGCTGGGCGTGCCAGAGACCCTGCTGCTCCGGGCTCATGTCGGCGAACATCCGGCTCATCCGCTGGTGGTCGAGGTTCACATCGCCCATGCGCCGCGACCAGTCCATGATCAGCACATCGCTGGGCGTCTCGATGAGGAGCTGCTCGAGCAGGGAGACCATGGTCTGATCGGTGGCCACGGGCTCGGGCACTGCGCTCTGGGGATGGAAGAGCATCTGGGTCATCGCCACGATCTCCGCGGGGCTCGAGGGCGCGGGGAATCTCTCGGCGAACGGGTTGACCAGGCTCGTGGGATCCCACAGGAACTTGGGCACAGAGAGAACCAAGATGCGTCCGTCGGTGAAGTACTTCACGCGCTCGATGTCGGTGGAGGCCGACGTCGTCACCCCTCGCCGCCGCCCCTCGGGCCCGCGGGGCAGCCAGTCCCCCTCGATGATCTCGTCGGGCTCGTAGATCTCCAGGATCCGGAACGCGCGTGTGTCGTCGGTCGACTCCGGCTGCACCTCGTCGGTGAAGAGTGCCTCGACCACCTGCTGCACCCAGGCCTCCAGCCTCATGTTCAGCGGGCGTCCCCGGACCGGCCGCACACCGACGATGACGAAATTGGGGGTGTCGGCGATCTGGATCCTGATCTCATCCAGGGTGTAGTTGGTCAGGAACGTGTCGGCCCCCCCGTGGTCGATCCAGTCGGTGTAGAAAATGTTCCAGTCGCGCAGGGGGACCCACTGATCGCTGAGCGTGGGGCTGATGTAGTCGGGTCTCAGGATCAGATGGGCAGTCGCCGTCGCCTCAGTGACCTGGTCGTCATCTCGGATGCCGAGGTGCGACTCGATCTCCCCGTCGGGGGGCCATGTGAGCTGCTGCACCACCCACTGGGGTGTGTTGGTCAGAAGTCGGCTCCGCTCACTCACCTCGGATGTGAGCTCATGAGCCGCGGAGTTGAACGGCATGACCGGCTGGGCTGTGACAGCCGTCACACCTGTGAGCATGACCCAGAGGACCACCCCGTGCCGAATGGTTCCCCCTGCGGTGATTCTCGTGACCATGCCACTGACCTCCCCTGAACTCTGTTGTGAGATCGCCTCTCAGGGCACAGGATATGTCAAGTGGTCTCAGACGTCAACAGCGCCTGTCACTTCGTCACCTTCTCGCCCTTGATCTCTGCGGGGGCGGGGCTGCCCTGTGTGGGGGGCGAGGGGGAGGGGGGGATGCTGGGCTTCGCGGCCTTGATCTCTTTGTCCAGAGAGATGTCCTTGGTCATTGTGAGATTGCCCTCGATCCGTGCCCCCTCCTCGATGATGAGGCGCCCATAGGGTGTGTGCATGTCCCCGCTGATGGCCCCCTGGGGCTGGATCTCCAGCTTCTCGCTCACCTTGACATTGCCCATGATGGTCCCACCGATGATGACCGTCCGGGCCTCCACGTTGCCCTCGACTTTTCCTCCGGGGCCGATGACCACGGTGTCGTCAGCGTGGATCTCCCCCTCGGCGGAGCCATCGATGCGGAGATTGCCTTTGGAGACAATCTTGCCCTCGACGGTGCACTCCTCGCCGATGATGGTGGAGACGCCGGTGGTCGGTCGCTGGGAAGCGCTCCGTGCACTCGTGGTGGATTTGTCCGTGAGGTCCATGGGTTCTGTCCTTCCGGTTTTCTCTTCTGAGGATGAGCGCGCCCCCGCGTCAGCGGCGGGGGGACTCGTTGCCTCGTTTTTCCTGAAAATCGCCATTGTGCTCTCCGCGTGGATCAGTGCCGAGGAGCTCAGGGCTCCATGATGAAGTCAAGGGGGTCGACCGGCGATCCCGCCACTCTCACCTCGTAGTGCAGGTGAGCCCCGGTCGCGAAGCCCGATGACCCCACGTATCCGATCACCTGGCCACGGGTGACGTGGTCTCCCTCTGAGACAGCGATTCGGCTCAGGTGTCCGAAGAGTGTGCTGAGCCGCACCTCCTCGTCCTGCCCCTCATCGGCGATGTTCAATCCCGCCCCATGGGTGAGAATCACGGTGCGCCCATAGCCGACACGCCGTCCCACGAATTCGACGTCCCCATCGGCCGGGGCGACGATCGGCGTCCCGTAGGGGGCGGCCATGTCGAGTCCGTTGTGGAAGTCTCGCTCACCGGAGATGGGATGACGCCGTGGACCGAACCCATCGGTCATCACCCAGTGCTCCTGAATGGGGCTGAGGATGGGTGTGTGCACCAGGAGCTGCTGGCGCCCCTCCAGATGATCGTTGAGGCCAGAGAGCGATTCGTTGACCCCCATCATCTCGATCAGGCGCTGCTCGGCCTGCTCGAGCACCGGTGAGAGCATCGCGACATCCTCGGGGAGTCCAGGCCAGGGGCCACCGCGGCCCACGCTCTCGGATGTCCCCTGGTCAGTGTCCCCCGCGGCGATCGTCACATCGACGGGGAGAGAGGTGAGATCCGCGAACATCTCGAGTTGCCTGCGGTGCCGGTCGACCACCCGGGCAAACTCCTCGGCCATGGTCTCGGAGGCCCGCTCCATGGCATCTCGCTGCTCCTCCGCCTCTGCGAGGAGCTCCTCGTAGTGGGCCCTCAGGTCGCTGAAGCGGGCCTCATAGCGCGCTGTGAGCTGATCGAGATCGCCCTGGCTGGCGCCGGCGACCGAGACCGATTGATCTTCCGCCCCCGAGAGAGCCGTGCGGAGAAGGCCACGGGTCGCCTTAAAACCGACAATGCCCACGCACCCAAAGGAGAGGCAGAGCCAGACGAGGAGCCGGCGCTTGGTGGTCTGAAAAGAGATTGTCTCACCCCGCTCCGCAGGGATGAGCATCACTGAGATCCGTTCGGATGATCTGCGCTGTCGACGGGCCACGCAGACGAGGCTCCTGTGGTGGTCATGGGCCGGGCAGAGCAGGGAACAAAAAGAGCAGCGGGTAAGCCCGTTATCTCTGATTTCATCGGCAGCGGGAGGGGGAATGTCAAGTGCTCAGATTCCCCCATCTCTGCCAAGTCGGCGACCCTGGCACAGAGAGTCCTAATCGCACCCCTCAGGCGCCGAGACCGCCGACGCTGTTCAGTGGTCAGGTCAGGGTGACGCGCGAGAGCGCGATGACCTCCTGGACCATTTTGCGGATCCCCGCGCAGACCGGGGCGATGGAGGGCCCGAGCATGTAGGCGGGCGTGGTCACAATCAGGTTGCTGCGATCGACGACCGCCTCCTGGACCGGCGCCACCACATGCCGTGAGCCCATCTTCTCGATCGCCTTCGCCGTGCCGGGGTCCTTGCCGATCGTCAGCTCCGCTCCCCCCACCCTCTGCATGATCTTGGCCGCCAGCGCGGGGGCGATGCAGGCGAATCCAATGGGCTTCTTGGCCCCATGCATGGCGAGCACGAGTCTCTCGATCTCGGGAAGGGATTTGCAGTCGGGCCCCCTCTCGGCAAAGTCGCAGAGGTTCTTGGCCGCTCCGAATCCGCCCGGAAAAATCAGGGCGTCGAGGTCATCGGGATCGACCTCCGCTGTGCTCTGGATCTTCCCGCGGGCGATCCGCGCCGCCTCGCGCAGAGCGCTGCGGCGCTGCCCCGTGGGGGTCTGCGTCAGGTGATCGATCTCATCGAACTCCACGTCCGGAGCGAGGCAGACGGCCTCCGCCCCCGCCTCATCGATGGCCAGCAGGGTGCAGACCGCCTCGTGGATCTCCGCTCCATCGAAGACCCCGCAGCCGGAGAGAACGACGCCTATGCGTGGGGAAGCCATGACCCACCTCCGTCAATGTCATTGATCTGGCAGGGGTGTTAACTGGTTCACCCGACTCCACAAGTCAACAGCTCATCCGATCCTCTCAGAACAGTGCGCCGATCAGCGCTCCCCGGTCGCCGATCTCCGCCCGGATGTTGAGCGGTCGGTCATGGCTCAGGGAGGGGGGAAGCACGCCCCAATCGATCCGAATCATGCCGTCGTTGTCGGTGCTCCGGGTCAGGCTCTCGCGGACACCGCCGGCCTCGATCTGGAGCCGGACCTCCGTCTGGTTCAGCGGGAGACGCCGATGCCCGTGGACCCGGCGCTCCCGCTCACGCCAGATCTCCACGCGGCGCGTGACCTCCTCATATCGTCCCCCTGTTCGGATGAGGGGATTCCACAGGAGAAGCCAGTCGCGCAGTGCGCGGTGATCGCTCCCCTCCGCCTCCCGCCAGAGGTCGGGGAACGTCCAGAGGATGGGATTCCACGAGATGAGGAGGAACTGGGTGATCGCATAGGGCGACCAGGGGACAATGACCTCGTCGGACTCATGGATCACGTCGATCTCCTGCTCGACGAACACCTCTCTCGTCAGCTGGAGCGTGAGCCCGTCGACGCTGGCCGCAAGTGTCATGGCCATCTCACCCGTCTCGTTGATGATCTCGACGTCCACTGGCTCCTCTCGGACGCGGCCCTCCCCCCAGCGCAGATGGTGGGCGCACGAGAGCAGCGAGACCCCGGCGCACAGGGTGGCGATCGCCTGGCATGTCGCTCTCACAGAAACAACCCCGCGGTGAGAATTTGGAGCGCAACCAGCGCCGCGGTGGAGAGCCCCTTGGCAACGGCGACGACGCTGACGCTGAGTGCGTTGCCCACGCAGTGCCAGAGATATCGCTCCTGCTCGGGATCGATCGGCATCGGGAAGGTGTCGGTCTGATAGAGCCGAAACGGCTCCGGGCCAAAGGGGAGATAGAGCGGGAACACGGCGAGATCGATGCCGTGAAAAACGAGCAGTGAGCCATGGCGCCCCAGGGTGAAGAGGGGCGTCCATGTGATGGCCTTCAGCTGATTGAGCCCCCAGGGGGGACTGGTGAGGTCCTCACCCACCGCTGCCCCGATGCTGAGGGGAATGTTCACCGGAGCGATGAGCACCATGCGGGCATCCCACCAGGCGCGCTGGCAGGAGTTGGTTGCCCGCTCGCATGAGATGAGGGAGAGGCAGAGAAGGCCGGTGAGGAGAGTCAGGCGCATGGCTCTCCAGTGTGCCCCCCCGCGGAGGACATCTCAAGCCGAGAGTTGCCCCTCGGCGATTGTCAGCGATTGTAGGGGTTGGGGCCCGGATCGTCTCGGTAGCCCTGGTTGATTCCCCTGTTGAACTCGTCGGGCACGGCCGCCGCCTCCCCGACATAGGTGCCCGCTGTCCGCGAGCCCTGGCGGACCTCGGCACAGCCCATCAGGAGATTGATGGCTATCACCGCGAGAGCGATGATCCCCACTGTTCGCCTCATCATGATCTCAGACCTCCTCACCGGTCAGGGCTCACGGACTATCTGCCCGCGGCCGTAGTTGCCCTCGTCGATGGGGCGGCACACCGAGAAGCGCTCCTCGACGCGGATCACCTCGATCATCCCGACCTCGGTCTCAACGCTGCCGAGGTTGAGTCCCGTGGCGGGATCGATCAGGGCCTCGCCCGGATCGTAGACAACGAAGACCTCCCCCTCGCGGATCAGTGCATTCTGCCCGGCATTGATGTAGACCTCGCCCCCGCGGGCCGTGACGACCGCGCCCTCCCACGGGGTGTTGCGCAGCCCACGGGCGATCGCCTCGACGCAGTTGTCGACGGTGATCTGGAGAATGCGCCCGATCGCGTCGCGCTCGGCGTCGTCGAGCCCGAAGCCCCAATCGCTGTCGCTGTACCCGAACCCGGTGTGAGAGCCCGAGGGCGTCCCCACCGCGCGCTCGGTGGCGACCACCTCGCCCGTCGTGGAGTCGATCATCTCGACGACGACCGCCATGTGGCCGCTCTCCCGTCCCATGTCGAGCTCGAAGCCCTCGATGCGGAGCCCCTGCCCCCCGGAGGAGGTGCCGGGGTCGAACTCGGTGATGATGGCCCGCACGAGGATCTGGGCGGGGATGATGGCCCCTGTCTCGGCCGCCGCGCCGGCCTGAGCCACGCGCCCGGAGTTGGCGAAGTCCTGCTCCTGGATGACCGCGGCGATCTGCTCGCGTGTGAGAACGATGAACTGGCCCGAGTCGCGGAGCGCCAGGGTCAGCATGGTGGTCAGCGCCTCGGGGAGATCCACGTTGGAATAGCCTCCCGAGCGATCCTCAGCACCCACCACCGCCACGGTGAGCAGTGGTGAGGCCACGGCGCTCATCACCAGAGCGAGAGCCAGGGGCGCGGTGATGGCCAGATGTGAAAGTCTCATGATCGGGGTTCCTCCTCGGATCACTCTGTCAGACCACTCATCAAGTCATAGAGTTCCGGCCGCCGGAAGTCAAATCAGGATAGATGCCGATCCCTTGGCCATCGGTTCGATCCGCTCAAACAGACGCCGGATGTGCCCCTGAGGCCCGACTCCGCACTCGGTTGGGCGTCCTCGATCAGCTCCCATATCCCTTTGCCTGCAGATCTCCATTGCCCATTGGAGTTGAATCGACAAAGTCACGGGGGTCAATCGAGGGGTACACCATCCTGCAATCGCCAGATCAATCGCCACAGCTTATCACTCTCGCCCCGCCTGATGATCTCAACAGGACTCTGACCATCGAGGAACTCGTTGGGCTCTTGCAGCCAGTTGGAAATGGCCTCTGGTGCCACAATGTGAACCAGTTCCTTTCGAAGGCGACACAGCTCGGTGAAACGGCGCAGATCCTCGAATGTCGCCCTCTGCTCTCCTCTCTCGAGCGCAGAGAGCTTCCGCAATGAGGTGCCTGTCAGAGAGGACATCTTCTGTTGAGTGAGACCATATGACAGCCGAACCTTCCGGAACACGCCAGGGGATGAGACCACCGTGATCTGATCCGGCAGATCGAAATGCCAAATGGTGATGGAGCTCCCATTGGGGAGTGCGATTTTCTCGGCACCCCTGCTCTTCGGGGCTCGGGGCTTCTTCGCCGCCGCCTTGGTCACAGTTTTCGCCATGGGCAGATCTCCGTATCCATGCCTTCGAGCAACACTGCCGGGATCACAGGAGGAAGGCAAGCAATTTTGCATGCAATTTTGCATGCAATTTTGCGTATCCGCTATGTGTTATTTTGATCCACCCCGAAGGACAAACCATTTCCCACTGCTTTCAGGTGCATTTTCGAGCACCAATACAATGTTGAAATCTCCCGATTTTTCCGCCTCAGCCGATGGGGTGATAAGCCCTTCGAATCCTGCCAGGAAAGCCGCACGGCCAATGGCTTGGCAGAGCGACTCGTCACCGGAATCGGTCGCCTCCCTCCACCTGTCTGCTCTGAGTTGGCTCGTGGTGACTCCCAGTTGCTTGAGAACGCCCGAGTCTCTGAGGTCTAAAACCATGCTCAGATTCACTCGCACCGCTTTTCCCATGAGGGGCATCACGGAATGCAGTGGGAGCCCAGCTCGGGAGCAGCTGGCGAAGTGCTCCCGGTTGGCCAGTGCTGGATTTGAAGCGCAGTAAACCGGGTGAAATGTCCCAGGCGCGTTCCAGCGCCCGCCCGCCCTGTGCGCTCCAATTCCGCTCATCATCTGCTGCGCCGTCCTGTGCTTGCTCGACGTGTAGCGATAGATGACACCAGCAAACGCCTTCGCTGATCCGGCGGTGGCGATCCCTCGTATTTTGGCATGCAGGGAGGTGAACTTGGTGTGCTCGTTCATTCAGCGTTGCACCCACGGCCCAATGGTCCACAGATTCCAAAAAACGTGCAACTGGAGAACTTATCATTCCATACGCAGGAGAGCAGAGCAGATAGTGACAGATTCGGAGCATTGCTCGGAGGCACCGGCGGGGCATTCCAAGAGAAACTGTTCTCTGAGAGTGACTCTCCGCCGATTCGTCACTGCGCTCTGAGAGACGCTGCACTGAATCCTGAGGAGCGCAAGAGCCACCTGCTCTGCTTGGACGAAGTGCTTTCCGAGATGGAGTCGAAGCTCTGACCGCCTGAAGGACACCGGTGAGAACCCTGTGTGCCTGAGTGCCCAGAGAGTCCGTCACATCACAAAATCATCGCGACCGGAGCAGGTGCCTCAGATGCCCTGAGAGCAGATAACCCCAGGCGGCTCCGACAACCAGGCCCACGGTGTGCGCCGTGTTGGCGATCGCCCCGATAAAACCGGAGAGGCACAGGAAATACCATATCCCCATCAGATACACGATGTCCTGGCGGAGGCGATAGCCGACGCGCGGATCGAGGTGGCCGCGGATCCAGATGTATCCCAAAAGTCCATACACCACCCCCGACATCCCCCCGAAGGCGGGGCCGGACACCAGGTACTGCCCGATGTTCGAAGTGACGCCCATGACCAGCACCATGGCGGCGAGCAGCCAGATGCCGTGCTTGCGCTCGATCAGCGTCCCCAGGTCCTTGAGCCACAGCATGTTGAACAGGATGTGGAGAATGTTGAAATGGAGAAAGATGGGGGTGATCAGCCGCCAGACCTCGCCATGGCGAATCTCCGGGAAGCCGCGATGAAACTGGGGGACCACCTGATTGCCCACGATGGTCTGCTTGAACTGGGTGATGGTGAAGAGCTGCACGGCCTCTCCCGAGGAACCGAGCTGAGTCCCGATGCCCAGGGCCACGGAGATCCCGATCAGCACCATGGTGAGGGGGCCGATGGCGAGGGGCATACGCTCCCGGTGGATCGCGGTGCGGCCATCGATCACATCGCTGCGGGACCGTCTCTTCTCCCTCCTGCGCTCCAAGCGCCTCGCGGCGGCCTGCTGGGCAGCCCCCTGGAACTCCTCGCTGCTGGGATCGGCGAGGTACCGCTCGAGGATCTCCCGCCCCTGCTCGAGCTCCTCCTCCCGGTGGATCCAGACGAGATATCCCCCCTCCTGGCTGGGCTCGATCTCGTGCTCGAGTCCCTTGGCCGTGAGGATGTCGTTGAGCTCCTTGGCCTGCTCTCTGGATTCGAGATGTCCCACGGACCGCATGGTTCAGAACGCTCTTCGCCGCTCTCTCACGTGGTGTAGGCGGAGTTGAAGCGGACATACTCCTCGGTGAGACTGCTCGACCAGCAGGTGGCCTCCGCCCGGCCGAGCCCCAGGCTGATGACGACGGGAACCTGGTCTTTTCTCATGGCCTGGGAGGTCTGGGCTCTGTCGTGCCTCACCGGCTGTCCCCGGCGCAGCAGCGGTGTCTTCGCCACGGAGATGCTGACCTGCGAGGGATCGATGTCCACCCCGGCATTTCCCAGGGCCATGGTGATGCGACCCCAGTTCGGATCGGCGCCGTGGATGGCCGTCTTGAACAGACTCGACCTCCCGACAGCCCGTGCCAGCTTTCGAGCATCGGCCACAGTGCGCGCTCCCCGGACGCGGATGACCGCGACGCGTGAGGCCCCCTCACCATCGGAGGCGATGCTGAGCACCATCTCCTCGAAGGACTCGGTCAGCGCCCTGACGAGTCGGCGATAGCCCTCGGAGGTGATCCGCTCGATCCGCGGGGCCCCTGAGGCGCCATTGGCGAGCAGGACCACCATGTCGTTGGTGGAGGTGTCGCCGTCGACGGTCAGGCAGTTGTAGGTCTGGTCCACCGCCTCTCTCAGGGCGCGTCGCAGAAGGGGGGCGCTGACGGCGGCGTCGGTGAGGGCCACGGAGATCATCGTCGCCATGTCGGGGTGAATCATGCCCACCCCCTTGGCGAAGGTGGCGAGCCGGACCTCGCGCCGCCCCTGAGTCCACCGGCGCGCTGTTCTCTTCGGGTGCCTGTCGGTGGTCATCATGGCCTCGCCGGCCCGATTGAGCCCCGCGGAGCAGAGGTTCGAGACGGCGTCGTCGATGCCCGCCGCGAGGCGATCCATCGGCAGGCGCTGGCCGATCACGCCGGTGGAGTTGACGAGGACATCGGCCGAGCGGATGTCCAGGGCCGCTGAGACCAGCGCACACATCTGGCGGGCGTCGATCAATCCCTGCCGCCCCGTCGCGGCGTTGGCGGACCCGGAGTTGATGATGATCGCCTGCGCGCGGCCCGACTTGAGATGGTCGCGCGTCACGTGAATGGGGGGGGCGGCGAACAGGTTCTGGGTCGTCACCGCGGCGGCCGCCGCGATGCGATCGCTGACGAACAGTGCGAGATCGGGCTTGCCCGATGGCTTGAGGCCACAGGTCACGCCGGCCCCGAGAAATCCTCTCGGGAGCGATCGCACGGACAGCGGCTTGGCGAATCTCTTCAGAGGGGGCATCTCACTCTGACTCCCACAGATCGGCACTCAGAGGAGCGCCGTGGTCTCCTCGCATCCGATCATCAGATTCATGTTCTGAATCGCCTGGCCGGAGGCTCCCTTGAGCAGGTTGTCGATGGCGGTCATCACAATCAGCAGATTGGCGCGCGGGTCCGCGGTCACCGCGATGTCGCACAGATTGGTGTTCGCCACGGCCTTTGTGTTCACGAACTTGCCCTCGGGCATGAGGCGGAGCAGGGGCTCGGCATCGCAGAGGCTCTCGAACACACCGCGCGCCTCCTCCATCGGCGGGAGATCCCCGTGCCATGGGATGTGCACTGTGGCGCAGATGCCGCGATCCATCGGCGCGAGGTGGGGGGCGAACGTCACATGGAGTGGTCTGCCTGTGAGGGCTGTGATCTGCGCATCGATCTCCGGGGCGTGGCGATGTGTCACCAGCCCATAGGGCTGGAGGCCCTCGTTGGCCTCGCAGAAGTGGGTCCGCTCGCTGAGGGTTCTGCCTGCCCCCGAGACACCCGAGACGCAGTTGGCGATCACCCCCACGGCGGGCACCTCGTTGGGATAGGCCCGGACCAGGGGTGCGAGCGCCAGGAGCACGGCGGTGGGATAGCAGCCGGGATTGCCGACGATGCGCGCCCCGCGGATCTCATCGCGCCACAGCTCGGGCAACCCGTAGACAGCCTCATCGAGCAGCTCGGGGGCGGGGTGAGCCTGGCCATAGGCCTGGGCGTAGAGCGCGGGCTGGCGAAAGCGGAAATCGGCGGAGAGGTCGATCACGCGCTTTCCCGCCTCGAGAAGAGGCCTCGCCATCTCCGCGGCCGGTCCATGGGGCAGGCACAGGAAAACCACGTCGGTCTCCTGGGTGAGCACGTCGAGATCAATGGGTGTCACGGGGCAGTCGATCCGTCCCCTGAGGGGAGGGTGGATCTCCCCCAGGCTCTCAGGGGCCTCGACGCGTGCCATGAGGCTGACGGCCTCGGCGTCGGGGTGTCGCAGAAGACAGCCCAGGAGCTCTCTGGCGGTGTAGCTGCGGGCTCCGACGATGCCGACACGGGTTTTGCTCATGCTCTCAGCCCCCTGTAGGGATGAAGTGCGACTGTGCGTTCGGGGCTCATTCAATGTCAAGTCAGGGCATCACTTCCATTGACGATCCCAGCGGGTCTTCCCTATAAACAGGCCCTGAAAGTCCACTGAACAGGTCCCCTGGCTCTGCAATGACCCCACCCGCCCTGAAAATCTCAGCCGCCGGCCGCACGGACGTGGGACTGCGCCGGCAGCACAACGAAGACGCTTACACCTGTGAGCCCGACATCGGGCTTTTCATTGTGGCCGACGGCATGGGGGGGCACGCCGCCGGTGAGATCGCCAGCGCCAAGGCCGTGCAGGCGATGCGGGAGTTCGTCATCTCTTTCCAGGGGAATTCGGATTTCACCTGGCCCTTCGGGGTCGTCAAAAGCCTGGGCCCCTCGCAGAACCTTCTTCTCTCGGCCGTCCGGCTGGCGAATCGCGACGTCTGTGCCCTGGCCCAGGATCACCCTGAGTACTCGGGCATGGGGACCACCGTGGTGGCCTGCCTGCTGGAGGATCACGAGGCGGTGATCGGGCATGTGGGGGACAGCCGGGCGTATCTGGTGCGCGCGGACACGATGACCCAGCTGACGGAGGATCACTCCTGGGTGAACGAGCAGGTCCAGCAGCAGCTGCTCACCGAGGAGGAGGCGAAGACCCATCGCTGGCGCAACATCATCACCCGCGCTCTGGGCAACCGCTTCGACGTCGAGGTTGACCTCAGGCGCCACACCCTGCGCAAGGGGGACACTCTCCTGCTCTGCACCGATGGTCTCTCCGGGCCGGTTCCGGAGGCCACGATCAAGCAGATCATCGAGGACTGCGGTGAGAATGTCGATGAGGCCTGTGACCAGCTGATCGCCGAGGCGAACAGAGGGGGCGGCCCGGACAACATCACCGTGGTCCTGATTCACCTGAGCCGAGGTGCCTGAGGCGCATGCCGAAACTCTCCATCATCATCCCCGTGTACAACGAGATCGCGACGCTGGACACGATCCTCGACCGTGTTCTGGCCGTCGATCTGAGCGAGAGCGGCCACGGGGTGGAACGTGAGATCGTTCTCGTCGACGACTGCTCACGAGACGGCAGCCGCGCCAAGCTGGAGCAGATGCGCGACCATCCCGATGGACGCCCCCTGGTGTTCGCCTTCCACGAGCGGAATCAGGGCAAGGGGGCGGCGATCCGGACGGGTCTGGATCACGTCAGCGGCGACATGGTGATGATCCAGGACGCCGACCTGGAGTACTCGCCGGAGGAGATCCCGAAGCTGATCAAGCCGATCCTCGACGGCCTCGCCGACGTGGTCTATGGGTCCCGCTTCACCGGCAAGCGGCGCGTCTTCATGTTCTCGCACCATGTGGGCAACAAGCTGCTCACCTTCATCACCAATGTGCTCTACGGGGCGAACCTGACCGACATGGAGACCTGCTACAAGGTCTTCCGCACAAAGCACATCCGGTCCTTCGGCCTGCAGTCGAGCCGCTTCAACATCGAGCCGGAGATCACGGCGAAGGTGTTCCGCTCCCGGCTCCGTGTCTACGAGCTCCCGATCTCCTACGATGGCCGCTCCTTCGAGGAGGGCAAGAAGATCACTTGGCGCGATGGATTCAGCGCGCTGTGGACTCTGATGCGGTACCGCTTCTGGGTCAATCGCACGGGGGAGGAGACACTTCACCGCATCTCCAAGATGCGCAGGTTCAACAAGTGGATCTACGACACGATTCTCCCCCATCTCGGCATGCGTGTCCTCGAGGCCGGATGCGGCACGGGGAGCTTCACCGATTTCCTCCGCGGCCGCGAGCTGGTGCACGCCATTGATCCCGACGAGGTCTACATAGAGACCCTCACCGAGAACCACCGCGGCGTCGGGCATGTCACCTTCGAGCAGGCCTCTCTCCCCCATGTGGATGTGGAGGCTCTGAGGGAGAAGCGCTTCGACACGGTGGTCTGCCTCAACGTCCTGGAGCACATCCGCGAGGATGAGGAGACGCTGAGGGTTTTCCATGATCTCCTTGTGCCCGGCGGCCGTGCGATCATCTATGTGCCGGCTCACCCTTTCCTCTTCTGCGGTCTCGATGAGGCGCTCGAGCACCACCGCCGTTACACCCGCGATGAGCTGGAGCGCAAAATGAGGGAGGCGGGATTCGAGATCCTGGAGTCGCGTCATCAGAACGTCTTCGGGACCATCGGCTGGTTCATCAACGGCAAGATCCTCCGGCGCAGACTTCTCCCCAGCCGCCAGCTCTCGGTCTACGAGAGCCTGGTGCCTGTCTTCCGGGGCTTCGAGCGCATGATGGGGCGGAGACCGCCGTTTGGGCTGTCGGTCTTCGCCGTGGGGCAGCGCCCCAAGACCGACGCCTGATGCCATGCCCCACGCCCTTCGCCGAGCCTCCTTCGACATCACACTGGTCTGCCTGGCGGTCACTCTGCTCCTGGGGGCCGCGCTTCGGCTCAGGAACCTGACCTCTTCGCCGGGCTGGTTTCGCGATGAGGGCGTCTACATGGAGGTCGCGTGGAATGCCGCCCATGGAGAGGCGAGACTCGGCCCCATCAATCACACATGGGTCTCCCCGTTTCAGACAATCCCTCCGCTGTATCCCCTGGCCAGCGGCGCGTGGATGCGGACGATCGGCGCTCTCCGCGGCGATGAGCGGCCCAACATTCAGCCCTTCCGGTGGTTCAGCGTCGGCTGCGGACTTCTTGTGATCGCGGGGGCCTATGGGCTGGGTCTCGCCCTCGGCTCTCCTCTGCTCGGCCTTCTGGCGGCGGCGCTTCTGGCCTTCGATCCCCTGACCGTGATGTTTCATCGGATGGGTCTGCCCTACAACCTGCTCGCCGTCGAGGTTGTCGCGACGCTCGGCCTCGCCCATCTGTACTTCCGAGAACCCCGGCTGACTCGTCTCCTCGCCCCCACCCTCGTCGCCGCGATGGCCCCTCTGACGATCTACTACGGCGTCGCCCTGCCCCTGGCCCTGATCCTCGGCGTGGCCCTGATGGGCCGGCTCCGCGACGTCTGGCTGGCGTCACTCTCGATTCTCCCCCTGGCCCTCTTTCTCTGTGGTCTCTGGTGGGTTCATCCCCTCGGCCTGGAGGCGGACTGGGCTCAGTTCCGTGCGGATTCGTCGGGCACGTGGTCCCTGGCGGACTGGACTCAGGATTTCCGGGATCTCTTCGCGACAACGCCTCTGATCACCCTCGGGCTGGTCGGGCTGCTGATGCTGCGTCGCGGGGGGGTCAGCCTGGTCACTCAGCTGACCGCGCTGATCTACCTTTTTCTGTGGCTGCGCCGGTCGCACAACAACATCTGGAT
>JAFGKF010000162.1 GCA_016928695.1 Candidatus Sumerlaeota bacterium | reverse complement strand
GAGTGCTGCTTCATGCCCCTGACCATCGGGGGCGGCATCCGCACCGTCGAGGACATCCGCGCGACGCTGCGCGCGGGGGCCGACAAGGTCTCGGTCAACACCGCCGCCGTCGACCGACCTGCACTCCTCAGAGAGGGCGCCGATGCTTTCGGATGCCAGTGCATCGTGCTCGCCATCGACGCAAAGCGCCGTGACGCCGCCGATCCCGCAAAGGGCTGGGAGGTCTTCATCCACGGCGGCCGCACACCGACGGGCATCGACGCCCTCGAGTGGGCCGTGCGCGCCGTCGAGCTCGGCGCGGGCGAGATCCTGCTGACCTCGATGGACCGCGACGGGACCAAGATTGGATTCGACATCCCGCTGACCCGAGCCGTCAGCGAGGCGGTCAGCGTCCCTGTCATCGCCTCGGGCGGCGTCGGGACGCTCGAGCACATCCGCGAGGGTCTCGTCGAGGGCAAGGCCGACGCCGCCCTCGCCGCCTCGATCTTCCATTTCCGCGAGCACACCGTGGCCGAGTGCAAGGAGTACCTCGCCGAGCACGGCGTGCCTGTCAGGCGCTGAGGCGGCTCATGGCGAGGCGCACGTCAGTGGGCATTCGCCTTCGCCTCACTCCACGATGTTCTCATCCCGGATGAGGACCAGGATCGCATTCTGGGGAACGATCAGGTACTCCTGGTTCTCGTAGCGGATCTCGACGGCGTGCTTCTTCAGGAACAGCGCGTAGTCACCCACCTCGGCCTGCATGGGGAGGTGGCGCGGGCGTGGCGTCGAGTCCTTCCAGGGCTCATCCTCCTCGTGGCTCGGATCGGGCAGTGGGATCCCCGGCCCCGTGGCCACGATCAGACCGCTCTGCACCTTCTCCTTGGCCCGGACGGTCTCGGGCAGCAGGAGTCCCACCTCGGTGCGCTCCTCGAGGCTGTCCATCTTGATGAGGACACGGTCCCCGACGACAATCAGTTTTCGACTCGGTGACATGGTTTCACTCCTGCCTCTGGGCCATCGGGATTCTGCCTCAGGCGAGGGGTGGATCTCAAGATTCCATTGCCGAGACCGAAAAGAGGTGTACGCTGGCTTCCACATTCATCGACCTGAGGTCATGAGAGGTCCCCAGTCGTGAGCACGGGAACTCGGAATCTCCTGGTGGCAGTGATCGGAGTGATCGGCGGATTGATCGCCGCCATCCTGACACGCCTGATTTTCAATCTCTCCGCGGGCATGGCCGACCTGAAGCGCGCCTGGGTCGGTGTGGGGCTCAGCGCCTTGGGCGGCATGATCGTGATCTTCCTCACTGTGCAGCTGATGGCGCAGTCTCCACCCAAGTACCCGAAGCGGACGGTCTTGACCGTGCTCTGCATCGCAAGTGCAGTTCTGGGAATGATCGCCTCGGCGGGACTGCTCCTGATCATCCGCTTCGCGGGGGACGACTTCTTTCAGGGGCAGGGCATCATCGATGCGATCCTGTCGGTGCTCCTCTGTGGGGTGCTGGCCCTCGTCCTCTTCTTTGTGGCCGCTCCCGTCCGGGGCTTCGACCACAGCCGCGACACGGGGGGAGCGGCGCCGGAGCGCTTCCAGGTCAAGATCAAGTCCAAGACCATCAGACGCCTCAGCCGCAGCGGCGACTGACCCCCCCCAGCGGTCCTCACCGCGAGCAGATGTCGCTGTGCATCTGCTCGATCTTCTCCCTGATCTGCTCCAGCCGCGCCAGGGAGTCCTGCTGACCGTTCTCACCCCGCTCGATCTCGCACCGCAGATCATCGAGAGACGCGGAGCACTCGGCCAGAGTGTCGCGCGTTTCCCGCAGAAGCCGGAGATCCTCGCGGCGGCGGTTGCTCGTCATCTGCAGCTGCATCCGATAGAAGCGAGATCGATCACGTGTTTTCAGAACAATGAACTCGATCAGCATGACGACGATCACCACAAAGGCCAGGCGGCTGTAGAGCACGTCGAGCACGCTCTCGAACGTCCCTGAGAGAAAGAGGAACAGGATCACGACGAAGAGCAGAATCACCCAGAGGTCGCTCGAGTGGATCCTCCGGGGATGGTGGGGGCGATCGATGTGCGGATCAGGCATCAGGGGACCTCTGATGCTCTGGGAGGTGGGGGATGACTGTGATGATCCGCATGGGGCAGCTCTGGTGGGGCCATGGACGCAGAGTATTTTCACCTCGGAAACCCCACAGTCCACAGGAAACCGCCCCGGGGGTCCAGGTTCGGCGCAAGGGGGGCACCGCATGGGACTCTCATCCGCTCGGAAAAGCTGACTCCCACCCTGCCAGCGTCATCGCCGTGCGGCTCTGTGAGACGATTCTCACCGCCCCCTCAGTTCGGCCTTGATTTTCTCTGGGCGGGGCGCGAAGGGAGGTGACCCCCTGCCATCGGCATCCCTCTGAGACAGTGGCCAAGAGAGACACAGCCCCGAGATTCGAGTGGAGTGCACCGCCCACGCAGGTGGACTTGGCGCCCTCGATTCTGAGCGCGGATTTCGCCGATCTGAAGGCGGAGCTGCGACGCCTGGAGCGCGCCAACTGCCTCTGGATCCATCTCGACGTGATGGACGGCCATTTCGTCCCCAACCTCACCTTCGGTCCCCCCGTGGTCGCTGCGCTGCGGGCTGTGTCGAAGCGTCTCTTCTTCGACGCCCACCTGATGGTCAACGAGCCCTGGAAGATGGTCTCCGATTTCGCGGAGGCGGGGGCTCAGCTGATCACCGTGCACGCGGAGGCCTGCCCCGATCTGCCGAAGGTTCTCCGCCAGCTGCGGCGCCTGGGGGTGCGGGTCGGAGTCTCCATCCGACCGAGGACGCCACTCAGGGCGCTCGACAGCGTGCTGGACAAGGTCGATCTCGTCCTGGTGATGACCGTGGAACCAGGCTTCGGAGGGCAGGCCCTGATCCCCGCCACTCTGAACAAAGTTCGTCGCCTCGAGCTCCGGCGCAAGCGGCATGGACTCAAATTCCGCCTTCAGGTCGACGGGGGAATCAATGTGGAGACCGCCCCTCTGGCGGTGGCCGCCGGTGCGGATGTCCTGGTGGCGGGCTCCGCCATCTTCGCCGGGGGACGTGTGGCATCGAACATCCGCAGTCTCCGCGCATCACTTGCGAAGTGAGACACATCGCGGGAAAACCGCTGGCGTCATCCTCAGGGCAGGTCATCTGCCGGTGAGGGCAGGGTCCTCACCAGTGATGCCTGTGATCGACGATTCCCAGAGGAAGAGATACACTGTAGATGTGAGGATGCTCGTCGCAACCCCGTCCCGTCTCCTCGCACGCGTGTGTCGCAGTCTCTCCCGTGGGGGGATGGCGCTGTGGGTCACCCTCTGGCTGGCCCAGACGGTCCACGGTGCGATGCCCGATCTCTCGACCACGGTGGAGATGCAAGACAGCCTCCAGCTGACGACGGATGTCTTTTTCCCCCATGGTGATGGGCCCTGGCCAGCCGCTCTGCACAGAACCCCCTATGGCCGCAGCACGCAGTGGGGCAACGCCTCCGCCTTCACCGACAGGGGGACCGTCTTCGTGGTCCAGGACATCCGAGGAGGCGTCATCAGCGGCGATCAGTGGGTGCCCTTCCTCGACGACGGCTGGGGTGCCAATCAGGACGGCTATGACACTGTCCAGTGGATTGCCGGGCAGTCCTGGAGCAACGGCGATGTGCTCATGGACGGCTACTCCGCCTCTGCCATCACCGGTCTGCTGGCCGCTGGGGCGGCACCCCCCGCCCTGAGGGGTGTTCAGGCCAACACCGGCGCGGGGAACATCTATCGCGATGTCGCTTTCCCCGGGGGGCCCTTCCGGCGCTCTCTGGTGGAGGGATATCTCGAGCAGGTGAACAACCTCGGTGTCATCGACGAGGTGGTGGCCCATGCCCGCCGTGATTCATTCTGGGACCCTGTGGATCTGACCATGCGGTTCAGTGTGGTCGATGTCCCCATCCTGCAGGTCTCAGGGTGGTTCGACATGTATGTGAACGCCGGCTTCGACTCCCTGTTGGGAATCGATGCCCTCGGCGTCGGCAATGCCCGCGGGCGCCAGATTCTGATTGTGGGGCCCTGGACGCACGGTCGCATCGGACAGAGGGAGCAGGGGGACCTCATCTACCCCGAGAATGCGCTGTTTCCCAATGGACTTGGAGTCATGATCACCCAGTTCACCGAGGCGGTCATCCGGGGGGGCTCACCGGAAGTCTTCGACGAGCCGCGGATCAACTACTACCTCATGGGGGACGTCGATGACCCCGAGGCCCCCGGCAATGAGTGGCTCACCGCCGAGAGCTGGCCGCCACCCCATGAGATGACAGCGCTCTATCTGCATGGCAACGGAGCGCTCTCCGAGGCAGCGCCCCTGGCGACGGAGTCTCCCTCCACCTCCTATGTGAGCGACCCCCAGAGCTCCATCCCCACTGTTGGAGGAGCCAACCTGTTCACCTCCAACGGCCCCCGCAATCAGGCGCTCCTGCTGTTGCGCTCAGACCTGCTCTATTTCATCACCGATGTGATGCCCCGTCCACGCTCGGTGATCGGTCCGATCACCGCACGCCTCTTCGTCTCCTCCACCGCTCCCGATGCCGATTTCCTCGTCAAGCTCTGCGACGTCTATCCCGATGGCCGGGTGATCCTCATGGCCGAGGGCGCGGTTCAGGCGCGCCGGCGCAACGGCGAGGACCAGGAGGACCTCATGGTCCCAGGTGAGATCTGCAGTCTGGACATCGATCTGGGGCAGCTCGCGCTGTCGTTCAACACCGGGCATCGCTGTGCGATCATCATCGCCTCCTCCAACGATCCGCGATTCGAGGTCAATCCCCAGACGGGTGCGCCCCTGATGCTCGATGATCCCGTCACCCAGATCGCGACACACACCATCCACCACAGCCCCGCATATCCGAGCGCCATCTCACTGCCGATCTCGAATGAGTTTCTCATGGACACTGTGCCGCAGGGCCTGGGGCTGCGCTGATCGCGCACCGCGAATTTCGGATTTACACAGACTGATCTCAGAGGCACCATGGGGAACTTGGCATCGCACGGTTTTGTCCCCAGAGGACTCAGATGTCACCCCGTGCAACTCATCTCGCACTGATCTCCTTGGCCCTGATGGCGCTGGGAGTTGGGGCATGTCTCGCCGCCGCCGTCCTGACCCGCACCGAGATGGTTCCGATGCGCGACGGGATCCGGCTGGCGACCGATCTCTATCTGCCCCCGGGCACCACTGCGAGACCCACCGTGCTCACACGCACGCCCTACGGCCGGGCTGACCGAGCGGATCAGGCCGACCTCTACGTGCCCCACGGGATCGCGTTTGTTGCCCAGGACACGCGGGGGAGAGGCGGCAGCGAGGGCGAAGACGAGACCTTCTGGTCCGATGGCTGGGGCGCACTCCAGGATGGATACGACACCATTCAATGGATCGCATCCCAGGAGTGGTCGAATGGCCGTGTGATGTGCCAGGGGAGCTCCGGGGACGGATTCACAGGGATTCTCGCCGCAGGGGCCGCCCCCCCCGCGATGGCGGGGGCCATCGTCGACACCTGTCCATGTGACCTCTACCATGACTCCGTGTACACCGGCGGGGCGTTTCGACGTTCCCTCGTGCTGGGATGGCTGGCGCTCCAGGATGCAGAGTCCAGACTCCCCGATCTCGTCGCTCACCCCACTCCCACCTCCTGGTGGGACCCCGTGCGGATACCGATGGCCATCCCCTCGGTGGATGTGCCCGTCTGCTTCATCAGCGGATGGTTCGATCTCTATGTGGATGCGGCCCTGCGCACCGCTGTTCAGCTCGATGCGTTGGGAGGGGGGGGAGCCAGGGGAAGACAGCTTGTGATCATTGGACCGTGGCAGCACACGGCCATCGGCTCACGGGACGTCGGAGAGCTCACCTTCCCCGAGAACGCGGTGTGGACCGGGGAGATCAATGATCTCACCCTGGATTTCACCGCTGAGGCCCTCCTCGGGACACCCACCGGCATCTTCGACCAGCCGATGTTCACCTATTACATGATGGGGGACGTCGACGATCCCACAGCCCCCGGCAATGAGTGGCGAACCTCAGATGTTTGGCCCCCCCAGGGAGAGGTGGTGACACTCCACCTGTGTCCAGGGGGACTGCTCTCCGCAGAGATGGCCTTCGATCCGGTGAGCACCGAGACCTCCTTTGTCTGCGATCCGGCGAATCCCGTGCCCACACTGGGGGGGCGAAATCTCTGGCTGACCAGGGGACCATACGACCAGAGCGCCCTGGAGCAGGGCTCCGATGTCGTGACGTTCTCAACCCCACCTCTCAGTGCCCCCTTCGAGATCGCGGGGATGGTGACCTGCAGGCTCTTCGTGTCCAGCACGGCGCCCGACGCGGACCTCCTTGTGAAGCTGTGCGACGTCTATCCCGATGGCCGCTCCATGCTCATGTGCGAGGGGGCGCTCCGGATGAGGCGCCGCAATGGATGGGATCAGGAGGACATGATGATCACCGGGGAGATCTGTGAGGTCGAGATCCCCGTGGGGCAGATCGCACTGGCCCTGAACACGGGACACCGGCTGCGGATCACGATCGCCTCCACCAACTCCCCCCGGTTCGAGGTCAATCCCCAGACCGGGGCTCCGCTGCTGCTCGACGACCCGGTCACCCAGATCGCCACCCACACGATCCATCACAGCGATCTCTGCCCCAGCCTGATCACACTGCCCTCATCCTCGGAGCTGATGGTCCCTGCCGAGATGGTCGGATTTTTCCAGAGGTGATCGATCAGCAGACGGCGGATTCGAGTGGGATCTCGCCCTGAGGGGCACTCGCGGGCGTGGCCCAGCCAGTCCCCCAGTGGATCGCGCGCGCCTGGACCTGAACCAGACGGCGCTCAGGCCAGCGCAGCGCTGTGAGAGCACCGCCGAGCACACAGCCCGTGTCAATGCTCAGAGTGTGGTTGCGCATCCGCGGCACAGGCGTGGGAGTGTGACCGTGCACGACCAGCTGGATGCCCCGATGCCTGCGAATCCAGTCCCCGCGGTGGGGGCTGCGTGGCCCCTCGCCATGGCGACAGAAGTCGCGCACCACACGGCCGGTTTTTCCGATCATGTGATCGGCGATGGCCGCGTGGGTGACAGCCAGCCGCTCATGGTCGAGAAGCAGATGAGGCGGGGAGGTGCCGACAACCTCCTGGACGCCCTCGGTGATGCGCTCCAGATGCGCCGTGGGATGGTTCATCAGCTCTCCCGCGGCGATCTCGAGCCCACGGTCGACCTCCATCGCCTCACCCCGGAGGAGACGCGCGAAGCGCACATCGTGGTCACCGGCCAGAATCTCGGCCCGGCCCGCATCGCGGAGCCGAAGCGCGAGATCCCAGACACCGATCGAATCCGGTCCCCCGCAGCTCAGATCGCCCACGAAGATCAGGCGCCGCCCCTCGGGGTGATGCGGTGTGCCCCCCTCGTCCGGCACCCATCCGAGGTTCAGCAGAAGATCTCCCAGCTCCGCGCGGCAGCCGTGGACGTCGCCGATGATGTCGAACGGCCCCTCGTCATCCGGTCGCTCGTGCGGCAGCGGGACGAGATGGACCGCGGGCTCCTGCTCGGAGCTCATCTGGATCTCAATGATCTGATCCCATCCCTCACGGGAAAAAGCACGGCGCTCGTGAGCCATGAGCTTGAACTGGCGCCGCAGAACCCGCGGACCCACAGAGTCCGCCCGCTCGCGGTCACGCCTCAGGCAGGTCTCCATGTCGGCATTGCAGATGATCAGAGCGCTGGGTGAGTGCCACTTCCGCGCGAGGCTGAGAAGGTGCTGCCTTGTGCCGGTCATCAGAGCCGTGGAGTCCACCACCGCCAGCCGGTTGAGGCGCAGCCGCTGCTCCACCCAGTGATAGAGAAAATCGAAGGCCACGTCCGAGACGAGAGGCTCATGCCAGTTGAGGTCGTCCGAGACCATCTGGCGACAGCGGTCGGAGGCGATGATCTGAGATGAGGTGAAGTGGGCTCGAGACCAAGTGGACTTGCCCACGGCGGAGGGTCCACACAGAACCACAAGGGCGCGCTTGGGAATCGTGATGGCTCTCGTCATGATCTCCCTGCGTCCTCAGCCACCCCAGATCGGCGTTGGGGGAGATTGGCCTGCGCTCCCGCAGAGGAGCAAGGGAAAACACGTGAACATATCACAATATGTTGTTTTGCAAAATGCAAAAAGTCACAATATCTTGTATCTGGACTCCTTGATGGCTCTCTCCCCCAGCTGCCGACGTGACAAGGGATTCCGCAGTGGCGGTCTCACTCCAGCGCGAAGGGGGGAGACAGCAGAGGTGGCCGCCGATTCTCCGTGGAGGAGCGCTGAAACTCCACCTCGAGGCTCAGGGACCATGGGGCGATCTCCGCCTGTGGCAGAGTGCCCGACCCCGATCCGCAGAAGCCGTTGAAGAGCTCGGAATGGCCCCCCATCGCAACGATCTTGTTGATCGAGCTCAGAGGGGTGCCCACGATGTCCACACCCCGAACCAGCTCCTCTTCACCGGTCTCGGCATCGACGCGATAGACGATCCTCGGGTGCTCAGCAAAGGCCTGGAAACCGTAATTCGACGTGTTCGTGTACCCCCCCTCGATGTCATGGACAATCAGTCCGAACTCATACCCCTCCTCGCGGCAGACCTCCATCAGGCGCTCGCGGAGCTCCTCATAGGTGAGCGGCTCACTCGACTCGACAATGAGCGTCCCCATTCGCGCCTCGGGGTCGTGAAGGCCATCGCTGCGGCCATGCCCATTGGATTGCGTGACATACTCGTTGGGCGTGCGGCTCATCAGATAGGTCTGGAGCACCCCATTCTCGATCAGTGAGACACGGTGGGCGCGGACACCCTCCTGATCGAAGCCATACCGGCCATTGATGCCCACGCCGTCGAACTCGACCAGGGTGGGATCGTCGAAGACCGAGATGAACGAGGGGATGATCTCGTCGCCGATCTTGCCGGCGAAGGTCTGGCCCGATTGGTCGTCGTCGCGCTGACGCTCTCCCTCCAGCCGGTGGCCGATCGCCTCATGGAAGAGAACGCCGGTGACATCAGGGGCCAGCAGGGCCGGCCCCGTGTAGGGATCCAGCACCGGGGCAGAGCGCAGGGCCTCGAGCTCGGAGATCAGATCCTCGATCGACTCCGCCAGCTCCTCCTCCCCAGGGAGATCCTCGGGGCGCGAGAAGTTGAGCGCGAGGGAGTGACTGAGCGGTTGGCCATCCTCCGGGGCCGTGGTGGTGCACTCGGCGAAGATCGTCCAGTCCTGCGCCTCCTGCACGATCTCGCTCCCCTCCGAGTTCACACACCACTGGGTCCGCGCCTCGAGGCGCAGGGTCACGTGGCTCGACTCGATCCAATCGTGCTCATTGAAGAGAGAGGAGAGGCGGCGCAGCCGCCCTCGCCAGAGGTCCTCATCGATCTCCACCTCGAGGGGGGGATCGATGTGCCGCTCCGGCTCAGCGGGGGAGAAGTCATCGGGGCGGTCCTCCTGCTCCACCCGCATCACCTCCTCGCCCTGTCGCGTCAGGTGGTCCTGGACCGCCTGCTTGTACGTTCTGTCCGTGATCTGCCACAGCGCCGTTCGCAGCGCGATGGGCTCGTTCTCGATCGGCAGCGGGCTGTAGTCCTGACCGTAATAGAGGAACAGCAGTGGCATGCCCGACCCCGCGCGGGAGTTGTCGAGCTCCATGTCACCGCACCGGACCTCGACGAAGCCGACACGGGAGTGGCCACCCCGCTCCTGCGCGATCGCCCCGTTGGCCGCACCGATCCGCGTCTCGCGCTCGTCGGTCACAAGATAGGACATGAAGTAGGGTCCCTCGAAGTCCTCGATCTCGAGCTCATTCATCGAGCGGTCGAGCTCCTCGCGCATCGCCTGGAGGATGATCAGACGCTCGTCCTCCGGGGGAGGCTCGTCGGCGGCCAGGGGCACGGCCAGAGCGGTGATGCAGATCAGAGAGAGAAGTCGACGCATTCAGGTCTCCTCAGCCGAGGTGCGGCGCCGCCATTGGAGAGAGAGCCCTGTCCGATGTCAACCTCGCCCCGGGGTGGAGAGATCCGAATGAGGGGCGAGGATCCCCTCTCTCAGCCCCAAACTGACACCGAAGTGGCATGGTCGCTCGGCGAAAATGTGGTTTCGGGATAAGCGATTGACTTCCCCTCTGGTTCCATCTATTTTACCCCAGCCGGGATCGCACCGGCTCAGTGGGAGGAAGAGTTCAGGACAGCCTGAGTCAGCCGTTTGGGAGTCGCTCCGATTCCCGGGATGACGGAGGGTTCTCCAGAGCCGTTGCTCCCAATGACACAGTTTCACAGCGCATCGTCGATGCGCAGAGAAAGGGAGCGTTCAGAGAGATGAATACCAGAATTTTGACATTCGTGGCACTCGCACTCCTCGTGTGTGGAGGCGCCGTGGCGCAGACAGTGACCGTCCCAGGGGGCTTCTCCACCATCTCGGCGGCCATCGCCAGCTTC
>JAFGKF010000161.1 GCA_016928695.1 Candidatus Sumerlaeota bacterium | reverse complement strand
TCGCTGCCTTCAGGCAGCGCCTCTTCGTGTCGGTCTCTGAGGCCGACACTGCCCTGCGAGCCGCTGAACTGTGCCGGCGAGGGCGCCGGCGCTCCATCAATTGCTGTTGTCAAGTGTGATCGGTCTCAGTGCTTGCGAAGCGCGCAGTCGGGACAGGGACGGGAGGACGTGATCCATCCCTCCCCACCGCACCGCTGACAGACCAGATAACCCTGCCCCCCGCAGGACTCACAGGGGGCCAGACCCCCGGGCGTGGCCTGCACGCCTCCCCCAAGGCACCACTGGCAGACGACCCGCCCCAGTCCCCCGCAGACGGGACAGGGGACTCGCTCGACAAGCCGCTGCGTGCCCTGGCACGTGGGGCAGACCGCGTCGTCCGCCGCGCTCGCGGCAGGCGTTGCCACCGTGGTCGGCTGCTGTGTGGAGGCCAACGCCTGGGCCTCGGCGAAGACGGTTCGCACCAGGGCTGCGCGCTCCGATCCGGTGTCGTGCGAGGGGTGGCCGAACGTCGAGGCCATCTGGGCGGGGGGTGAGCTCTCGAGAAACTGCGCCAGGGGCTCGACATCGTAGTTCCAGGTGGCCAGGAAGCGCGCCGCATAGGCATCGGCCTCACGCTCGAAGGCGCGGATCCTCAACCCCAGGGACGGGTCCTGCCCGGCGGCCAACACCCGCTGGGGGTGGCCGAGAACCAGGTGACCCCACTCATGGGCCAGCAGCCCCGCCACAATCGCCTCGTCGAGGGCGGAGGCGGAGACATCGAAGACGATGACGCCCGCCGGATGAGCCTGACCCCAGTTGCCGGTCTCGCTCGGGATGACGGGATAGCGACGCCCGCTGTGCGATTCGAGCTGTCGCACGATCGTGGCCATCAGGCCGTCGGAGGCCCCCCAGATCGCCTCGAACTGCTCCTCAGACAGAGGGGAGACACGCTCTGCCCGGATCACCGCCACGGGCAGGAGAGCGATCAAGATTCCCAGACGCAGCCGCATGATGCCCATGTCCCTCCGAGGGGACGGGGATTTTGACCGCTGACCTCAGGCCCGTGTTCCCCGGAATCGGGATCGAATCATCCCCCCCAGCGGCGCTCGATGTCGGGCTCGAGGCCCAGATGATCGCAGATCTTCATCGCCACTTGGTCCAGGAAATCGTCGAGCGACTCGGGCCGCGTGTACCAGGCGGGATCGGGCGGGAGGATCGTCACGCCCCCGCGGGCGAGCGAGGCCATCTGATCGAGATGTGTGGCCGTCAGCGGCGACTCACGCGGGACGAGCACCAGCCGCCGCCGCTCCTTGAGGCAGCAGTCGGCGGCGCGGTGGATCAGGTTGTCGCCCAGACCGACGGCGACCGACGCGAGCGATCGCATCGAGCAGGGGACGATCACCATGCCGTCGACGGGGTGCGAGCCGCTGGCGATGGGGGCCATGAAGTTGTCCTCGGCCCAGTCGTGGACCCTCGCGCGCCACTGGTCGCGTGGCAGCACCCAGTCCTCGACGTGCAGGCGGTCGCCGCCGGCACGCCGGCCCAGCTCCATCTCGATGATCCGGACCGCCGTCTGGCTGCAGATCACATGGAGCGTGAGCCCCTCGCGCCGGACGAGCCAGGTCAGCAGCCGTTGGGCGTAGGCCGCCCCCGTGGCACCGGTGACGCCGACGATGATCTCGCGCGATCCCTCGGCTCGGCGGTCCGATGGACGACTCATGATCTCTCTCCGACGAACAGGGTGGCGATGCCCACGGTCAGATCGCGGGCGACCAGGACGCGCAGCCCCGCCTCGCTCATCATCTCGACGAGGCGCTCGCGCGGGGGGAAACCCTCCACGCTCTGGGGGAGATATCGGTAGGCCGTCGGATGACGGCTGATGAGCCGCCCGATGCGGGGAAGGACGTGGCGGAAGTGGAGACTGAAGAGGCGATGCGCCAGGCGGGGGTGCAACGGCGGCGAGAACTCGAGCACAACGACACGGCCCCCGGGGCGAGTGACACGGGCCATCTCTCGGAGCCCCTCGAGCGTGCCGTCGAGGTTCCGCAGTCCGAAGGCGACCGAGACGATGTCGAACTGCGCGTCGGCGAAGGGGAGCGAGAGGCTGTCGGCCTCGAGGATCGAGGGGCGCACAGCGGCCCTCGCGGATCGCTCCCGCTTCCGCTGAAACAGCCGGAGCATGGGACGGGCGAAGTCGAGACCGACCACCTGTCCCCCCGGCCCGAGGCGGCGCGCGTACTCCAGGGCGAGGTCTCCCGTGCCGCAGCACAGGTCGAGCACACGGCGATCGCCGGGGCGCAGGCTCTCGCGCACCGCGCGCCGTCGCCAGCGCGTGTCGACGCGCAGGCTCAGGGTTCGGTTGAGCAGATCATAGGTCGGCGCGACGGCGCCGAACATGCGCCGGATCTCGGTGGCGTGGGGTGAGAGGGTCACTTCTTCGATGGGATCGCGCCCTCAGCGAGCTCACGCAGGTAGAGGATCGCGTCTTTGTTGAGAGCGAGGAATTTGATCTCGGTCGCTTCCCCGCCGCCGCGGGGGGTGAGTGTGGCCTTCGTCATGGGAACAAAGCGGGACTGGTCGTTGAGCACATCCGAGGGCCTGTGGTTGATCATGATGTGGATGTCCGCCTCGATGCGCCAATCGGGGGTGAGGATCTCGACACGGAAGGGCTGCTTGTCGATCACACGTGATGTGAGGGGAGTGAGAACTGGCATCGGTGTCACGGCTCCTCGGGGGATTCACGCGGCAGACTATCCCGCCCCACTGGGCGCGTCCACCCGAATCAGGCCGCCCGCCCCCTCACGATCAGCGCCCACGCGGCGAGATAGACGGCCACCCCCAGCAGCAGGCCCGACTGGAAGCCGAGGATCAGCCCCACGCACAGCGCGCCGACCGAGCCCACGACACTCATGGCGCCGTTGACGCCCCACAGCCAGGGGATGAGCCGCGGCGCATGCGCCGAGGCGACCTGGAGACCGAGAGGCAGCGGCATGCCGAGCAGAAGCCCCAGCGGCAGCAGAAGCGCGACGGCCACCGCGATGCGCATCGCCGTCGGCCACCCGAGCCCGGCGGCGAGAAGAGGGGGCTGGAGCCAGGTGTAGGCGAGCGTCACGGCCACGAGAAGCGGCAGCGTCAGGCCGAGGCGCGGGGCGGCGTCGGGCGGCTCGACTCCCCGCACGAGGAAGGATCCGCACCCCCCGCCGACGAGCAGCGTGGCCAGCACGACGGAGAGCGCATAGATGGGGTGGCCGAGGAAGAGGCTGAGCCTCTGGATCTGGGGGATCTCGATCAGCATGAACCCGACGCCGAGGCAGGCGAAGTAGAGAAGCAGCCGCAGACGCCAGGGGCCGCGTGAGGCGGCCAGATCCTCGCGCCGGGCCAGCGCCAGGGGCGCGAGGATGAAGGCGAGCGCGAACAGCGACACCAGCGCGACGAGGACCATCAGAACTTTCACCGCGCGGTAATTCGCCTCGATGCTGAAGGCGTTCTCCATGTCCTCCTCCTGGCCGAGGAGAACGGCGAGCACATCGCCCGGGCGGAGCATGTGGAAGAAGAAGGGGCGGTCGTCCGTCGTCGGGCTCACATCGAAGCGCTGGCGCGCCGCGAAGGCGGTGACGTCGTCCGCCTGCGCGAGGTCGGAGAAGAGCGACGGCGCGACCCTCCCGTCGGGCATCCAGAGGGGCGTGAAGCCCATCTGCTCGCAGAGCGCCCGCAGGAGCATCATGTCGCCCACCGTCAGCGGATCGCGGCTCATCAGCAGCGTGCCGACGTTCGCGCCCGTGTTGCTCGTGATGATCGCCATGTGGCGCGCCGGGTCCTCGACCCCCGCGCGGCGCCAGGCCTCGAGCGCCAGCCCCTCGAGCCGAAGCGTCTCGCCAGGCACCTCGGGGTTGCACCACCGCGAGACGGCCAGCACGCCGCCCGGCGCGAGGCGGTCGAAGAACGTCTCGAACGCCTCGACCGTGTAGAGGTGCGCCTCGCTGAAGACGAATGCCCCCGCGGCGCTCGCCGCCCACGTGTCGATCATCGAGATCTGGATCAGGTCGCAGGTCTCCTCGTCGCGCTCGAGCCAGCTGCGCGCCTCATCGACGATGATCTCCACGCCCGGGTGATCGTAGATCCCGCCCGAGAATTCGCGGAACGGCCCCCGCATCGCGCGCGCGATCGACGGGTTGATCTCCACCGCGCGGATCACCCGCTGGCGGAAGCGCAGCGCCGTGAGGAGATCGCGTCCCCCGCCCGCGCCGACGATCAGGCAGCGGCCCTCGGGCCGCAGGTGATGGCCCAGGCTCGTCGCGTCCCAGTCGAGGTGGTCGAGCACGGCGAGGCCGTCATCCGACCCCTCCCACCGCGTGATCGCCGTGGAGGCGGCCGCGTCGATGATCAGCAGCTTCTCCTCGACGGATCGGCCCCGCCACCGCGACGAGATCCCCCATCCCGAGGGTGGACGGGCCCCTGCGCCGGGCAGGGGGAAGACCGCGATGCGAGCCAGGGCTGTCCAATCCTCCCACTCCCGATCCCAGCCCTCGGCAGTCTCCAGCCCGCTCTTGGTCGCCTGGATCGTGAACCAGGGGCGAAGCACGTGCGAGCCCAGCAGCAGCCCGAGCGCGAGCAGCAGCGAGACCGCCGGGCGCCAGCGCCGGGGCGAGAGCAGGAGGGCCGCAAGGAGACCCAGCATTCCGATGACGAGCACCGCGCCGCCGAGGTCGAAAATGCTCATCAGCTTCACCACAGAGAAGCAGCCGAGTCCCGCGCCGATGAGATCGGCGGCGTAGATGCGCCCCGCGATCTCCGTCCGGTGAGTCAGCGCCAATCCGATGGCGAGCCCGACGAAGAAGAAGGGGAGCGCGGCGGCCAGCAGGTGAATCGAGAGCGCGACGATCGTCGGCGCGGAGAGCATGGGCAGCGGCGCGACGCCGAGCATGAGCAGCGTTCCCCCCGGTGCGGCCAGCCCGAAGCCGAGGGCACAGCCCGCCAGCTGCGAGCGGAGCCTCTCGGGCGGATAGCGATCCAATCGCACGTAGAGCCAGACGCCCCCCGCGCCGATGCCGAGGAGGGCGAGGCTGATCACGGCGAGGGCGAAGTGGTACCAGTGGACGACGCTGAAGAGGCGCGTGAGCACGAGCTCGTGAAGCAGGCTCGCACCGGCGAGCAGCGCGATGCCGAGGTACAGAGAGCGGTCTGACGGTTGCCGGGCCATCGGAGGCGAGACTTTGCCGAGATGCTGACTCCCACGCAATGACTCATCCACTGAAGGCTCAGATTGTGCGACTGACATGGGTGGGGGGAAGGCATTCCTCATCCCTCTGCGCCTCCTCGTCTCTGCGCGAGCAAATCGGTGAGAAAGCCTTCCCCCTTGTGGCGCAGAGCCACCTCTGTCATCCTGCCTCCCCATGGCCTGCCAGTACCTCCTCGACCGACAGGACGCCTTCCCCGCGCGGACGCACTTGGCTCTGCGGCGCGTGCGCGAGACGCTGCGCACATGGCGCGAGGGCGAGATCGGCGGCGAGGCGATCCCGCATGGATCGCGCGGGCCCGTGGCACTGCTCTTCCCCAACACCTACGCCGTCGGCATGGCCAACATCGGCGTCCACTGGGTCTGGCGGGCAGTCAACGACTTCGCCGAGGACGGCGAGCATCCCTTCGCATGCGAGCGCTTTTTTCTCGACCACCTGCCCGCGCTGAGCGTCGAGAGTGAGCGATCGCTGAGCGACTTTCCGCTCATCCTGGTCTCATGCGCCTTTGAGCTCGATTATTGGAACATCGCACGCGCGCTGCTCGCCGCGGGGATCCCACTCCGCGCCCGCGACCGGGCGCGAGAGGGCGGGCCCGTCGTCGTGATCGGGGGTCTTTGCACCTCGGTCAATCGCCTGCCACTGCTCGAATTCGCCGACGCCTTCGCCATCGGCGACGGCGAGCGTGCCCTGCCCCTGATTCTCCACGCCTGGCTGCGGGCGGGCGGCGAGCGAGAGCCGTTCCTCGATCACATCGAGGGGCGCGCGGGGCTCGAGGTCCCGCCGCGCTTCACCGAGGCCGAGCGCGCGCGGCTCATCCCCGACGTCGCGCGGCCCGAGCCATCGTGCGTCTCGGAGTCCGACTGCTCGACGCAGATCCTCTCGCCCCACGCGGAGTTCCCGGGCCGTGCGCTGATCGAGATCTCGCGCGGCTGTCCCTACAGGTGCCAGTTCTGCTACGTCGGCCACCGCATGAGGCCGTATCGCAATCGCTCGCTGGACCAGATCTGGCGCGCGGTCGAGCGCTGGCGACCGCACACCGATCTCTTCGGCTTCGTGTCGAGCGCGGTGGCGAGTCACCATCAGATCGACGACCTGTGCCGGCGCTGCCTCGACGAGGGGCTGAAGGTCTCGTTCAGCTCGCTCCGCGCGGAGGACCTGACGCCGCTGATGGTCGAGACGCTGGTGGCGAGCGACCAGCGGACGCTGACGCTCGCGCCCGAGGTGGCGAGCCCGCGCCTGCGGCCACTGATCCACAAGGAGATCGACGACGAGACGCTGGAGACCGTGATCGGCGAGTGCGTCCGCCGCGGGATCGAGAACATCAAGCTCTACTATATGTTCGGCCTGCCCGGTGAGAGCGATGACGACGCAATGGCCATCGTCTCTCAGGCGGAGCGGCTGCGCTCGCTGATGACCGATCTCCAGCGGTCAAGCGGAAGGCTGGGCGAGCTCTCGCTCAACATCGGCATCTTCGTCCCGAAGGCGGGGACGCCGCTCGCGGGCCATGCGCTTTGGGACCCGGGGGGGATTCGGAAGCGCCGCCAGCGTCTTCTGCGCGCGGTGCGCCAGATCCCCAACACCCGCGCGGCGATCTCAGGGCTGGAGGAGGCGCAGCTCCAGTGCCTCGTCTCGATGGGGGGCTTCGAGACCGGCGATCTCCTCGAATCCCTCGCCCTCGACGCGAGGAGCTGGAAACGCCACCTGCGCGACGCCTTCCCCGCGTGGCGTGAGCGATACAACGCCGAGCGAACCGCGCCGCCGCCGGTTTTCAAGTTGCCGGGGGGGAAGAGGAGAGTGAGGCTGACTGTCGAGTGACTGATCTCTCAGCCCCGGAGGGGCATCACAGTTTTAGCCTGGGGCGAAGCCCCAGGTTCCGGGTCACTCCCCGTCATCAGCCCCGGATGGGGCGAAACAGATGTGATTGTCTCGCCCCTCCGGGGCTTGGGAACAATCACGACAATTGTTTTCCAGGGGCGCTGCCCTGCCTTCGCTGCGCTCCGGCGGGCGTTGCCCCTGGCTATGATTGTTGCGCCCCTCTGGGGCTTCTCGAGGAATAGAGTCAATCAGATGGAACTGTGACAGAGATTTCCCCCCAGCCGCCCACGCGACTGGGGGGAGGTGACAGTTCTCTGAGCGGTGCTCGAGGGCTCAGTCGCCGAGGTCGATGACCTCAAGGCTCACGGACTCGAGGCGGACCCGGTGACCGATGCAGGCGAGCGGCGAGAGGTTGTAGAGGTCGAAGTTGAGCACGAGGGCGTGCAGCGGAGGTGCGCAACGCGGCCACGTCCAGATCAGGTCGACGACCTGGCCGTCGGCATCGGGCAGGCTCGGGTGCGGCCCGTTGGGCTGGAGCACGAGCTCGGCGATCTGCTCGAACGCGCGGTCGTGCGCCCGCATGCGCACGGTGGGAAGCAGCCCCGTGTTGGGGGCGTGACCCGTGAGATACGCGCGCATGCGCAGCGTGGATCCGGGGGCGACATCGAGGTCATCGACCACGATGCCCCACATCCCGTAGGTGTTGTCATCGACCGCGGCGAGCTCCAGCGCCCCGTCGCCCGCGGAGGCGGCGGGCTGCGAGAAGATCGCTGAGGCCCCGGTGTTGGTCATCCAGCCGTCGGTCGAGTCCTCGAAGTCCCACTGGCCGAGGACCTCGACGACCTCGATGGCATCGGCGGGCAGGATCTCCAGCCCCATCGCGTGGATCGTGAAGGTCACCGGGGGCTCGCCCGGCTGGATGTCGAAGTCGAAGCAGTCGAAGCTGACGTAGATGTGGTCGAGCCAGTCCGGACCGACGGCCCCACCCGGAGGCGGCATCAGGTACGCCTGATACACCTTCGGCGTGGTCGTGGCTGTGATCGTCTGGCTGCCCACCGGCAGCGTCTGCACGTGGCTCGTGCGGTGGAAGCCGCGCGTGCTGGCGCGGACGCGGAAGGCGGGGACGTTCTCGGGGCTCGCCTGATCCGACGAGATGAGCATCGAGAGGCAGGCGATCGTCCCGGGGGGCGCCACCGAGGCGCTCCCGGCCGTGTAGACGAAGCCGCCGCCGGCGACCTCGCGGCCGAGGGTGATGACGGCATCGCCCCCGATGAACTGGAGCGTGACCGCCTCGTCGCTGGGGCCGAACGACGTCAGCACCAGCGGGGTGCGGATGTCGATGCTCTCGGCGACGATCAGTGGCTCGGGGCTGGCCTGCAGCGGAGTGATGACCTCCGGGCTGGCCACGAGGCGCACCGTCTGGCCGATGGTGAGATCGGTGACCTCACCCGAGGCGCCGTCGGGCAGTGTGACCTCGGTCTCGAGCGGGACAAACACGGGCAGACCGTGCACCCACATGGTCTGAGTCGGGTACTGCGCGTCGTTGATCAGCGCGATGTCGCGCCGGATCTCGGTGGCGATGACGTCCCGCACGCGCTCGGGGCGCCGATCGGTCGATGGATCGGTCGACGGCGCACGGAAGCCGCGCACCCTCACCGGATCGCCGATGTGGAGCAGCCCGAGGGGAATCGGGACGTTCTGGTAGGAGAGGATCTCTGTCTCATCGGTCACGTGGACGACGATGCCGCGCACGATGAGCGTGCTCTCGTCGAGGATGTCCCAGACCGCGCCGGAGAACACCACCTGATGGGGCACCGGCGGGTGCGCCGCCGGGATCAGGTGGATATCCTGCGCGATGGGGGGCTCACCGGAGACCGGACGCCCCAGGACGTGGACATAGTCCCCCACGGACAGGTCCTCGAGCGTCAGCTCGGGGCTGGCGGGGCCATGGATGTGGGTCTCGTCAACGACCTGGAAGAGCTGCTCGTCCACGACGAGCGTCGACTCGCCGAGATCGATCTCCTCGATGGTGCCGTGCACCACGATGGGATGCGTCGGTGGAATGCGCTCGGGGAGGATCACGACGAGCGAGGCGCGCACGGTGCCATCGTCCATCCACAGGCCGTGGACGTGGACCGGGACGCCATCGACGATGTCCTCGAAGGATCCAGGACCTCGGCCACGCAGCGCAAAGCGGGTGTCCTCCTCGGTGGTGATGGTGATCCCGTGGACGACGAAGGTCTTGGCCACGGGGTCGACCGACTCAGCGATCCCCCAGATGTCGGTGCGGCGGGGGTGGAGATCATCGAAGGCGTCGATGACCTGGAGCCGGTCGAGGCAGAGGATCTCGCCGTTCCACGTTCCGAAGGCGGCGGCCCACATGCCGACGACGAGGTCCTCGGCGGGGAAGGGGCGCCCCAGCTGATCGACGATCTCGATCTCGTCGGAGCCGCAGATCGCGACGGTGACGCCGTCGATGATTCCCCCACCGAGGCCGAGGTCGAGCGCCATGATGGTGCCCGCCACCATGTCGTCACCGACGTGACGCTTGGTGTGCACCGTCTGGGCGAGCATCAGCTCGCCGGTCCACTCGCCCTTGGCGATGACATAGACTCCCACTGCGAGGTCTTCGAAACTGCCGACGACGAGCGTCTCCGGGGCCTCCTCGGAGTCGGGGTCACCGCCCTGGGTCTGGATACGGGTGTCCGGGGTGATCTGCACTGTGGCCCCGAGCACGACGAAGGTGCGGGCGACGGGGTCGATCGACTCGATGAGTCCCCGCAGCTGACTCTTCTCGCACGGCTCGGGTTCGACCACGCAGACGCGCAGAGCGACGAGATGTTCGCCGACCGGGATGAATGTCACTTTCACCGGTGTGCCGAGGACGAGATCCTCGAGCGTGAGGGGCTCCTCCGCATCCTCGTCGCAGATCCGCGTCTCCTCGGTGATGAGGAACGTCTGGCCATTGACGTCGATCGTCGAGCCAGCCAGGTCGATGTCGTCAATGACGCCGACCGTGTGGCTCAGCTCGGGGATGGGGGGGTGAGAGGTGTCAGTGTCAGCCCAGGCGCCGATGGCCAGAAGCGCCATGGTCAAGACACAGAGAAGTGTCCGTCCAACATGGGAGTTCAAGGGATCTCTCCTTGCGGGCCCGTGGCCCGTCTCTGTGCTCGTCTGCGCAGGCAGCCACCGCAGACGTTCGCTCCAGGAACTCCCTCATCCGCAGAGAGGATTATCGTCCCCGGGCCCTCAGGTGGCAAGATCTGGATTGCCTCCGCTCTGCAAGGTTGACGGCGGGCTCCTCTCAAATCAACAATTTCACGCCATCGGATCACTTCACAGGGGGGAATTCCGCCCATGCGGGTTTGGTTGTCCATATTTTTGATCACCCTGACGGGAGCGGCCGCAGCTGCCGTGGCAGGTCCCGTGGGGGATCTCTCACTCTTCGGCGTGCTGGATCCCCAGCCCGACTTCAACATTCTCGCCGAGTCGCGTGCGGTGATCAGCCCCGACGGGAGATACGTCTTCCTCGCCTCGCCGGGCGAGGTGGCGGGGTTCGACAGCGCGGTGCTCTCCGCCTGGCTCGGGCGCGACAGGATCCGGATCGTCAGCCGCATTCCGCAGGGGACGACGCGCATCAGCCAGCCGGTGCTGAGCCCCAACGGGCGGCGCCTCGCTGTGGCGGGCGCCTCGGGTCAGGTGATCTTTTTCGAGGTCAATCCCCTCAACGGCACGCTGATCCAGACGGGGAGCATTTTCCCCGGCGGACTGATCTCCGGCGACCATCGCCCCGTCTTCAGCGGCGACGGCTCGGTCGTGTACTATGGCAACTCCAATGCGCCGGGGCAGCTCTTCGTGCTCGACGCCGATCCCGCGGGGGGCATCGACACGGTGCCGCTCCAGACCATCACGCTGGGCTCGAGCCTCGAGGCGTATCGGCTGGCCGTCAGCGGTGATGGGACGACGCTCGTCGTCGCGGCGCTCAAGCAGTCGGGACTCAATGATGACTCCCTGATCACCTACGACATCGCCGCCGGGACCGGCCTGCTCACCGAGCGGGGGCGCTTCGAGCCCGGCGTCGACCTGGGATGGGAACCTCACACCAATCCCGTCGTGCACTTCAACGGCATCGACGCCCATGTGATCGACGTCCCCAACCAGCAGGTGCTCCAGATCGACATCTCGAGCGCGGCACCCGGCGTCCTGGACCAGGCGCCGACGCTGGCCAGCCCGCAGACGCTGACCCGCAGCGAGCAGGACAACGTGCTCCTCTGCGTCTGCCCGAGCGGGGTGGTTGTCTACGCCCTCGACGGCGGCACCACCACCGGGCGCGGGATCTTTCAGCCCCCCGGGGTCGCCTTCGCACCGGAGAACAACGCCGTTCTCAACCCCGACGGGACTCTCGGCGCCGTGGCGAGCATGGCGATGAACCGCGTCTACAGCTTCAGCACGTTCCCCGCGGGCCTGAATGCCGTCCCGCTGGACTCGTTCCCCGCGCAGCAGAGCCCGGCCGCCATCGCAGGGGGCTTCGAGATGCAGAGGCTCCTCGTGCTCAACACCAACGAGTCAGCCGTCGACGAGATCGCGGGCGTCCTCGAGGTCGAGACGCCCGACGGCACACTCGTTCGCCGCACGGAGCTGATGGCCGACCTCTCCTTCGGTCCCGAGAACACCGTCGCCCTGAATCCCAACGGTGTGGCGACGCACGCGACCTCGAGCGATCTCATGGTCACCTTCTCCAACGTCACCAACGAGGAGGTGCAGACCGTCCCCCCTCTTGCCCGCCTGCCCCTCGATGGGCGCCACGTGGTGATCAGCGGTGATGGCTCGACCCTGGCGGCGAACAGCGACACCCAGGTCTTCCTCTACACTGATCTCTACGGAGATATCCCCTCGGGCATCTTCGACGTCGGCGGGGCGAACTTCCCCAACGCGCGGATGGCCCTCACCGAGAGCGGGGACTTCCTCTTCGTGCCCGACAGCGTGGCCGACAAGGTGTACGTCATCGACACCTCGACGACGGGGACCTTCGACGACGGCAGCCCCGGGGTTCAGAGCCACGACCTCCCGTCGACATCCGCCGCCGCATGGGCGACGCTCGCGCCCAGCGGGCTCCTGCTGAGCATCGCGCTGCCGGGCACCAGCCAAGTGATCACATTCGACGTCAATCCCACCACCGGGGCCCTGTCCAACTCCCGCACGCAGGACCTTCCGACCCCACCTGACATCAACAACAACCCGATTTTCCTGAGCACCACCCGCGGCGCCATCGGCGCCGGGTCCAGCGTCTATCTCTGCGACCTCACGACGAACGCCACGTTCCCCCTCGACGTGCTCTCCCTCGGTGACGGCACGGGGACGCTGGCGCCCGTGCCCGGCGAGTCGCGCTTCCTGGCGATGGACCATGTGATCAATCGGGCGTTCATCGTCGAGCTCGCGTCGGGCGACTCGCTGTCGATCACCGGATCGCTCGACAGCCTCAGCCTCGCCTCCGACGCCGTGGCCGCCGTCGCGCCCGACGGCATCGCCGTGGTGCCCATCGCCGGGGTGTCGAGCGGTGGCCTGCTCACCCTCAACACCGAGCGCCTGGGGCCGACCGACCAGTTCCTGACGAGTGACGTCACGGGGATCACCAGCCAGCTCGCAATCGATCAGGAGGGGATCACGGTCGCCTCCCTCGATCAGCTGAATGGCTCGGCCGTCGTTCATCACATCGCGCGCAGCGCCCCGCCGCGGATCGTTCGCGCCGTGCTCGTCGAGGATGAGGGAACCGTCAACGGCGTCGGCGACCCCGGCGAGCTGGTGTATCTCAGCTTCGACCGACCGGTGTTTCCGTCGGAGCTCTTCCCGATCCCGAACACCTATCTCTTTATCACCGGCGGGGGATCGACCGGTGATTTCGCCGCGCTTGTCCCCGATGTCTATTCCAATTTCAACCAGGTGATCCTCGTCCTGGGCGCGGGCACCAATGGCATCACAGCGGCGGGCGGAGCCGTGGGGATCGACATCGCCGCCGCCGCACCCCCCGATCTCTTCCAGGCCATCGGCGACGGGGTCGCCGCCATCGATCTCGGCCGGGTGGGCGTCAACGACTCCGGCGTCGACATCGTTCTGCCGATGGGTCTCATCGCCCAGGCCTTCACGCCGGGCATTCGGCTCCTGCTGCAGCTGCCCGTGGGTGACGACTACGCCTTCACGGGGCACCTGCTGGACATCCCTGCCGATGCCCTGGCGCAGGGGGCGAACTTCTCCATGGGACCCCCGACGGCGGGCAACCTCCCCTCCGGATTCGCGAACGCGGTGCAGATCAGCACCGACGCCAGCGATCTGACAAATCTCTTCAATCCCCCCGCGACGCTGACGCTCGAGTACGACCCCGCCGCCTTCAACAACGGCGCGGGCCAGTTCGAGTATCTCGGGGCGCGGATCATTCAGATCGTGGACCTCGGCTCAGGGCCCGAGGGGATCGTCATCCCCGGCCCCTTCACCATCGACACCGATGCCAACACCGTCTCCGCGCTGATCAACAATCTCGATCCCACGGGCCTCAGCGCCACCTCGGCGGCGCGAAATCAGAACGGGGCGAGCGTGGGGACCTTCGCCACGCTGCCCGTCAATCCCGTCGAGGAGCGCTCGATCTTCCTCACGCCCGGGGGAACCGGCGACCCGAAGCCCGCGCAGGCCAGCGTCGCCCTGACCAGCGGGGACGGGAGCGCCTACACGCTGCACTCGATCGAGTTCCCGGGCTACGTCGAGACCACCGAGTCCGATCCCACCCACATCGAGGTGAGCATCCGCATGCCGACACTGTTCGAGCGCGTCTCCACCACCGGCGGGCAGAGCTTCCCGACGCAGAGCGCCGCGCTGTTCGTCATCGAGACCACCGATGCCTCCGACAATCCCGTCGCCTTCACCGACGCGGTCAATCTCACCGTCGAGTTCATCGAGCGCACGAAGGACAACGAGACCGACACGGTCGACTTCGACTCCGTGCGGGGGCACGCCTCGCAGATGCGCATCGTCCACGACGCGACCGACGGCACCGGGGTGAACTTCACCCTCGTCGGCGGCAC
>JAFGKF010000160.1 GCA_016928695.1 Candidatus Sumerlaeota bacterium | reverse complement strand
GACAATCGCACTCTGGTCTGCTCTCCAAGTCTCAAGTGATCTGTTCAAGGTCACTGCACCGTCACCAGCGAGAATCACCCGTGTCGCCAATGAAGTGGTCACCCCATCGCGCGTGTTCCCCACAGATGGCCTCAATCCAGCCCAGATGTGCAAGGCGATCACCTCTTTTGGCCTCGAGCCAGATGTCTTTGACTTCGATAGGACAGGTGGAATTCCAATTCTGTCTCTGATCCACGGTTACGTCAGTCGAATGCGGTTACCCGTGGTCCTGGGGATCGATGTGGAAGGGCTGAGTCCCCATGCGGTGACCATTGTCGGATACAGCCTGAGGAAAAAACGCGTGCTTGAGAGGGAAGTGCATCCTGCTCGATACCAGATCCCATTGGTCGGAATGCGGGTGGATGCCGTCTACGCTCATGATGATCAACATGGGCCCTTTGCCAGAATGGATGTGGATGTGCCGCGGGTGCTGGCATACATACAGGCAGCGGAGGAATATGCTGAAAAGCTGAAGAAGGCTCCGGAGACAATCACGGATGACGAGAGGGTTCAGGAGCGCTGTCCCGTGATTTTCAAGGGGACCTGGCAGGTCAGCGGCAATCTCCGAGCGCTTGACCCTTATGTGGCACTCATCCCAGTACACAGCCGCATCAGAGTAAATTACACAAAGGTCCTTGAGTGGGTTTCGCGCCTCCATCGGCTGATGGAGATCTCTGGGCTTCTCATGGGTGTGGAACACATCACCGAATGGGATGTGTATCTGAGCTCAACCAACCTCTTCAAGGCAGAGATTATTCAACAACCGAATCTGTGTTCAGACAAGTTGAGGCGAGTTCTTCTCAGTGCGAATCTCCCCAAGTTCATTTGGCGCGCTGTTTTCTCCCTGGGAGGAGCCCCGCTGCTCGATATCCTATTCGATGCCACAGATATGAAACTCTCTCTCCCCATAGAGCGACTGACGATCTCTCAGCCCTACTTGAAGAAGGTCTTTTCAAAAATGCTGGGCAGTTTCCAACCGGATTTCCTCAACCGAGCCCTGTCTCCCAGGCTGCTCACACTTTTCCAGCAGGCCATCGCGGACGGCTCCGCCACTGTGTCATAAGATTGACCCATTCGACACAGCCCAAGTCCAGTTGGCAAACACCTTGCGTTGAGCACTCTGATCCCCTAGGGTCGGTGCCTTTGAACCAACGATCCGATGAGTGAATCGACCGAAAAACCCCGCTTTGACGTCGGTGGCCAGGCCGTCATCGAGGGCGTGATGATGCGCGGCCCCCGGGGCTACGTGACGGCCGTGCGCGTCCCCTCGACGGGCGAGATTGTGACCCAGGAGGTCCCCTACCGCCCGATCGCCAAGCGGTGGCGCCCCGCCAAGTGGCCGGTGCTGCGCGGGGCCGTCGGCATGATCGAGATGATGGTGATCGGACTCAAGACGCTGAACCACTCGGCGAACATCGTGGCGGAGGACGAAGAGGAGAAGGACCGGCGCGAGAAGATCGCCAACGGCGAGGACCCGGGGGAGAAAAAGGAGGCGAGTTCGCTGTCTCGCCTCGCCCTGACGCTGACGCTCATTGTCAGCATGGTCTTCGCCATGGGCCTGTTCATCGCGATCCCGAACCTGCTGACGCACGGCCTGAGCAACTGGGGCCAGGTGCGTGAGCTGGCCGCAGCCGAGGGTTGGGGGCACGCTCTGTGGGAGCTGGCGCGCGGCGGGGGGATGGAGTTCCAGGAGTACGAGTCGCCGATCCTCTACAACATCCTGGCGGGCTGCGTGCGCGTGACGATCTTCCTCCTCTACATCTGGGCAATCTCGCTGATCAACGACATCCGCCGGGTCTTCCAGTACCACGGCGCCGAGCACATGTCGATCAAGACGTACGAGGCGGGCGAGCCGCTCGAGGTGAAGTACGCGCGGACAAAGTCGCGCGAGCACCCGCGGTGCGGGACGACGTTCATCTTTGTGACGATGATTCTGGCGATTCTGATCTTCTCGGTGATGACGAAGATCCTGGTCCACCTCTGGCCATGGCTGACGACGATCAACTGGTGGGGCTTCAAGGGCATCATCATCGTGACGCACGTGGCGATGATGCCACTCGTGGCTGGACTGGGATATGAAATCATCAAGTTCGCGGGGCGCTGCCCGAAGCACCCGCTGATCCGGCCGGTGATCTGGCCGGGGCTGATGTTCCAGCGCCTGACGACGCGCCCGCCGGACGACGAGATGCTCGAGGTGGCGCTGTGCTCGCTCCAGCGGGCGCTGGCGCTGGCGGAGGTGCCCGTCGAGGACGGGTCGCTGGACGAGGCCAGCGGGGCGATCTACTAGGCCAGATCCCAGTGCCCTGATCCGGCTGTCAGGGTTCTTGCACAGGCAAGAACCCGCGCCAGCCAGCACTTTATCACACCGTGTTTTCCCAGGGCGACGCGCCTTCAGCGCTTGCAGAGAATGTGACCTCAGCAGCAGTCTTTCACTGACTCCCCTTTGCCAAGTGAGGTGCATTTCCTTCGTGGAAATTCGTGTGACTTCGTGGATGATCCCCCCCGTGGACGAGAACTCAGATCGCATCGAGACCCTCCGCAGGGAGTTCGAGGACATCGAGCGCCGAATGGCCGATCCCGCGGTGCCCTCGAACCGCGAGACGCTCACAGCGCTCTCCAGACGCCATCGCGAGCTGGCCGAGATTCTCCGCTTGGCCGACGCGCTCGCGCGGGCGCGGGCGCGCGAGGCCGAGGCTGCCGAGATGCGCTCCGATCCCGAGATGGCCGACCTCGCGGAGGAGGAGACCGCGGCGGCGCGCGTCGAGGTGGAGCGGCTGGAGGAGCGGCTCGACGACCTGCTCTCACCCCCCGACCCCCTCGATGACGCCGATGTGGTCCTCGAGATCCGGGCCGGCGCGGGGGGTGAGGAGGCGGCGCTCTTCGCGGCCGACCTTCTGCGCATGTACGCGCGGCTGGCGGAGCGCCGCGGCTGGCGACTCGACCGGATCAGCGCGAATGAGACGGGCCTGGGGGGATTCAAGGAGGTGATCTGCACCGTCTCGGGCGAGGGGGTGCACGGCGACCTCAAGTTCGAGAGCGGGACGCACCGCGTTCAGCGCATCCCCCGGACCGAGTCGTCGGGGCGGATTCACACCTCGACGTCGACGGTGGCCGTCCTGCCCGAGAACGATGAGGAGATCAAGATCGAGATCGGTGAGGATGACCTCCGCATCGATGTCTTCCGCTCCTCGGGCAAGGGGGGGCAGCATGTCAACGTCACCGACTCCGCCGTGCGCCTGACGCACCTGCCTTCGGGGATCGTCGTCTCCTGCCAGGACGAGCGCAGCCAGCACCAGAACCGCGCGAAGGCGATGCGAGTGCTGCGGGCGCGCCTTCTGGACCGGGAGCGCCGGGCTCGCGAGCGCTCACGCGCCGCCGACCGGCGCAGCCAAGTGGGGACGGGTGATCGCTCGGAGAAGATCCGCACGTACAATTTCCCACAGAGCCGGATCACCGACCACCGCGCGGGGGTGACTCTCCACTCGCTGGAGCGGATTCTCGAGGGGGAGATGGACGACCTGCTGTCGGCGCTCCGCCGCTGGGCGCGGGGGCGGGAGTGAGCAAACCTCTCGTCCCTCCCAGCGATCAGTCCCTCAGATCCGGCGTTGCTCCCCACGGCGCCTGCGATTAGGCTTTCATCGATGACTTTCCGGCAGCTGATCCTCTGGTCGATCATCGGGCACCTCGTGCTCTTCGGGCTGCTCTTCGCCCTGGGCTTTGTTCAGCTGCGGCCGCGGGCGGCGACCGAGATCCTGCGCCCCGTCAATGTCCAGATGGTGGCGCGCGAGATCCCCCCTGAACCCCCTGCCCCCGCCCCGGAGCCGGAACCGGAGCCGCCCCCTCGACCGGAACCCCCGCACCCGGAGCCACAGATCGATCGTCCGCCCCCCCCTCCCCCACCCCCGCCCGAGCGGGTGATCCGGCCCAATCCCCCCGAGCCCGACCCGGAGGTGGAT
>JAFGKF010000159.1 GCA_016928695.1 Candidatus Sumerlaeota bacterium | reverse complement strand
TCTCCGCGGTTCAGCTCATCCCATCAATCCCGTGATCCCGTCGAATCCTCCCCCGGCCTCCAGGGCTCGAGGCGGGCGTCGAAGGGTTTCTCCTCGGGCTCCTGGCGGTGATAGACGGTCCGGTGGGGATAGGGGATCTCGATGCCCGCCGCGTCGAAGGCGTACTTGATGCGGCGCTGATACTCGTAGCCGACCACCCACTGCTTGAGCGGCTTGGTCTTGAGCAGCACGCGGAACACCAGGGCCGAGTCGGCGAACTCGCGCAGCCCGGGCACCTCGGGCTCCTCGAGCAGCAGCTGACCCCACGTCTCATCCCTCAGCATCTCACGCCCCACGCGCCTGAGCACCTCGATCACCTGGTCGGGGTCGCTGCGGTACGAGACCCCGATGTCGGCCACATGGCGCGACCAGGAGAACGTCATGTTGGACACGCGGGTGATCTCGCCGTTGGGGATGATGTGAACGACCCCGCCGATGTCGCGGAGATAGGTGGCTCGCAGGGTGATCCGCTCGACGAGTCCGCCGGTCTCGCCGACGCGGATGATGTCGCCGACGCGGTACTGGTTCTCGAAGAGAATGAAGAAGCCCGAGATGAAATCGCGGACGAGCGACTGCGCCCCGAAGCCGATGGCGATGCCCGCGATGCCCGCACCCGCGATGAGCGGCCCGACGGGCAGCTCGAGCTGCTGGAGGATGAGCACAATGGCCACGATGAAGAGGAGGACGCTCACCGCGCCGCTGATGACACCGCTCAGCGTCTGGAGGCGCTGCTCGCGCTCGGTGAAAGAAATGTCCTCTCGCCGGGCCGACCCCGCCACCAGCCGCGCGCTGAAGTGCTTCACCATTCGCCCGATGAACATCACAACCAGAATGATGATGGCGATGGTGACCAGACGCTGCGCCACGTTGCGCATGACCACGGGGGACGTGAGTGCGCGCACCACCTGGGTGCCCCCGGCGTGGAACATGTACCCGCCGAGGTGAACCAGAAAGGCCAGAGTGAGGAGCCAGAAGAAGAACGAGCTGTAAAAGCGGGAGCGCCACAGGGCGAGCTGAGTCCTCTCCTCCAGATTCTCGATCTCACGCTGCAGCCGCTCCTGCGCGGCCTCATCGACGGGCTTGACCGCCTCTGTGATCTCCTCGCTCACCTCCGCTGGTGGGGCAGACCTCAGACTGATCTCGTCCCGAAGGCGCTGGGCGTGGCGCCGCAGGCGCTTGGCCACCTTCTCCACGACATACAGGAGCAGCACATAGACCAGCAGGGCTGTCCCCAGATACACGATGTTCGTCCGGAACCAGGTCGTGAGGATCTCCACCGCCCCCCGAGTCACCTGCTGCTCGATCACGGTGACACTCTCTGTCTGAGTGAGTTCCTCCCGGATCTGCTGCTGCGCCGCGGAGGCCTGCTGGGCCTGAACAAGGCGCTCGGGTGTGACGGGCGTCGGCGTGACACTCTCGGGCGACTCCGTGTCGGCGACGCTCCCCTCGGGGGACGAGGGCGCGGCCGATGCCACCGCCGTCAGGGCGAGGAGCAGAAGCGCGAGACCGATTCGAAGTCTCATCACTCAGAACCACCTCCTGTGCTTCAGGATTCCCACCACAAACAGTGCGACCACCAAGAGAATCGCACAGACGATGGCGAAAGCGCCCTGGTAATCCATGCCGGGGATGCCGGCGACGTTGATCCCCAGCAGGCCCGTCAGAAAACCGAGGGGGAGGAAGATGACGGCGACCACAGAGAGACCGTACATCCGCTGATTCATCTGCTCCGCGACGAGATTGGTCAGCTCATCCTGGGTCACGGCGGCGTGATCGCGAGCCGAGTCCAGGAGCTCGATGTGGCGCGTCAGCAGATCGGCGATCTCATGGAGCTGCTCACGGTGGAGGTCCGTGAGCCAGGGCACCTGCTCGGTTTGGAGGCGATTCAGCGCCTCACGCTGGGGGGCGAGATAGCGCCTCAGTGCCACCGCATCGCGACGGAGCTCGGACAGCTTGGAGCGGATTTCGCCGGTGGGAGTGACCAGGATCTCCTCCTCCATTCCATCGAGCCTGTCCTCCAGGCTGGCCAGCACGGGGGCCATGCGATCCATCAGGCCGTCGGCCAGGGCCACGAGAAAATCCCCCGGGCCCCTCGGGCCCTCGGACGCGGCGATCCGCTCTCGGATGTCAGCCGCGGCCATGATGTGGTTTGAGCGCAGGCTGATGATCCGATGCGCATCGATCCAGAGCCGGATCGAGATCATGTCCTCAGGGTCTTCACCGGGGTTGAGGTTCACCCCTCGCAGGATGACGAGAAGACCGTCCCCTTTTCGCGCGACGCGGGGACGGGTCTCCTCCGCGAAGAGGGCTTCGCAGACCAGCGGATCGAGTCGGGCTTCGCGCCGCACCCAGCGCTGGACGTTCTCAGACATCCGGTCGAGGTGAAGCCAGGGCGTCATGCCCTCCGGCAGATCGGAGGGAGTCTCAGGCCACGGCAGCTCGCGGCCACCGCCCTGGCCATCGAGCAGGATCGCGGAGACAAGACCGGTTCGATCGCTCATCACGCCGCCCCTCCCGGGGAACTGACAGTGTCCCAGAGACGCCGAGGGATCGCAACATCAAGGCTGCCCCTCGGTTCTGTCCGGATTTTCAATAAGCTCATCGGGATTGGACAACACGGATCCGGTGTGGCATGGCTGAGCGATCAAACCCTGAGGATCGCTGGAGGAGAGGCCATGTTCTCATCTTGGGATTGGGGCGTCGTCATTCTGTATCTGATTGGGATGGTGACGGTCGGCATCTACATGTCGCGCGGTCAGACGTCGAAGCGCGACTACTTCCTGGGGGGACGCAATCTGTCGTGGTGGATGGTGGGCCTCTCGATCGTGGCGACGGAGACGAGCGCGCTGACGTTCATCGGAGTGCCGGCGATGGCCATCGGTGTGCTGAAGATCGATGGCAGCGGCATGTACTTCACGGAGGGCGGCGATCTCCTCTTCATGCAGATCGCGATCGGCTATGTCATCGCCCGCGTGATCGTGGCGTTCAAGATGGTCCCACACTACTACCGCGGGGACGTGTACACGCCCTACCAGGTGCTGACCCGTGCCTTCGGACCCCAGCCGCGCTATCTCTCGGCGGGGCTGTCAGTCTTCAACATGATCCTCCAGGCGGGATTCCGGGTCTACGTGACGGCGATCCCGGTGATGATCGTGATGCGGACGGTCTTTCCCGAGTGGGGCATCTGGTACTCCATCCTGCTGTTCACCGCGATCTCGATCCTCTACACGTCGATCGGTGGCATCACGGCGGTTGTCTGGACGGAGATGATCCAGTTCTTCATCTTCTTCTTCGGCGGGCTCTTCGCGATGCTCTACATCCCCACGCTGCTGCAGGGCGACATGGCCGCGCCCAGCGGTGCCACGGGCTGGGGGGCCGTCTTCGAGGTGAGCCGGGAGAAGCTGGCGTATTTCCACTCCGGCCTCGTGACAATGGCCCCGGATCAGGGCTTCGGCGCCTGGATCTGGGCCAACGTCAAAGAGATCTTCGGTGGCAGGTTCAACATCTGGATGGGCCTGATCGGAGCAACGGTCGGCATCATGGTCAGCCACGGCGTCGATCAGCTCAACGTCCAGCGCGTCCTGGCCTGCAAGGACGAAAAGGGTGGGCGCAACGCGCTGATCCTCAGCGCCCTGATCATCTTCCCGCAGTTCCTGGTCTTCCTGCTCGTGGGCGCTGGGCTGTATGCGTACTACTCGATCAACGGTTTCGACTTCTCCGGCATGGGCCCCTGGGACCCGAGAACGGTCGACGCCGCCACGGGATTCGGTGCACCCAAGGCGGACTACATCTTCCCGATCTTCATCGTCACCCACATGCCCCCTGTGGTGAAGGGATTCATGATCGCGGGGATTCTCGCGGCCGCGATGTCGAGCCTCGCCTCGGCCCTGACGGCCATCTCCTCGGTGGCGATCATGGACCTGTGGCGTCCTCTGACCGGAAAAAGCGGGGAGCAGAGGGGCGAGCTGGCCATGGGGCGCTGGGGCACGCTGGTGGTGGGCCTGCTGCTCGTCTTCGTCGCCTGGGCGGCGAAGGACGCTGACCTCATCTTCAACCTGGTCTTCCAGTTCGCCGGGATCTTCTCGGGGGCGCTGCTCGGGGCGGTTCTGTTCGGCATGTGGACCAAGGCGGGCCACGCGACCCCGGTGATGACGGGGATGATCGTCTCCTCCATCGTGATGGCAGTCATCGTGATCGCGACCATGACGATCGAGCACTTCGGCATCAATTGGCCCTGGTACTCCTTCATCGGAACGAGTGTGTGCCTGATCGTCTGCTATCTGCTGTCCATGGGGCAGACCAAGCCGACAGACCGGAGCATTGACAGACCCACCGAAGAGGAGATCTGAGCGGCACTGCACCGTTGATCTCCGCCAACCTCCCGGGTCAGACTGCTGTCTGAGAGAGCAGGTGATTCGGCGATGCCCACTTACAGCCAGATCCTGGGAACACTGATCGTCGTCGCCGTGCTGGCCATCGGCGCACGGGAGATCTGGGTGCATCGCCATCCCGAGTCGCAGGATTTCCCCTCCTCGGACCGGCGCCTGCGCCGCCGCCTGACGGGCGTGGCTCTGATCCTCGCCATGGTGGCGCTGCTGACGTGGGCGGGGGTGAGCGCCGAGCCGCGCGTCAAGCTGGCGCTCTACGGCGCGGCGTTCCTGATCGTCCCCCTGCTGCTCGGTCTGGCAATCGCCGACATCCGCGAGACGAGCCGCCAGATCCTGAGCGACCATCTGGACATCGATCCCGAGATGACACAGCGGCTGATGGAGGACCCCCGGCTGCAGGAGCTGGTGATGCAGCTGCAGAGCGGGAAGCTGAGCCGATCGGATCTCTCCGAGCTGAAACAGAGGCTCGAGGATGCCCAGGGACCGCCCGAGGCCTGATCGATGACCTCCCCCCTGGCCCGTCTGATTCCCAAGTCATCTCGCGCGCGGATCTACATCTATGCGGTGGTGGCCTTTCTGCTGCTGACCTTTGCGACGACGTCGGTCTCGATGGTGATCGTCAACCAGATGAAAAATCGGCTGGTCGACCAGGCGAAGGAGGTGATCAAGCGCAGCGGCGAGCAGCTGGGCGACTCGATCGGCAGCTTCCTCGCCCAGGAGGGGGTGGAGGACATCGACGATCTCGACGAGATGGGGAGGGGGACGATCGTGGAGATGGTGAAGCGCTATGCGCAGACCCACACGTCGCTGACGCTCTTCACCCTGATCGACGAGAATGGAACAGCCGTCTACGTGGACCGCAGCCAGAACGTGATCGGGCGCCTGGTGGACGAGCCCACGCCGCTGGAGGATCTGCCCTCGGGTCTCGACCCCCTCAATCCCACCCTCCCACCGCTGATCGGAGAGGAGGAGCAGGTGGAGGTGCCCATCGCCCTGGGGCCGGGGCACAGTGGACTGAGACTGACCTACCGCGTCAGCCTGCAGCGGATCGCCAGCGGCCTCAAGGACACCTCGAGGGCGATCACACGGGTCTCATGGATTCTGGTCGGGCTGGTGCTGCTGCTGACGCTCGCGGGGATCTCGAGCCTCGCGCGGGTCCTGAGCCACTTGGTGGCGGTCAACGACGAGGCGCACCGTCTCGACCGCCTCGCCTATGTGGGGACGCTCGCGGCTGGCCTGGCCCACGAGATCCGCAATCCTCTGAATGCGATGAGCATCAACCTCGACCTGGTCGGCGAGGACCTGGGAACCGACAGCAGTGCGGATCCCGCAACACGGGGGCTCGTCGATGGGATCAAGGGGCAGATCGTTCACCTGAACAAGATCGTGGAGAACTTCCTCACCTACGCCCGCCCCATGCGCAGGACCGATGAGGTGGTCGACCTCGGCCTGGCCATGCGCGAGGCGGCCATGGCGCTCGGCCCTGAGATGGAGTCGCGGGGCATCCGGTGCGAGATCGGCGACCTGCCCGACGGAGCGATGGTCGCCGTGGACCCGACGGCACTCCACCAGGCGCTGACGAATGTCCTTCTCAACGCGGCGCAGGCGATGGACAAGCCCGAGCGGGTGATCACCATCCACGGCCATGCCGAGGCGAGCCGCGCGACCCTGATCGTCGAGGACAACGGCAAGGGGATCCCGCCGGATCAGCTCGAGAGCATCTTCGAGGTCTTCTACTCCACCAAGTCGGGCGGATCGGGGCTTGGCCTTCCCACGGCCAAGCGCGCCATCGACGACGCGGGAGGCTCCATCGCGGTGGAGAGTGTCGCGGCGCAGGGGACCACGGTGACGATCACGCTGCCGCGCGACCGTCGGCGCCGCCGCTGATCAGAGGCCGAGCAACGAGGCGAGCCCCAGAAAATCCTCTGGGGGCGACGCTGTGAATTCGAGCGGCTCCCCGGTCACCGGATGCTCAAAGGCCAGCAGCCCTGCGTGCAGCATCGGACGCGCAGCGCGTCGAACCGCGGCGGCGGCGGCGCTGGAGCGCCGGTGGAGCCGCTGAACCCACTCGGCTCCCATGCCCCCGTACAGCGCGTCACCGACGATGGGGTGGCCGATGTGCCGGAGGTGCACGCGGATCTGATGCGTGCGCCCCGTCTGAAGACGCAGGTGGAGCCAGGAGATGAGCTCCCCCGCTCTGTGCATCTCGAGATGGGTGATGGCGTCGCGCCCCCCCTTGACGACGGCCATGCGAAGCCGGTTCCTCGGATCCCGTGCGATGGGGGCCTCAATGGTCCGCGGGGCCTCGAATCGCGCACCCCACGCCAGGGCATCGTAGCGGCGACAGATCTCTCGCCTCCTGAGAGCGTCGCTCAGCGCACGGTGGGTGCGGTCATCCTTGGCCGCCACGAGAAGCCCCGAGGTGCCCCTGTCCAGTCGATGGACGATGCCCGGCCGCCGCACTCCTCCGACACCGCGCATGTCGGGGCATCGGTGCAGGAGGGCGTTGACCAGCGTTCCCTCCATGTGGCCCCGGGCGGGGTGCACGACCATCCCCGGTGGTTTGTTGACGACCACGAGGTGATCGTCCTCGTGCAGGGTGTCGATCTCGATCTCCTCGGCCTGGGGCAGTGGCGAGGCCACGGGGGGAATCGTCACGGTGACGATGTCCCCGCTCTTCACAGTGTGACTCGCACGGACGACCGGTCGCTCAGCGATCACCACGTCCCCCGCCCCGATGTGCCGCTTGATCGCTGAGCGCGAGTGCTGGGGAAGCCGCGCGGCCAGCCACACATCGAGCCGCTGCCCCTCCTCTCCCTCCTCGACCCTCAGCGTGTGAGTCTCGGGTTCGATCACGAGAGGACATCCAGCAGGGGGCTGTTCATCTCGAGCAGAAGAGCGCGCAGAGCACCCGAGCGATTGCCGAGCTGGATCGCCTCCAGAGCGAAGCGCTCCGCGAGATCGCGATCGCCGAGCCGCCAGGCGAGCATGGCCAGCACCACCTTGGACTGGGATGTGGGGTGAATGCGATCGAGAGGGCGAAGGGTGTTGAAAGCCCCGGCGTGGTCACCCCGCTGCTCGAGGAGAGAGGCGAGCGCGAGGCGCATCTCCCGATCGAGGGGGATGTGGTCGAGGCCCTGGCGATAGAGGCTCTCGGCCTGCTCGGCATCGCCCCGGAGTTTGAGCACCGCATTCGCCGGGGAGACCCAGCTCTCCGTCTCACAGGGATTCAGGCGGCGCGCCCGCGTGTGCGCCGCGAGAAACCGGTGCCACCTGCCCTCACCGTCCGACGTGGGATCGCGCCAGATCTGGAGCCCGAGGATCTGAGCCTCACGCCGTGGCCAGAGGTCATTCCACGGATTCAGGTGCTCGGCGGCGCGGATGCGCGCGAGCGCGCTGGTCTCATCGGAGGCCGCTCTCACCCACCAGCTCAGCGCCGGGCTGAGGGCGAGCGCGATCAGCAGCAGCATGCCCGTGAGAAGCGCACATGCCCAGAGCACTCCGCGGAGAACGCTCGGACCTCTCGATTCCGACGTGATCTCCCGCAGATCAATTGACAGCGACGTGCCCAGCAGAAACGCCGTGATGATCAGGTTGCACGGTCTGACCGGTGTCAGAGACCAGAGGCCCATCAGCCCCCAGGCCAGCGCGATGGCGCCGACGGACATCAGAGGCGTCCCCACCCGTGAGGGCTTGTCGGGCCGACGGGCCCCGGCGAGTGTGCCAAGCAGGCCTGTGATCAGCACGGTGCAGATCACCAGCGCGCTGATCCCACCCGCCGTCAGAACCCAGACAGCGGTGGTCTGAGCGATGGGCTCGTCGATGACGGGGGGTGACTGGAGCGACTGGAGCGACCACTGCCATGTGCCTCCCCCCCACCCCCAGAGCGGCCACTCCCAGAAAAGCGCCCGTCCCACGCTCCAGCCCGCGGCCCGGCGGCTGAGAAAGCCCTCGAGATCCGAGCCGGCCATCGCCATCAGGTGCAGACCCGCCGCGCTCAGAGTCAGGAGGAAGAGCAGAGCGCGGCGGAGATAGCGGAGCGAACGCGCAGGTTGCCTGCGCGCCCAGGCCTGCCTGAGCCAGCAGGCCGCGATCAGCCCCAGCGCGAGCGCCCACTCCAGCAGGGTCAGCGAATCGAGATGAGCGGCCACTGCCCTGCACTGAGCGGGCAGAGCCGCGGTGTCGCGCACAGCCCACAGAGCGCCGAGGCCGGCGGTCGCGGTCGACCAGAGGGCAAGAGCAGGTCCGGAGATCGCGGGGCCGATGAGACGCCCCGCGAGGAAGACTCCGACGAGACTCGCCTGCCAGAGAAGGGCTGTGATCGCCGGTGGGCGAAGGGGCGAGTGAAAAGCCGCGACGGCGGCGGTGGAGAGCGCGACCAGCAGAAGTCCGTCGAAGAGCGAGAGCGTCGCCACCGCGGAGGGGCGCCGGAGGGTGGCGAGGATCGAGACGAGGGCGAGGCCCGTGCATGCCAACCCCGCCATCTCGCGATTGAAGAGGGGGGGCTGATCGCCACCGACATAGGCGACGAGCACGGCCACACCGAGGAGGAGAAGCGCCAGCCAGCGCCAGAGCAGAGGGATGGCGAAGACGTGCGTCTCCGCGGGGCCCTCCTCAACAGGCGTGATCTCCTTCGGGCGCATGGGGGAGCGGAGCGGGATCAGGACGGCTCGCCGCGGTCTCTGAGGGCTTCGACCAGAGCGCGCAGGGCGAGCTCATAGCTCGCCGGGCCGAAGCCCGCGATCTGGCCCAGGCAGACCGGGGCGAGGAAGGAGTGGTGACGGAACGTCTCCCGGGCGTGGATGTTCGAGAGGTGAACCTCCACCGTGGGGATCTGCACCGCGTCGATCGCGTCGCGCAGAGCCACGGAGGTGTGGGTGAACGCCCCGGGATTGATGATGAGCCCGTCGGCACGTCCACGCTGACGGTGTATGGCGTCGATCAGAGCGCCCTCATGGTTCGACTGGTAGGAGTCGACCTCGACGCCGAGCTCCTCGGCGACCTCCGCCAGGCGCGCATCGATGTCGCCGAGCGTCTGCTTGCCGTAGATGGCCACCTCGCGTGTCCCGAGCAGATTGAGATTGGGTCCGTTGAGAATGTGGATTCGCATCAGTCGGTCGCTCCCCGCTCTCGGAAGACTCGCTCGACCACGTCGAGCGGGACATCGTCCCGGATGATCACCTGTCCGATGCATCTCGGCAAGACAAAGCGGAGGCGATCCCCGGCGACTTTCTTGTCGCTCCGCATCACGTCCAGCAGCCGCGGCCAGGGCATGGAGGGGATCCTGGTGGGGAGACCCGCGCGCTCGCACAGCCCCTCGATCCGGGCGGGCACGTCTGCGCTCGCCATGCCCAGGTCCTCCGCGATCTCCGCGGCGACCACCATGCCGATGGCCACACACTCCCCGTGGAGCAGATCGTGATAGCCGCCGAGATTCTCGACGGCGTGGCCGATCGTGTGCCCGAGGTTCAGGATCATGCGCCGCCCCCCCTCGCGCTCGTCCTCGGCGACGACCGCGGCCTTGATCTCACAGGAGCGGCGCACCGCGAGGGTCAACAGGTCCCGATCCGGCTCCGAGGGGGAGGCGTGTGCCTCGATCGCCTCAAACAGAGCCGAGTCGGCGATCACGCCGTGCTTGATCACCTCCGCCATGCCCGCGCGCATCTGCCGTGGGGCGAGAGTGCCGAGTGTGTCGAGATCCGCGAGAACCAGACGCGGCTGCCAGAAGGCGCCGACGAGGTTCTTCCCCCTCGGGGTGTTGATCCCTGTTTTGCCACCGACGCTGGCGTCGACCATGGCGAGCAGTGTCGTCGGGATCTGGACGAAGGCGATGCCTCGCATGTGAATCGCCGCGGCGAAGCCCCCCATGTCGCCGACCGCGCCGCCGCCGACCGTGACCAGGCAGGCCTGCCTCGGCAGGCGATGGGCCAGCATGGTGTCACTGAGTCTCTCGATCTCGGCGAAGCACTTGGCCTCCTCGCCGTCGGGCACCTCGGTGAGCGACACCGGAATCCCCTGCCTCTCGAAGGAGCTGAGCACCCGCTGGCCATAGGATGGGCCCACGGTTGGCTGGGCGACGATGATGACATGACTCGGTCTCAGGACCTCGAGCACACGGTCCGCGGCCTGATCCAGCAGATCCGATCCGATGAGGATCGGGTGGGCTCGCTCTCCGAGCTCGACGGTGATGCGGGTCACGCTGCTCATCCCTCGGTCTCCCCCTGCCACAGTGAGATGATCATCTCCGCGACCTCCTCCAGGGTGAGGTCGGAGGTGTCGACGGTGTGATGTGCCCTCGCGTAGTGCGGGGCGCGCAGATCAAGAAGCTCCTGGATCCTGGCCATCGGGTCCTCGACCTGCAGGAGCGGGCGGTTGGTGTCGCCCTCGCATCGGTCCATGATGACGTCGGGCCTCGCCGCGAGATGGACCACCATGCCCGCCTCGGCGAGGGCGCGCATGTTCCCGTCGCGCATCACACATCCTCCGCCCGTCGAGATGACCGTGTGCTCCCGCTCGCCGAGTCCGCGGATCACCTCGGTCTCCAGGTCGCGGAAGTGCGGCTCACCGTCTTGCGCGAAGATCTCGGGGATCGACTTGCCCGCGCACTCGACGATGAGATCGTCGGTGTCGATGCGCTCCCAGCCCAGGCGCTCGGCCAGGAGATGGCTCACGGCGGTCTTGCCCGCACCCATGAAGCCCACGAGGATGATGTTGCGCCTAGCGCCCATCACATCTTCGCGATCTGACGAAGATAGCCCCGGTGGTTGCGCCGGATCTCGGTCATCGAGTCACCGCCGAACTTCTCGAGGAACGCCTGCGCGATGACGATCGCGACGACGTGCTCGCAGATCACGCCCCCCGCGGGGACGGCGGTGGTGTCCGACCGCTCCCGGACGGCGTCGACGGACCTCTTGGTCCGGATGTCGACCGAGCGCAGCGGTCGCATCAGGGTGGAGATCGGCTTCTGGGCCACTCGGATCACCAGCGGCTCGCCGTTGGTGATGCCGCCCTCGAGTCCCCCCGCGTTGTTGCGTGTGCGGGCGTAGGCGATGTCGAGGGGATTGCGGCGGCGGCGCGGCACGATCTCGTCGTGCACCTCGGAGCCGAGGCGCTCGGCGGCCGCGAATCCCATCCCGATCTCGACACCCTTCATCGCCTGGACGGCCATGAGGGCACCCGCGAGTCGCCCATCGAGCCTCTCATCCCAGTCCATGCAGGAGCCGAGCCCAGGGGGCAGGCCGACGGCGATGATCTCGTTGACACCCCCGAGGGTGTCGCCCTCGCGGCGCGCGCGCCGCACGGCTCGGAGCATCTTGTCTCGGGCGGATTCGTCCACACAGTGGAAGTCCTCGTCGTCGAGCGCACGTCTCTGGATCTGAGTCAGCGACAGATCTCCGACCGTGGCTCTCACCTTGCCGAGCTGGAGCATGTGCGAGATCACCTCGATCCCGAACACCCGGAGAAGCTGCTTGGCGAGGGAGCCCACCGCGACCTGGGTCGTGGTCGCGCGGGCACTGGCCCGCTCGAGGACATTGCGGATGTCAGTCTGATCCCACTTCATGATGGCGGCGAGGTCCACGTGTCCCGGCCGAGGCTGAGTCACGGGTGCGCCGAGCGGATCATCGCTGAGACGCTTTCGCTGCGCCGGCGTCAGAGGCGTCACCGACATTCGGTCGGTCCAATTCTTCCAATCATCGTTGGCGACGACGAGCGTCACGGGTGACCCGAGCGTCTTGCCGAAGCGCACGCCCGAGGTGATCTCGACGGTGTCGCGCTCGATCTTCATGCGGCCGCCACGCCCAAAGCCCTGCTGCCGCCGGGCGAGGCTCGCATTGATCTCGTCGATGCTCACCCCCATGCCCGCGGGCAGGCCGCCGACGATGGCGGTGAGGCAGGGGCCGTGGCTCTCACCGGATGTCTGGTAGGTCAGTGTCACCTGCGGGCCTCCTCCAGCGCGCGCTCCATCAAGCCGACGTCGGGCTCCATGCCCGTCCAGAGGGCGAAGGCCCGCACGCCCTGGTGGAGGAGCATGCGCAGTCCATGGATCGCTTTGCCGCCCCGCTCCTCGGCGGCGCGCATCAGCGCGGTGCGGGGCTGAGTGTAAATCGCCTCGAAGACCACCACGCCCTCGGGGAGCCACGCGACATCGATGGGTGAGTCATCGGGGCCATGCATGCCGACTGGGGTCGCGTTGGCCACGAGGGCAGCGGTGCCGACGGCCTCGCACAGGGCATCGCTCCCAGCGGGGAGGACCTCGATCCGGGCGTCACCGCGCAGAGGCTCCAGATCACCCCGCAGCGCCTCGGCTTTCGGGGCGTCGATGTCCGTGAGCACGAGCCGCCCCACCCCCATCCGCAGGCAGCCCGAGGCGATGGCACGCGCAGCGCCCCCGGCGCCGATCAGCGCCGCGACCTTGCCGCCGAGATCCACATGCGCCTCTGTGGTGGTGGGCATGACGAATCCATCGACATCGGTGTTGTGGCCCGTCAGGCGCCCCTGGGTCACCACCACGGTGTTGACCGCTCCGATGGCACGGGCCTCGGGTGTGATCTCGTCGAGGTGTGCCATCACCGCCTCCTTGTGCGGGATGGTGACGTTGAAACCTCGGAACCCCGCGGCGGCCACGCCGCGGACCGCATCAGCCAACCGCTCGGGTGGGGTCGGGAGGGGCACATAGAGCCAGTCGAGCCCCCGGTCAGCGAAAGCCGCATTGTGCATCGGTGGCGACAGGGTGTGCTCGACCGGCCAGCCGAAGAGGCCGACCAGCTGGGTTTTCCCGGTGACTCGCGGGGCGGTCATGCGGTGGCTCGGAGGTCCCCTCCAGGCGTTCGGAGCGTTATGGAGGAATGGGTTGTCAAGATCAAGGCGGATCCTCCCTGGCCCGACGCGAACCTCAGCGATAGAGCCAGGGGCCACCAAAGAAGAACAGAAGCATCGCCTCGACCTGCGGCCAGAGAAGCAGAGTGACCATCGCGGCTGCGCACAGGTAGGGGCCGAAGGGGAGATGCGAGGAGAGCCGACGCTCTTTGCGATGGAGATCGAGATGCTCCACTGCCCGCTGGAAACCCTCGGGTGAGGAGGCATCGATCCCCTCAGGCAAGTTCTCCGGGGGAGGAGGCAAGGGCCCTCCTCTCAGTCTCTCGCGCATCTTGGCCGAGAGGTGGAGCGTCCCACCGAAGAAGGCGCCGAGGAAGCAGGCGATCAGCAGCGCCGCCAGCGCCCCCTGCCACCCGAGGAAGGCACCGAACATCGCCAGGAGAACGATGTCGCCGCCGCCCATGGCCTCGCGCCCCGCCATCAGGCGCCCGAGAAGAGCGATGAGGGTGAGCACGGTCCAGCCGACCGCGGCGCCGAGAGCGGCGTTGGCAACCCCCTGCCACCAGCCGCCTCCCCAGTGGGGCCATGAGTTGCCCGGCAGGTATTCCGGCCCGAGCCACGGTGAGGCGAGCGAGGCGACGAGCGCCACGGCGAGCCCACCGAAGGTCACGCTGTCGGGGATGATCCAGTGGTCGATGTCGGTGAAGCTCCCGATGATGAGAAGACTCGCGAAGACGAGGTAGAGCGGCGTCGCACCCGTCCATCCGAAGCGCCAGAAGACGGCGACGAAGACGAGGGCTGTCAGGAGCTCGATGGCCGCATACCGGAGACTGATGGGAAGCCCGCAGTGGCGGCATCGCCGGTCGAGGGCGACGAGACTCAGGATCGGAATGTTGTCATACCAGCGGATCGGTGACCCACAGCTGGGGCAGTGACTCGGCGGCAAGACGATGCTGAAGCGCCTCGGCAGGCGCCAGATCACGACGTTGAAGAAGCTGCCGAACAGACTCCCGAACACAAAGACGCAGATGACATGCAGGGGAAAGAGGGCGGGGTCGAGCGGGCTCACGGCGAAGCAGCGTAGGGCGACGCATCGGCGGGGGCCACGGGAAAATGGGACCTCACACCATTTTCATCGTTGAGAGCGGCACCTCAGTTCGCCTTGATGAGGGACATGCGAGAGCGCCGCCGCACCGATCCCCTGCGCACCGTCGCCCTGCTGCTGACCCTGCTGGCCGCCGCCCTCCGGCTCTGGGGCAGCGGCGAGAAATCGCTGTGGGTGGACGAGGCCCAGGCACTGTGGGTGGCCGAGCACGAGCCCGCCTGGATCGTGGAGCACTGCTCGCGTCTCGGATCTCACGAGAGCCCCGCGCGGCATCTTCTCATGCACTGGCTCGCAGGGATCGCACCGAACAGGGCCTCTGCCATCCGCCTGCCCGCCCTGATCGGAGGCATCGCGCTGGTCCCGCTGCTCTGGGGCCTCGGCGCCACCCTGGGGGGGCGGGCCGCGGGTTTCTTCGCAGCCCTCCTCTGCGCTCTCAGTCCGGTGATGGTCGAGCACTCACAGGACGCCCGTCACTACACCGTGATGCTCGCTCTCGAGTTCGGTGGCCTCCTGGCACTGCTCGCCGCGTGGCGCAGGCCATGGCAATGGGGGCTCTGGATCGCCGCGGGGGCCGCCAGCGCGCTCGCGTTCTACGTGTCTTTCACCGCCGCATTCGTCGTGGGGGCTGTGGGTCTGACCCTGCTGCTGCTCCTCATCCTCCCGCTGGGAGTGGAGCTGACCGAGCGCGATGCTCTGCGCCGGGGGGCGCTGATCGGGATCGTCAGCCTCGCCATTCCGCTGCTCCCCTGGGCGATGCCCATCGCCCGTGCAGTGGCACAGTACGTCGGGCTTCTCAGCCCCCCTCCCCCTGAGGTGATGGCGACGGGTGTCACGGCACTGGGTGAGCGATTCGTGCCCGAGTGGAGCAGCCGCTGGACTCAGGAGCTGCTGCATCCCACACTCTGGGGTTCACTCCTGATGGCGGTGGGCGTGCTCATCGGGCTGTGGAGCGCCCTTCGTCATCAGCCTCGCCATCTGGTTCCCCTGGTGCTGATCGGGCTCCTCACGCTCGGCCTGACCATGGGGACTGCGATGCGCCACAGCCTCGCACCGCGCTACCTCCTTCACCTCCATGCGTTGGCTCTCACGCTCTGCGGGGTCGCCCTCGGGACCCTCTGGCGAATGGGCCTGGGTGGCGCGATCGGGTCGGCACTGGCGGCGGCTGCGCTCACTCTGGGCTTCCTCCCCACGCTCTGGACCTGTCTGACCACGGAGCGTCAGGACTGGCGCGGGGCGGTGGAGATCATCGAGTCGAACTTTCAGCCACATGACATCATCCTGACCGGTGCCTACTGGAGCGAACGGCCGGTCCAGCACTACATCGCAGAGCCACAGGTGGCTGCCGCCGTTCGCCCCCATGTGATGGCTGAGGCCGACTTTGAGATGGCGCTCATGGTCCACAGCTCGGTCTGGTACATCGGATGGGGTGAGATCCCGCCCTTCATCCAAGAGCATCTCGATCGTGAGTTCACCCTGATCGCCCGTCTTCCGGGCACGAGGGGAGATGTCTTCGTCTACAAGAGGGGGCCACTCCCCTCCCCCGCTGAACCCGAGGAGCAGAGCTGAATGCGTCTCCGCCTTCTCCTCGCCCCGCTGGACGTTCTCGTCTACCTGCTGATGCTGGCGCTGCTGCTCGTCGCCCTGGCGGTGACCGCAGTGATCCTTCTGATCGCCGCGCTGATCCTCCCCCCCCTGGACTGGCTGGCGCAGCGGCGGGGCCGTCCCCCTGAGGGGTGAATCAGACCTCCTGGGCCAGAACTGTGCGTGCATCCTCGCGGTCTCGCTGGAGCTGCTCCGCGAGATCCTCGGCGGAGCGGAATCGCTGCTCGGGTCGCAGATGCTCGAACATCTCGACCTCGAGGCGCTCGCCATAGAGCTCCGCATCGAAGTCGAAGAGATGGACCTCCACGGTGGTCCCCTCCCCCTCGAACGTGGGGCGTGACCCAATGTTCATCATGCCGTCGAGGGAATCACCGTCGCGGATCGCCCGGACCGCATAGACTCCGCTCGCCGGGATGAGCGTGCCCTCAGCCACCCGCAGATTGGCGGTGGGAAATCCGATGGAGCGCCCCCGCCGATCACCCTCGGTGACGGTTCCCTCGAGGACATGCGGACGTCCCAGAAGCGCATTGGCCTTGCGGATGCGGCCGTCGAGCAGGAGCTGACGAACCCGGGTCGAGCTCACCACCGAGCCCTTCCAGATGCGAGGAGGCACGACATGAGTCCCCAGTCCCAGCTCATCGCCGATGCGCTCGAGCAACACTCCATCGCCCTTGCCCCCCTGGCCGAAGCGGTTGTTGAAGCCAAGCGAGATCGTCTGAGCCCGGAGTCCTTTGACGAGAACCTCGCGGATGAACTCCCGGGGGCTCAGATCGGCAAAGGCCCTGTCGAAGGCGACTGTGACGAGCAGATCGATTCCGAGTCCCTCGAGGAGATCTGCCTGTCGCCTGGGGGATGTGAGCCGCGCTGGAGTGTAGACAGGCGCCAGGAGGCTGAGGGGATGCGATCGGAAGGTGAGCACCGCTGCGAGATTGTCGCCCCTCCTCGCCTCCTGAGTGATGCGGTGAATCAGATCCTGATGTCCGAGGTGAATGCCATCGAAGACGCCGAAGGTGGCAGAGGTGTGGCGCTCGCCGAGGAACGCCGTGGCCTCGCTCAGGCTCTCGAATTGCCACATGTCTCAGCCCTCACCGCCCATGGGCCATGTCACCTGGACGGCATCGCCGATCGCGAGCCCGAAGCGCTCGGCCGCGTTGCCGTCGCGCACCGCGAGCTCGAGATGCCCGCTGGATCCCCAGTGGGCGATCGGGCTGCCCGCATCCACAAAGCTGTAGGTGGTCTTGAGCCCCTCGATCCGATGACGGCCGAACGTGATCCGCAGATCCGCCGGCGCCACACCGCGCGGCAGATCAGACTGCCGGGCATTGGTGATCAGATTGCCGAAGTGGTCGATGTGCACCACCGCGGCGATCAGTGTCTCCGCCCCCTCGCGGTGAGGACGGGCGAAGGCGAGGTGCTCGATGTCGGGCATGGGCGGCCCCAGCTCCTCGATGGGCACACCGGCGGCGAGATGGGCGGCGGCGGGTGCGAAGATGTCACGGCCATGGAAGGTGGCACTGACCTCCGCCAGCCGATAGGCGGGGTTGATGATCCTGTGAGCCTCCGGATCGTCCAGATGGCGCCAGACCAGCGAGAGGAGGCCGTTGTCGGGGGCGACAAAGCGATGCGTGGAGGACTCGACCGCCAGCGCTGCGCGGTCTGATCCGACCCCCGGGTCAACGACACAGAGAAACACCGTGTGGTCGGGAAAGTGGGCCCGGCTCGTCGCCAGAAGGAATGCCGCGTCGATCACGGACTGCGGGCGCACCCCGTGCGTGATGTCGATGAACTCCACATCGGGGCAGATGCCCTTCATCACCCCTTTCATCACTCCGACGTAGGGGTCAGCGAGGCCGAAGTCCGTGAGAAGCGCGATCAGTGGGCGGCTCATGGGTTCCCCTCCTCCAGAGACTGAATGTGGGCGATGCGGGCCTGCTCGAACGCGGGCCCCGTCTCCGCCACAGCGACCATCGAGACCACGGGCGTCTCAGACCCGCGGGGCCATCCGAAGTGGCGGGTGTTCTCAGGCATCCAGTGATCCCACAGGAAGGCCTCGGTGGTCCCAAAGAAGCCTCGTCGATTCTGGAGTATGTGATAGTCGGTCGCCCCCTGCGGAGGACTCACGAACTGGAGATCGGGATCAAGCACCCCCCATGCCTGGAGATGCTCGAACACCATCCCCTGAAGCGCGAGGGGACGGATCGTCGACCCCTCGGGGAGACTGTTGAGATGCGCGATGACGGGCTCATTGACCGCCTCACACCACCAGGTCATCTCGTAGCCGCGATCCGAGGCGCCTCGGATGCCCCCCACGGCGAGGTTGAAGAAGGAGAGCTCGCAGGGGTGAATGCGGAGGATTCCCCACAGACTCGGCAGGGTGAGCAGCACTCCCATCGCCGCCACTGCACCCAGGCGCCACCTCGGGGATCGAAAGCGGTCGCGGATCGCAGCCACCCCGAGTCCAGCGAGCAGCGCCATCGGCGCCAGGACGGGGAAGAAGAGACGCGCGCCGTCGTAGCGAGGTGTGCCGGGCATCGACGCCACGGCGAGGGGAATGAGGGCGAGAAGGGCGAACAGGGTGAACCGGCCATCGTCGTCGCGGCGACGCCAGCAGACCGCGAGCCCGATCACGACGAGGAGCAGCGTCCAGAGAGGGGTCGTCACCGCGATCATCTCGAGGGGATAGATCATCGGCGCATTCACCTCGCCATAGCCCCAGCGCTGGCCGTGGAACCAGACCGCCGTCTGCTGATGGACGAGGAAGTGGCGGAGGTGGTCGATGATCCTCTCGGCCGTGTTCGTCCAGAGCCAGGGCCAGGTGGCGATCCAGGTGAGGGGGGCGATGAACGTCATCGCCATCATGTTGTCGGCGCAGCGCTGGCGATGGCGCGCCCACGCCCAGATCCACAGCGGGATGGGGAGCAGGGCGAGGTTGAACTTGGTGTTGAGTGCGAGCCCGAAGAGAACACCCGTGACAATCGCACCGCGCCATGAGCGCAGACCCCAGAGAAACGACGCCGTGACCAGAAGTGTCATCGTCGTCATCAGTGTCTCGGTGGCGGCGAAGTGCGCGTGGCCGAAGACGCGGGGCATTGTGCCATAGGCCAGCATGGCCACGATCGCGGGCCCCAACCCGAGCGGGCGGAGAAGCAGGCACGCGATCAGCCAGCAGTTCAGACCGAGGAGCACACCGGTGAGCATGCGCTGAGCCACGAGTGGAGCGAGCAGGTTGCGCCGGGCAATCCAAGAGCCCTCGAACAGGGCACCGCTGAATCCGCTGATGAGGCGGGGCAGGGCGGGGAGCTCCGAGATCTCCTCCCAATAGGGATCATGACCCGTCAGCGGATCGATCGTCCCGTTGATCAGATCGTGGACCCAGCGGACCGCATCACGGTGTGGCTCGAAGTAGTAGGCCTCGTCCCAGGTCATCCCGAGGCCACCCATGGTGAACCAGACCATGAGCGTCAGGACCGCGGCGATCGCGATGAGGAGCAGGTGGTCGATGGGTCCCACGGCACGACGTGGGATCTCCCCGTGGCCACGGTCGCCGGGGAGCGATCGCCTGGGCCTCGGTTCCCGGGGTGGAGGGGCTGCACTCTCGGGCTCCGCCGGCCGTGACTCCGGGGCGTCGCCCTCTCGCCGGGTGAATTTGATCTCGCTCATGCTCAGGGCTCGGTGACTCGCCAATCTCTGACGGTGAACTCCACCGTGCGCTGCCCCTGCCACTCATTGAGAGTGGGCTGCCCGATGATGTCCATGCGGCGGGGTGAGGGCAACAGCTCACCGAGGCGATCCGCGCGGCGCCAGGCCATCGCCGTCAGAGGACGGCCGTTGGGCAGAAGAAAGCGGAACTTGAGATGGGTCCGCTTGAGCACCTGCGGGGTGGCGGCGAGTTCGAGTTCACGGAGAACGAACTGCGGACGGCGATGCCCATCGCCGTGGGGTCCGAGCCGGGCGATGTCCTCGAGCGTCTCCACGCACAGCTCATCGGGTGCCAGCTCGGTGTCGGCCACGAGTGGGCGTGGCCCCAGCGCGTCGGGTCCCAGCGACTCGGCGTGGGCGATCATCGCGCGGCGGAAATCCTCGATCTTCGAGGGCAGACAGGTGACCCCCGCCGCCATCGGGTGGCCACCGAAGCCCTCGAGGTGATCTCGGCAAGCGGTCAGCGCCGCGTGCATGTCGAATCCGGGAACCGACCGCCCCGAGCCGCGGGCGATGTCGCGCTCGATGGCCAGGAGGATCGTGGGCCGCTCCGCGCGCTCGAGAATCCGCGAGGCGACGATGCCGAGCACCCCGATGTGCCACCCCGGGCGAGCGAGGATGATGACAGGGTCGTCGCGGTGGCTCTCGAGCTCCTCGATGGCCTGCTCGACAATGGCGGCCTCGATCTGCCGCCGCTCCCGGTTGAGGCGCTCGAGCTCGAGGGCGATCTCCTTCGCCCGCTGAGGATCCTCGGTGGTGAGCAGCTCGACCGCGACCGACGCGTGGTCGGTGCGGCCCGCGGCGTTGATCCGGGGTCCGAGCACCCACCCGATGTTCTCGGCGGAGACGCCACCCTGGAGATCGGCCACGTCGATCAGTGCGCGGAGGCCGAGATTTTCACTTCTGTGAAGATGGCTGAGTCCGTAGCGGACGATGGCGCGGTTCTCACCGAGGAGTGTGACCATGTCGGCCACGGTCGCGACCGCCACGAGATCGAGCAGTGAGAGGAGGAACGGCTTGGCCTCCTCGGCGTCGCGACCCATCGCCTTCGCGAGCGCCATGGCGAGCTTGAACGCCACCGCGCACCCACAGAGATCGCGGAAGGCTGTGTCAGACTCGATCCGCCAGGGATTGACCAGGGCCACCGCGGGGGGAAGCGACGTGTCGAGCTGATGATGATCGGTGACGATCACGTCGATCCCCCGCTCGCGCGCCCGCTCCAGCGCCGGGTGAGCTGTCGTCCCGTTGTCCACGGTGACGATCAGATCGACGCCCTCATCCGCCAGACGGTCGACCGCCTCGGGCTTGAGGCCATACCCCTCGTGGACACGGTGAGGCGTCTCATGGGTCACGTGCTCCACCCCCAGCCACCTCATGGTGCGGAGGAGAACGGCGGATCCCGTCGTGCCGTCGACGTCGTAGTCGCCGTAGATGCAGATGTGCTCGCCCGCGGCGATGGCGGCGGTCAGTCGATCGGCGGCTGCCGCCATGTCGGGCAGCGAGAGCGGATCGCTCAGCGACGAGAGCCCGTTGGTCAGAAAATCGCGCAGCGCCTCGGGATCCGTCCATCCCCGCGCGGCCATCACCCTGGCCGCCACGGGGCCGAGACCGCAGTCAGCCTCAAACCTCCGGGCAGTGGAGTCGTCCTGAGGCAGGATGTGCCACGGACGCGTGGGCGAGCGGGTGGTCGGCGTGTTCACGGAGATCCACTCTGGGCGGCGGGCCACGGGATGACCAGAGAAAACGGCGCGGCCTTTCCCTTGCGGGCCACTGCCGTCTCTGTCAAAAAGCCGTTATGCGAACACTGGTCATGGGCGCAGGGGCCATCGGGTCGGTCTTCGGCGGATTTCTCGCCGGGGCGGGTCACTCTGTGACACTGGTCGGGCGTGAGCCCCACATGCGGCAGGTCCGCGAGAAAGGGCTCCGCATCACGGGCATCTGGGGCGATCACGACGTCGCCATCGAGCGGTGCTTCGCCTCCGCCCAGGGTTTGGCCGACGCGGGTGAGCAGTTCGATCTCGTCCTCATCACCGTCAAGTCGCACGACACCGAGGAGGCGGCAGAGGCCGTCAGACCGCTTCTGACCGACGAGTCGCTGGTCGTCTCGCTCCAGAACGGCCTGGGCAACACCGAGAAGATCGCCGAGCGTGTCGGGTGGGAGCGGACGCTGACGGGGATGGTCATCTTCGGCGTGGAGCATCGCCATCCGGGACGGGTGTCGGTCACGGTGCAGGCGGACGCCGTGCGCATCGGGGCGCTCCACCGCCAGATCGAGGCGGAGCGGATCGGGGCGCTCGCGCGTCTCATCTCCGGGGCTGGGATCCAGTGCGAGCACTCGCCCGACATCCAGAGGTTCCTGTGGAACAAGGTCCTTTACAACTGCGCGCTCAATCCGCTGGCGACGATCCTGGGCTCGACCTACGGCTTCCTGCTGACGACCGAGCCGACACGCGAGATCATGCGGCGCGTGATCGACGAGGCGTTCCAGGTGGCCTGGGCGGTCCGCGCCGAGATGTTCCACGAGACGCCCGAGCAGTACGAGCGGCACCTGTTCGAAAACCTGATCCCGCCCACCGCGGCCCATCACCCCTCGATGCTGCAGGACATCGAGAAGGGCAAGCGGACGGAGATCGACGCCCTCAACGGCGCGATCGTCCGCCTCGGGCGGGAGAGTCAGATCACCTGCCGCACCAATCAGACCCTCGTCGACCTGATCCACGCGATCGAGACAACGCGCGGACAGAACCGGCCAACGGTGGGATGAATCTCAATCTGAGCGGACTGGTCAAATGGCTGAAGCCACCCCCACCACGCGGAGAACCCGATATTCCGGGCCAATCCTCCTGCTCTGTCTCATCATCCTGTCAATCACTGTGATCCTGTCCATGGTGTTCATCAGCCGCATCCCCGATCTGACTCAGGAGATCTCTCACAGCACATACGAAGATGCCCGCAGTCGGTATTGCCGGCTGCTTCCCATTCTTCCGCCGTCCGCCACGGAGATTCACAGGATCCGCAACATCGACAACAGCGAGCTCGTCGGCGGTTTTCGCTTCGACTCTGCCGACCGCGAGCTGCTGATCGACTCTCTGACTCCAATCACGGGGGAGCTTGCCTTGCCAATGTGGCGCATATTCCCACAGCCCCCCTGGTGGCCAGTGGAGCTGACGGAGTCCTCTGCCACAATCCTCGAGAATTTCGAAATCCATCGATGCAAAATCGATGAGATGGAGGGGACTCTCGCGTTGGACCGGGAGGAGGACATCGCCTGGTTCTGGAATGATGTGTCAATTGAGCCGTGACACGCATTGCAATGACCTGAACCTTGACCAGCTGATGTATCTGTGGTTGTGATCCACTGTGGGTTCACTCACGTCGTGAAGATTTTCGGTGTATATTTCAAGACGTTCCCGACGAGTATGTGGGCCACCTCGAAATTGACACTGCCGAGAAGTAGAGCAGGGACGCCAATCAGCAGATAGGCCAAGGGGGGAAGAAAACGATCACTGGACAGCGATCCAAGCCCCGGAGGGGCAAAATAATTTAGCCAGGGGCAGCGCCCGCCGAAGCGCAGCGAAGGCTGGGCAACGCCCCTGGAAAACAATCTCCCCCAATTTTCCCAAGCCCCGGAGGGGCGAGACAATTCCTTTTGTTTCACCCCTGCGGGGCTTGAGCAGAAGGGGGGGGCGAGCCAACCTGGGGCTTCGCCCCAGGCTATCACTGTGGCGCCCCTCCGGGGCTGAGAGAGAAGCGCACACCACCGAGAGAGCTCAGATGGTGCAAGATACGCAACCTCCTCCACGTGGAAATCCCCAACATCGGCGTTGAGTTGACAGCTCACGTCGGACGTGCGACCTGTGTCGCCGAGTTCAGAGGAGGCTATCATGGGTGGTGAAACACTGCAGCACATCGTCATGTTCGGCGTCAGCCCCGATGCGCCGCGGGAGGCCGTGGAGCGGATCATCACGGAGGCGAGGGAGACGCTGACCCAGATCCCCGGCGTGTCGAACCTGAGGGCGGGCCATGTCGTCCAGGCCGACTCCCCCTATCAGATCGCGCTCTCGATGGAGCTGCCCGACGAGACCGCCCTGGAGGCCTACCGCGTGCACCCGCTGCACGTGAAGTACATCGCCGAGGTGCTCGAGCCCGTCCGCGTGACGCGCTTCGCCGTCGACTTCCTCGGATAGTTCCTGAGAGCTCTCAGTCGAGATCCGCCGCGCGGAGGAAGCTCGCCGCCCAGCGGTGGACGTCGTTGCGGCGGACCTCCACGCGCATTCGCTTCATGCGCGCCACCTTCTCCTCCTCGTCCATGGTCAGCGCCTGGTGGATCGCGTCGGCGATCCCGACGATGTCGTTGGGATTGACCATGATGGCCCCGATCTTCAGCTGCGCGGCGGCACCCGCGAACTCGCTGAGAATCAGGACGCCGCGGTTGTCGATGTGGCTCGCGCAGTACTCCTTGGCGACGAGATTCATGCCGTCGCGCAGGGGGGTGACCAGGCAGATCTCCGAGGCGCGATAGGCCCCGATCAGCTGGACGAAGGGGATGCTCCGGAACTCATAGTGCACGGGCACCCAGCCCTCGTACGAGAACTTGCCGTTGATGTGGCCCACCATCTCGTCCAGCTGCCGCTTGATCGCCTGATACTCGGGGACGTCGACGCGGCTGGGGACGACGACCTGCACGAGCGACACATGCTTGTGAAACTCGGGGTGCTGCTCGAGGAAGAGCATGAAGGCGCGCAGGCGGCGCCGGATGCCCTTCGTGTAGTCGAGGCGATCGACGCCGAGGATGATCTTGCGGTTGGGGAGATTCTCGTGGAAGAGCCAGGCCGACTCATCGACCTCGTGGGTCTTGGCCGTCCCCTGAAACTGGTCGAAGTCGATCCCGATGGGAAACGCCCCGACGCGCGTGACCAGGTCGCCGAGCGTGACGATCGAGGTCCGGCGGCGTGACTCGACCCTGGCCTCGGGGATGACCGCGCGGACGGTGCGCAGGAAATTGCGGCGGTCGTGCTCGGTGTGAAAGCCGAGAAGCCGATAGCGCAGCATCCCCTGGATGATGTCGCGGCGCCACGGCAGGCGGCGGAAGATGTCGGGCGGGGGGAACGGGATGTGAAGGAAGAAGCCGCAGCGGCGGCCGACACCCATCCCATGGAGCGCCTCGCCGACGAGCAGAAGGTGATAGTCCTGAACCCAGACGAAATCGTCGGGCTGCGTCTCCCTGGCGATCACCTGGGCGAAGCGTCGGTTCGCCTCGCGATAGGGCTCCCAGTGGCCGGGCTCGAAGTTGCACCGGCCGAGCATGTCGTGGAAGAGCGGCCAGAGGATCTCATTCGAGAAGCCGCCGTAGTAGCCCTTGATCAGATCCTCCTCGAGGGCGACCGGACGCAGTGTGTAGCCCTCCCGCTGAGAGACCTCCTCCAGAAGGGAGTCGACGGATGCCTCCGGCGGTGTGCCGGGCGAGCCGATCCACACCCCGCCCCGCTGACGGAGAACCGGCGCAAGTGCGGTGACGAGTCCACCGGAGCCGGGTGAAACTCGCCATTGGCCGTTCTCCTCGGAGACGACAATGGGGAGGCGATTGGAGACGACAATGAGCCGCTGTGATGTGTCAGTCATGGTCTCGACTGATCACACTGCGCCCATCTCTGGAGAAATGCCAGCAATTCCTCGGGGGGGTGGATCCAGTGAGAGGCGGCACTGGCACGGGACTTCTCACGCACGAGCACAGAGAGACCGCGTGAGCCCAGGGCCCGGAAGGCATCCTCGTCCGTGAGATCGTCGCCGAGATAGGCGGCGAACGCGCCGGGCGGCGCCCCGCTGAGAATCGCTTCGACCACGCACCCCTTGTCGCGTCCCGGGATGCGCAGCTCCAGGCCCCCATCGAACTCCCGCAGCTCGAGGCCTACGTTCTCCGCGAGGGGACGCCACAGGGCGCTGGCACGCTCGCGGACCTCCGCTGTCTCGCTCTCGCTCAGCCCTCGCCAGTGCACAGCGAGGCAGGCGGGTTTCGTCTCACAGCGGCCGGCGAGACCATGAGACTCCGCGAGGGATTGGGCCTGGGCGAGGGCATCGGTGGACTCCCCGGGCGCGGGGAGAAGATGTCGCTCACCGCTGGGCAGCCTCTGCTCCCAGCCGTGCGATCCCCAGATCTCAGGCGCCGGATCGAGGGCGAGCAGTGGGAGAAGATCGTCGATCGCCCGCCCACTGACAATCACCAGCCTCGTGCGGCCCGTCTCCAGAATCGCCGAGAGGGTCTCGCGCACGCCGGGATACGGCACCGCCTCGTCGCGCTCCTCGCGAAACGGCGCAAGCGTCCCATCGTAGTCGAGCATGAGCAGCCGCGCGGAGGCACGGGCGAGAGGGCCGAACCAGTCGTCGGGGAGAGAGCGAGGCACCGTGGGCATCGGGGAGGCCTCAGGCCGCGAGGTGATCTCGGAGCTCCTGCTTGAGGCCGAGCATGAGAGTCAAGTACTCGCGCAGATGGCGGGTCAGGAGGAAATTCTCGCGGACAAACTCTCGCCCCTTGCGCCCCATCGCTCTCATCCGCTCGCGGTGCTGGAGCAGATAGCGGATGCGATGCGCGGCCCCCTCCGGCGTGTTGACCAGAAATCCCGTGTGATAGTTGAAGACCTGGAGCCGAATGCCGCCCGTGTCGCCGCCGAGCACGGGCTTGGCCTTCCACAGCCCCTCGGTGACCGTCAGGCCGAATCCCTCGCGCGTGGACTTCTGGAGAATGATGTCCGAGGCTCTCTGAAGGGCGTTGATCGTGGTGTGAGCATCGCCGGGAAGGAAGAGGATGTGGATGTCGGGATCGCCGTCGGCGGCCTTTCGCACCTCGTCGAGGACCATCTGCCCCTCGGGATCGTCGGTGGCGCCGCCCCCCGCGAGGACGAGCTGGGGGCGCGGGTCGATCTGCAGCGTGCGGAATGCGCGGACCACTCCGAGGGGATCCTTGAACCGGTCGAAGCGTGAGATCTGGGTGAGAATCGGCCTCTTCGGATCGAGTCCGAATCGGTCGCGCACAGACTTGATCTCACCGGGGGCCAGCTCGCGGTTCTTCTCGCTGAGCGGATCGATGCTCGGCGCGATGATGAACTGCGGATGCGGAAGCGACTTGGCGAACTGGGGCATCGAGAAGATGCTCGCGTCGTACTGCCGTGCGAACTGGCTGACGAACTTCCAGACGGAGCGCGAGGGATGGGAGGCGTCGATGTGGCAGCGCCAGATCCATTTCCCCCTCCGATGGGGGGTCAGCTCGATCTGTGAGGCCGGCTGGGGGTCGTGAATGAAGACGAAATCCGCTCCCTCGAGAATGGGGCGGAGGCGCTCGGCGTTCGAGACATTGGTCTCGATGTAGGCGGCCTTCGCCTCATCGCTCAGATCGACGGGATTGCCCTGGAATCCGTTGTGCATGCTCTTGGTGACATCGAAGAAGGGCGCGTTGCCCTCGATCACCTCCCACGAGGCATCGAGGCCGAGCTCGTTCATCAGTGGGATCAGCCACGAGAGGATCTCCGCCACTCCCCCACCCGACTTGGTGGAGTTGACGTGCACCACTCGCATCCCCGCCAGATCGTCAGCCAGCTGATGCAGCTGCTCGATGGCCGGAGCACCGACCACATCCGTGTAGGCTGCAAGGGAGATGCTCACCTCTGTCCCCCCTTGTTCAGAGCGCGCCGGGTCACCTGGATCAGCTTGGTCTTCAGCTCGCCGAGGGTGAGGAAGTAGAAATCGACGCTCTGGAGAGCCTGGATCAGCGCCTTGGCCTCTCCGTCGCCTGCACTCAGCCACGTGGAGAAATCATCGGTGCCGCCATCGGTGCGGCGGCGCGCCTCCACAAAGTGGTAGTAGAGACTGCTCCGGGTCATCCGCTCGATGGCCCCTGGGAGGTCAGAGGGCTCGGTGATATCATGCCCCGTGTCGAAGACGACGGTGACCGCGCGCATGAAGTTGAACTCCTCGCCCCTCTTGGCCCATGGGACCATCGGGAGCTCATGCAGGCGGTCCGCGATGATGTCGAGCACCTCGGCCCGCAGCGCCTCGCGGTCGTCGAACGTGTAGGGATCGATCACGCCGAGCTGCTCGGCCAGGGCGCGGTCGTGGAGCGCCCGGCTCGCCCAGACGGCGAAGTCGTTGCGAAACTCCGGGTCGTCGAAGGTGGCGCGCAGAAGCGTCTCGCAGAAGTGGTGGTACAGGCACTCCGGGGGGCAGGTCACAACGCGGTCGCGCAGCTCGCGCAGATTCATCGCATCGGGCACCCCCCCCATGCGGACAATCAGCGCGCAGTCGTGAATGCGAAACGGCTCCAGCATGTCACCCTCTTCGACAAGATCGCTGGCATGGTTGAGGTTTTCCCCTCGCAGGTCAAGCTCAGGGCGAGGCGGGTTCCGACTGCACTCTCGCCTCCATTCGCACCTGGACCTCCCGCGTGCGGTGCGGATTGGCCGCGTAGTGCTGCTCCAGTCGCCAGTTGAAGGGATCGATCCGCTGGGCATCCACCAGAGCGTCGAGTGCCCGATCCGTCTCACCCAGTGAGTCGAAGACCTCAGCCCTCTCCACGATGGCAGGCACGAAAAGTGGATCGCGTTCGATCACTCGCCCATACCACTCGGAGGCCTCCGCCGGGCGACTCGCCGATGCCAGCGCCCGGGCGACCATGAGCGGGAGAAAGATCGCGCTCTCATCCGCTGGGCGAGCGGCGAGCCGCTCCTCCCAGATCGCGATGGCCGCGTCGACGTCTCCCTGAGACCGAAGCTGCTCCGCCTCTGCAAGGCGGAGGAGTGGCTGATGGGCCTCACTCCCGGGCATTGACTGGGCCTCCGCCGCCATCTCCCCCAGCGCCGTGAGCGCCCGCTCGAGGTAGGGACTGTCGGGTCGAAGCGCGATCTCATGCTGAAACTCGAAGTGCGCCGCCTCGAGGTCTCCCTGATCGCGCAGGATCCGGCCGAGATAGAAGTGAAAGCCGAACTCGATCGGCATCTCGGAGATGGCACGCCGCAGTGCCTGCGCCGCGGCCTCGTCTTGCCCGAGGGCACGCAGCGTCTCGGAGAGAAGGATGTGGTCCGAGGGGACGATGTCGGGGGGCTGAGGCTCGAGTGCGAGGGCCGTCTCGTACGACTCCAGAGCCTCGGCATCGCGCCCGAGGCGATGAAGCACCTCGCCCCGGAGAAGCCACGCGCGGGCGAACCGATCGTTGATCGCAATCGCCTCATCGGTGGACGTCAGAGCCTCACCGAGCTGCCTCAGCTCGATCTGACAGCTGGCGATGTTGCACCAGGCCTGCGGGCGCATCGTGTTGCCCGTGTCGGGGTGGTGATCCTCTCGCCGCTCCTCGGCCAGCGCCCCGTGGGCCGCGGTGATCGCCTGGCCGAAGTCGCCCCAGATGTACAGCGCCGTGGAGAGATTGAGCCACGCGAGTCTCTCCTCCGGGAAGAAGTGGTGTCCCTCGCGCGCGAGACGCCAGAGCCTCTGCCAGCCCTTGGCACGGCGGAGCTCCTCGAACTCCCTCTCATAGTTGTCCCACACATTGCGCCGAGTGGTCTCACTCGCCGTCTCCCACTGCCCCCCCTGAGCATGGGGGGCGAAGACGGTGGACTGGATGGTCGTCACCGGAGTGATGGGTTCGGACGAGTCGCAGGCCCCAAGCCCCAGCAGGAGCCCCAGGACTGCAATCACATGGATGACTCTGAACACCGCGTTTCCTCCACAGGCCTGACGTGTTGGCACACCCTCCGCATCCCCTGCAAGAGTGCAAGGATGAAGACCAGGGGAGGTCGCCTGGGGTTGGGCGAATCGCTGAAAATCATTGCCGTTCCCCCCGCCAGAGAGGGAGACTGCGGGCGCGAGTGAGATGGGGAGACCAGCACCCTGATCGACGGTGTGGGAGTTCGTGCCATGTCCCGATGTGGGTGGGGATCACTCCCCGTCATTCTGCTCAGTCTTGCGCTTGCGCTGGCACTCGGTGCCTGCGGGCCGGGGGACACTCCGACTCAGACACCCACTGTGACGCCATCCGCCACCGAGGGAGAGGCACAGCCCCCCCTCGAAGAGGCGGAAGGTTCCCCCGACGCCATCGCGATCCCCCTGCAGGAGACCCCACAGGCGCAGAGCTCCGTCTCCGGCATCATCCGCGACGCCGAGGGTGAGCCAGTCCCGGGCCTCGAGATCCGTCTTCTCCCCCACATCGCGGTCCTCACCGCCGATCTCCCCCAACGGGAGGGGCTCTGGGACATTGCGCCGGCACACACGACAACCACCGATGACGAGGGGCTCCTCCGCATCGATGAGGTGGAGCCCGGTCGATGGTGGATGGCCCTGATGCTGTCCGAGAGCGAGATGTTTCTGGTCGGTGCACCGATCTCGGTCGACTGGGGCATGGATTATGAGGGACTCGCTCTGACCGTTCCGCGGACAACATCTCTCACCGGCCGCGCGGTGGCCCACGATGGGAGCCCCCTTCCCGGGGGCCTGATCCACTTCGCCGCCCAGCATGCGTCGGGCTGGTGGATCGTCCGCTCCTCGGCGACTGACACCGGGGAGTTCACGCTGAGCGCACTCGAGCGCCCCCTTGACTCCCACCTCCACGTGAGCGCCCCGGGCCATGGCCCCGTTCGACTCCGGCGGTGGGAGACCGCGGCGCTGCGGGGTGGAGTGCTGACCGATGTTCTGCTGCCCGAGGGGGCGGGCATCGAGGGATTCGTCCACGGCCCCAGCGGTGCCCCCGTCGAGGGGGTGCACATCTGGGCGACCATCCCCTCTGAGATGGAGGGGGGCGAATCACTGCACACCGGTGTCGTGGCGCAGAGCGATGCCCGGGGCATCTTCACACTGCGCGACCTGCCACCGGGCCCCATCGATCTCCACGCCACAGTGCGAGGCCTGAGACTCGATGACCCATTCCCCACATTCACACTGCCGGGGGAGGTGCTCGCCGGAACAGTGCTCGATCTGCGAGCGACCCAGGCCATCCAGGGGCGTGTCCTGGATGCCGCAGGTCGCCCCGTCGCCGATGCCCTCGTCCAGCTGATGCCCGACTCCCCCATGCCCTTCCGGGGTCCCTTCAACTGGTTCGCACGGATTCCGATCCCACTGGCTCAGCCCGATCAGTGGACTCTGACCGACGACACGGGGACCTTCACAGTCGAGGGGCTCCGGCGGGGTGAGAGTCGATCCGTCGTGGTCCGGGCAAGTGCCGCTCCCGTGACCCTCTTCCGTGATCTCACGCCATCCACCCATCGGACACTTCAGGTCCCGAGGGGCGCCAGTGTGACGGGTGAGGTGGTCTCGAAGGTGACCGACACAGGTCTCCTCGGCGCCGAGGTTCGGGCCATCCATGAGCTCTCCGGCAGCGAAGGAGACACGTTCACTGTCAGCGGGGGGACGTTTCAGACCCATTTTCTCCCCGAGGGCGAGCATCGACTGTACGCCGTCGCCCCTGGCCACGCGGGAACAACGCTGAGGGGGATCGATCTGGAGGACCGTGCCATCGTCTCAGGCATCCGCATCCGTCTCGGGCAGGGCGTTGCGTTCGCCGGCCATGTCCTCAACCGCCGAACGCGCGAACCGGTGATCGGTGGCGAGGTGCGGCTGAGGGGAGGCGACGCCACTCTGAATGCGTTCACAGATCAGACGGGTTTCTTCCGAGTGGAGCATGTGGGCGAGGGCGTCTGGGACCTCTTTGCCGAGGCTCCCCTCTACCTGTCCGCGGTCCGCACGGCGCTGACGGTGAGCGGCAGTGACATTCTGGGGCACACCATCTACCTCGAGCCCGCGGCGCGGATCCAGGGCCGGGTCTTCGACACCGCCGGACGCACCATCGGAGGAGCCACCGTGGGAGTGCGATACGGCGGTGGGCGAGGGGGATTCCGCGGCGGTCCCGGCGGCGGCGGTCCCGGCGGGGGGTGGCGTCTGCTCCAGACCACCACGACGGGTGCCGATGGTCGCTATTCGCTCGACGGCGTTCAGCCCGACCAGCCCCTCGCCGTGCTGGCTCGCCACCCCTCGTACGCCCAGGCGGAGGTGCGCGACATCCGCGTCGAGCCAGGGGGAGTGCGCGCCCCGGTCAATCTGACGCTGACCGAGGGCGGCACGCTTGTGGGCCGCGTCATCGACGAGGAGGAGCGCCCCATCGCCGACGCCGAGGTGCGGCACGCCCGCCAACCCGAGGACGGCCCTCAGTGGGGACGCGGTGGGGGCGGGGTGATGGGTGTTTTCTTCCGCGGAAATGAGCAGGGGGAAAACATCGAACACACCGACGCTCAGGGCCGATTCCGCTTCGAGCACCTGCTGCCCGGCGACTACACCGTGGTGGCGCAGGCGGAGGGATACACCTACCAGGCGAGCGAGGACGTGGTGATCCTCGACGGTGTGGAGAGTGAGGAGGTGACACTTCGGCTCAGTCCGGGCGTCGCCATCGCGGGGCGTGTCGTCGACACTGAGGGAACGCCGCTGGCTGAGGCTCAGGTCACCTGTGTGGCCATGGACCGGTCGCGCCCCGCCTTCAGGCAGGTTGTGACATCAGAGGCCGGAAGTTTCGAGATCACAGGTCTCGACGAGAGATCCCACACCCTGTCAGCCTCGGCGATGGGGTTCGACCAGACCAGCCTCGACGTCACCGCTCCCACGGCCAGTGTTGAGCTCGTGCTCGAGCGTGCGGGAGTGCTGGTGGGCCGCGTCATTGAGGAGTACACGGGCGATCCGGTGGTCGCTTTCGAGGTCAGCGCGCGGCGCCAGGGGCGCCGCGGAGGGGGACCCGGGGGAGGACCTGGGGGAGGATTCGGAGGCGGCGCGGCCCCCATCGAGCGAGAGTTCAACGATCCCGAGGGGCGATTCGAGATCGAGGGAGTGGTCGCAGGGGAGTGGAGCATGACCGTCACCTCCCCCGGCTACGCCACGGCGATGGCCGGCAACATCGAGGTCTCCAACGCCACAAGGACCGAAGAGGTGGTCATCACGATGGTCAGAGGGGGGATCCTCCGTGGCCAAGTGGTGACCGCCACTCAGCCCCCGGAGCCGATCGCCGGTGCCCTGGTCTCCGAGCGCGGGTCGCGGGCACAGCCGTTCTTTGGCGGCGGCGGCTTCCGCCCCCCGGGGCGAGGTCAGGCCCCGCAGCACCTCACCGACGAGGAGGGGCGGTTCACCATGCTCGACCTCTCCCCCGGTGAGCACACCATCGAGGCGACCGCCCCGGGATATCTCGAGGCGACGGCGCGCGCCGTCATCCCCTCGGGAGGCGAGGCCGAGGAATTGACCCTGGTCCTTCGCCAGGGGGGAACCGTCGTCGGGCGAGTGGTCTCCTCGCGCGACCGCACACCGCTCCCCGGAGCCCGTGTGGCGTTCCCCGATGAGGGTTTCCTCGAAGATCTCGCAGACGATCTGGTCAATCGCGGGGCCACGACAAACACCGAGGGACGCTTCGAGATGCTCGGAGCCCCCGCGGGCAACACCAGGCTCATTGTGACCCACGGGGACTTCGCACGGCTGGAGACGTCGAACATCCTCATCCGCGAGGGTGAGGTGACCGATGTCGGAGACCTCCGCATCTCGACCGGTGGCAGGATCATCGGGTGGGTGATCGATGCCGAGGGGGAATTCCTGCCCGGCGCGGGCATCTTCCTCGAGGGGCCGAATGGCTTCGATGCCGCCACCACCGATGAGACCGGGGAGTTCATGTTCGACCGGCTCGCCCCTGGGCAGTACGTGGCGACGATGAGCGAGGCCGGGGGATTCCGAGGCGGTCGAGGAGGGGGAGACAGGAGCGGTGCCCGCCTGAGCCAGACGGTGACGATCCGCGAGGACGAGGAGACCGAGGTCGTGTTTGTCCGCGAGCCGGGATTCACGGTCTCCGGTCGCGTCACCGACGAGGGGGAGCCCGTGGGCAACATCCAGGTGGACCTCACAAGCGACAGCGCCGATGACCCCGTCAGTGAGAGCGGAAGCGCGGTCACGGACGACTCGGGCGACTACTCCATCTCCGACATGAGCCCCGGCACCTATCAGGTGTCAGCCACCCAGCGTGCACGTCGACGGGGAAACATCCCACTGCGCACCGACTCTCTGACGATCGAGAGCGCCGATGTGACCTTCAACATCGAGCTCCCCCGCAGCACGATCTCCGGCACCGTGAGGAACACGGAGGGCGAGCCGATCGACGGGGCTCGCATCACCGCCCTGCGCGACACGGAGGTCGAGAGCTTCCTGTCCTCGGGACGCGGAGGCGACGCCAGCGCTCGGACCAACTCCTCGGGCCAATACACGGTGGACAGGGTGCAGGAGGGGGATCTCACGCTCCTGGTGCGCCGGGAGCAGGACAACTATGGCTATGCGACTCGCGATCTCACCGTGGGATTCGGTGAGGAGGTCACCGGCATCGACTTCACCCTCAGCGAGGCTGCGCGCGTCGTGGGCCGCGCCTACGCACGGGCCAATGGGCAGCCGATGCCCACCCTCTTTGCGATCGTCACCGACGCGGGGGGGCGCGATGTTCTCCGCGAGAACATCTCAGTGAATCCCGAGGGGATGTACGCGCTCGATGGCCTGAGCGACGGGTGGCATGAGATCACCGCGTTCGCCACGGGTTTCGCGCCGATTCTGGCTGACACGGTCTCCATCCCGGGGCCGGGTGACACCGAGCATGACCTCGTCTTCGATGAGGGCGGCACACTCGTGGTCACCGTCGAGACGCATGAGGGAGAGCCGATTGCCCAGGCGCGTGTGGAGCTGCTGACGACCTCGGGCGAGGAGCTCCCCCAGCCCCGCAATGCCAACGAGGCGGAGCATTTCACCGACAACCTGGGAGTCGCGCGGCTCGAGCACCAGCCGATCGGGAGCTTCACTCTGCGTGTGGCGCACTCCGGCCACCGCGAGGATCGCCGACTGATCACGATCGGCAACGGACGCACGGAGACCGAGACCGTTCGCCTCGACCCTGTCGAGTGACGGGGCGGCCGAATCAGCCCATCAGCGCGTCGGCCATCGCCCCGGCGCCGAAGCGGATGACGTCATCGACGGGGAGACCCGTCTCCCGGCCGAAGCGGTCGATCTGCCGGCGGGCCTCCGCCTCGGAGACGGTGTAGGAGTTGAGGGCGATCCCCACCGTCCGCAGTGGGCGGATGTGACGCATGATGTGCTCGTGGAGCTCGATGATGTCCGTGAGGGGAGGCATCTCGAGGCCGTACTCATCCTCGATGTCGACGGGAGTGGACGGCACGGTGAGAACCATGTGGCTCGGCATGGTGCCGTGGATGAACGAGAGAGTGACACCCGAGTAGCCGGGGTGAAGCAGGGAGCCCTGACCCTCCACCAGGATGACGTCGGCCTCCTCGGCCGCGGCGAGCACGAGCCGCTCCATGGCCCCGGCGGTGAAGTCCGCGATCATGCGGTCGATGGCGATGCCCCACCCGCAGCAGAAGATCCCTGTCTGCCCCGTCGGGACGAATTTGGCCCTCACTCCACGGCGTTTCAGCTCAGCCTCAAGCGCCAGGCCCGTCGTCTTCTTGCCCACACAGCAGTCGGTCCCGGCGCACAGCACGATGCGCTTGCCCTCGAGGTGGCGGCACTTTCCCCCGGCCACTCCGATGCCCGCGGGAGGGCGCCTGACGTCGAAGATGCGGCGGCCGTTGGCATCGGCGGCGGCGCGGAAGTCGGGGTCCTCGCCCAGGAAAGTGTGAAGACCCGCGGCCACGTCGACACCACCCTGCAGGCAGGTCACGAGCATCTGGCGCCAGGCGGCGGGCAGGATCCCCCCCTTGGGAGCGATGCCGATCACCAACACCTCGGCCCCCAGGGCGATCGCCTCCTCGGCGGTGGCGACGATGGGCGTGTCTCGGTCGATCCCCGTCACCTCGTGGACCGTCTGTCCCGCATGCTGGCCATCGATCACCGCCACCACGGGATTGGGGGCGAACCGCAGCACGCCGAAGGACGTCTTGGCGTTGAGATGGTTGAAGCGGCCATCGGCGAGGAGCGCGAGGCGACGCGCGGGGCCGAACATCTCGGGGCCGATGGGGGATGCGGGGATGATGTCAGGGGATGCTGTGGACACGGGTGACCTCCGGCCTGGATTCGCCCCACACTGTGAGGGCGCACGTGGAGCGCAAGGGAAAAGCTCGCCCTTGACGCGCGACACGCACCGGGATCAACCATGCCCCTGGGAGGAGCCGTCATGAGCCGAGCAATGATGATCACCGCGCTCGCGGTGATGTCCGCAGCCCTGGCCGCCCAGGGCGCCTTCCGTCCCTGGGGAGGAGGGGAGCACCGGCACTCCGAGATCCGGACCGCGATCGAGGCCTACCGGATCGACTGGAACACTTTCCCCCCCTCAACCACCTATCTCTATCGCAACCGCGATCAGGTCAGCACCTTTGCCGGGGGGCAGCTGACAACTCCCATCGCCTATCTCACCCGCATGCCCGTCGACATCTTCTCGTTCGACGAGCTCCACTGGACGGCCTATGTGGCTGGTGAGGACGGTTTCGCGATCTGGAGCGCAGGGCCGGATGGGGACTACGATTTCCCCTGGCAAACCGAGTTCCACGCGGGCAGCCCCGAGATGAGCACCCACGCTCTCCGGTGGGAATACGATGGGACGAATGGAATCCTGAGCAGCGGCGATCTGATCACCGTCGTGCCGTGACGCAACTTGAGAGAGAGATCGATGGAGCGCCGGCGCCCCCGCCGGCATTCGTCGGTGAGGTGCCGGAATGTGAACACCGGCACGATGGGGATGGGGCTTCAGAGATGACCTTCAGTCCACCCATCCCCCACGCGGAGGGCGCGCGGGATCGTCGAGACGCACGCCGACCTCGATCTCCGACCCATCCCCCAGCACACGGGCCCGCGCGAAGCGCTCCTCGACGCTCGTCACCTCGACTCGCCCGATGACGCGCGACTCCTCCCGCCCGAGCACATCCCCCGTGGCGGGATCGACGATCACCTCGCCGAGTTCGAGGACGTCGTAGCGCGTCCCCTCACGCACATGGCGGTTCCGCCCACCATTGAGGATCACCGTGCCATCGGCATCGACGCGCGCGATGCGCGGCTGCCACCGCTGGCGGCCGATCACGTCGATGATGTCGTCGACCGACCGCTCGATGGTCTTTCGAGTGACCCGGCCCAGGGGCGTCCGATAAAACGCTGTTCCCCCGAAGGCGACGGTGCCGTACATCCCGTCGATGTCACCCGAGGCCGCATAGCGATGACCCCCGACGGGCTCGGAGAGGAGAATCTCGCTCGTCTCGACGTCGAGCACCTGGACGACCATCGAGACACGGGCCACCGAGCCGCCGCCGCCGATTCGCCATGCGCCCCAGCCGACGCCGATCCCCCCGCGCGCCGTGTGGCTGAAGTCGGTGATCGTCCCCCGGACGAGGTACTGCGCGTTGCGGATGCGACCGAGGGCGGCTCTCTGCTCCTCGCGCGTGGCGTCGGAGTGCTGGAGCATCAGCTCGCCAAGGATCGCATCGATGTTCTGGCGGTCGACCATGTGGAAGCGGTCGGTCTCCATCAGAGCGGTGGTCAGCACCTCGGCCATGCCTGACCCCAGCTCCCAGCCCATGGGCATCCCCGCGCGATTCTCGAACTCGATCACCGCGATGGTCGGCTTGTCGAAACGCCAGTCACGGCGGATGACGCTGGTCACCGTGTGGCAGGCGGTGAGCGTGAGCAGTGATGCGAGAAGGGGGGCGAAGACCAGAGCGCGTCGCATGGGAGATCACCTCATCCCCTCCATGGCATCGCGGGCGGGGAGGGGCAAGGGTTTTGACGCCTCACAATGTCAGATGGAGCGCCGGCGCCCTCGCCGGCATTCTTTCAGGCCACTGACTGAAGCGGCTCGACTGAGCTCGCGACTCGACTGAGCTCGTCGAAGTCCGAAGTCCAGAGGCCAAGAGGCACCCGCTGA
>JAFGKF010000158.1 GCA_016928695.1 Candidatus Sumerlaeota bacterium | reverse complement strand
TTCGGCTGCCAGGGCGTGTGGGCCAACGATCCGCGGCTCGAGGAGATCCTCGACCTGATGCAGGCCGCGGGCATCCGCGTCGCCCGATTCGACCTCTGCTGGTGGAACCTCTGCGAGCGTGAGCCGGGCGTCTACAACTTCACCGCGCCCGATCACCCGGGGTACGAGAGCTGGAACACCGACCGCCTGATCGACATGCTCCGCGAGCGGGACATCGAATCCTATGCGATCCTGTGCTACGGCAACGCGATGTACGACGACGAGGTCGGGCCCCATTCGCCCGAGGGGCGCGCGGCGTTCGCCGCCTATTGCCGCGTGGCGGCCGAGCGCTATCGCGACACGGTGACGATCTGGGAGATCTGGAACGAGCCGAACCTCGAAGTGCACTGGGGCCGCGAGTCCGATCCCGAGGACTACGCGCTGCTGGCCATCGAGGCCGCCGATGCCATCCGCGAGGCGAACCCCGACGCGATCATCGTGGGTCTCGCGCTCTCCTGGCTCAACATCGCCGAGGGGATGCTCGAGCGGTGGTATGAGTATCTCGAGGTGTGTGGAGAGCAGGGGCTCTTTGACCACGTCGACGCCGTCTCGGTCCATCCCTACCGCGTGGGCATCATGCCTGAGTCGTTCAACCCCGAGCTCGCCCGCATCCGCGAGATCATCGCGCGGCACACCGACCGCGACGTGGCGGTCTGGACGGGCGAGTGGGGCTACAACACGATCTGGACAGAGGTCGATGAGGTCGAGCAGGCGAAATACCTGCCGCGGATGTTCCTCAACAACATGAGCCAGGGCGTGGAGATGTCGACCTGGTTCTCATTCCACCCCTTCGAGGGCTGGGGATTGATGGAGGAGGGGACCCTCGAGCCCCGCCCCGCGTATCAGGCGATGCGGGTGATCAATGAGGTGCTCCGGGCGCCTGTGCAGCACGTCGAGGATCCCTTTGGGATCGAGGTGATCCCCGCGCCGGAGGATCTGAGGATCGAGGTCTTCGAGAGCGGCGACACCTCTCCCGCGCTGAGCCGCCACGTGGCGGCGATCTGGCTCGAGAGGACCGCGGACAGCGCGTTCGAGGGCTCTCCCGTCACTCTGCGCCTCAGCTCGCCCGAGTGGGTGGCCTCTCAGAACACTGACATTGTCATCATCGACGGTCTCAGCGGGGAGCAGATGATCCCCACCCGGGTGAGGGGTGAGGAGGCCCTCTCACTCGAGGGGAGAGACGGAGGGGAGATCCGGGTCTCGGATTCTCCGATCTACACTGTGATCACGAGGCACAATCGATGAGATCTCTCATCATGACGGCTCTGCTGGCCCTGGCCGCATCTGCACTGGCCCAGCCCATTGTCGGCACAGACATCTCCCACATCGGATGCCAGACGGTCTGGCCCAACAACGGGAGTCTGGACACCTTCCTCGACCGGGCGGCCGAGGCGGGCATCGACACCGTCCGGAGCGACGCCATGTGGTGGGGGCTCATCGAATACCCCAATCCCGGGGAGTATCACTTCGATGGCTCACTCTATCCCGGCTATGGGGCGTGGAACGTGGACAATTGGGTGTCGGGGGTGACCTCGCGCGGCATGGAGCCCTATGTGATCATGGGGTACAACAACAGCGCCCTCTACAGCGAGCCCCCCAGCACGCCCGCGGACTTCGCGGGCTATGCGGCCTACTGCGCGGCCGCCGCGGCGCGCTACGCGGACGATGTGGACATCTGGGAGATCTGGAACGAGCCGAACATCAGCATGTTCTGGGGGGGCACGCCCGATGCGGCGGACTACACCGCGCTCGTCGCGGCCGCGGCCCCGGCCATCCGGGCGGCCGATTCGACGGCGATCATCGTCGGGGGCGTCACCTCGGGGATCGACATCGGTTTCCTGACCTCGTGCTTCAACAGCGGCCTGCTCAGCGACGTGGATGTGATCTCGGTGCACCCCTATCGCACCACGGCGCCGGAGACGGTGGCGGCCGAGCTCGCCGCTCTCCGCTCACTCATGAACGGGTATGCCAACGGCTCGAACGTCACGATCTGGACCGGCGAGTGGGGCTACAACACCTATTTCAGCGAGGTGAACGAGGAGGGGCACGCCAAGTGTGTCCTGCGCATGATGCTCAACAACCCCTCGGTGGGAGTGGAGCACTCGACCTGGTTCTCCATACACGCCTTCCAGGAGCTCGATCCGAGCGGCACCGACTCCGAGTGGGGCCTGCTCAATCGCGATCTCACCCGCCGCCCCTCGTTCTATGCGATGCAGACCCTCAACGAGCATCTCCCCGCGCCGGTGACCTATGTCAGCGATCCCTTCTCAACATCCCTCTCCCCCAGTCTCTCCAATCAGCGGGTCCGCGTCTTCGAGCGCGGATCGTCCGATCACCGCACGGTCGGGCTCTGGCTGGCGCGCTGGCCGGTGAACTCCACCTTCACGGCGGAGCAGGCCACGGTGAGCCTCACGGTGCCCATCGACTTCGAGCTGAGGGCATATGATGGGATGGACGGCGCCGAGATCTCCATCGACGCGCGTCGCAATGGCGGCCAGGTCGATCTCCACACCTTCGACATGTGGGACTATCCGATCCTGGTCGAGGTCGACCGCGAGGTCCTGCCGACCGGCAGCAACGCCGCGCTCGGGGCCGTGGCTCACTCGACGGACAGCGACTTCAGCCCGTCGTACGGCGGGGACCAGGCCTATGACGGCGTGATCAGCGACACGAGCAAGTGGACGAGCGAGGGCACCGCCCCGCCCCACTGGTTGGCGCTCGACCTCGGGGCCACGCACGGCGTCACCGGAGCCGTCGTGCGCCTGCCGTCGATGGCCGGGGAGTTCTCGATCTTCAACGCCGAGGACGTCGAAATCCAGGTGGGCACCTCGCTCTCCGGCCCCTGGACGACGGTGGCCAGCGAGACCAATGCGATTCTCCACGACCGGATCATCACGGTCTTCGCCTCACCTGAGGCCGCCCGCTTCGTGCGACTGGTCATCAACGACCCGGGGACGGACAGCTATGCCCGCATCCCCGAGTTCGAGGTCCACAGCATGGGCCCCATCCCGGCGGAGCTGACCGTTTTCTCGGAGGAGTGACACCATGAGATCCCCGGCTCTCGCTCTGATCTCCCTCTCCCTCATGACTCTGGGTCATGTGCTGGCCGCGCCGCTTCCCCAGGTCACCACCCGCGGCAATGAGTTCGTCATCGGCGACCAGGCGTTCCGCTTCGTCGGTGTGAATCTGAGAGGCATCGCGCACTACGGCGAGGGAGACGTTCTGATCTACACGGTCCCCGCTCACCGCACCGAGAATCTCGACGGCGTCGTGGCGATGGGGGGGCAGGTGATCCGCATCTTCGCGCCCATCCCCAGCCCCAACCTGGGGCCGGGGCTGACGACGACCGAGGAGCTGATCGAGCGCCTGACCGTCCTGCTCGACCAGTGCGAGGCGCGGGGGATCTATGCGATCGTCGCCCTGACCGACTTCTATCACGCCTCGGGTTTCCGCGTGCCGGGCGACGATGTGTATTACACGGGCGGCTATCTCAACAGCGCCTTCTTCTCAGGGGGATACCTGGTCAACTATCTCCCCTGGGTTCAGGCGGCGGTCACCGCGCTTCAGGACCACAGTGCCGTCTTCGCCTGGGAGATCGGCAACGAGCTCACGGCCTACACCGGCGGTGTGCCGGAGGACATCTACCCGTTCGTCGCGGACGTGGCCGACGAGATCCAGGCGATCGACACCGACACCATGGTCGCCTTCGGCGGCCTGAGCGTCCAGCACCTCGGGGTCGTGCCCCGCGACGGCGGGCAGACCCTCGCGATGTTCGACGACCCGAACATCGACTTCGTCACCGTCCACATCTACAACGACGACTTCAGCGGGGACGTCACCGACACCTTCGCCGTCGCCTATGCCGTCGACAAGCCGATCATCGTGGAGGAGACGGGCCTCGACTCGAGCATTTTCAGCAATCGACCCGCGACGCTGGCCACCGAGCTCGCCTCCTGGATGGACACCTGGGAGGCGCGCGGCGTGATGCAGTGGGGATTCCAGACGCAGACCTACGACATCGGCGACGGCGACGGGATCTTCGGAATGGATCCCAACTTCTTCGCGTTCGACTGGGACGGGATGAACGCGACCTATCTGGCGAGAGCCAATCTGATCGCGGCGAGCCCTGTGACCGTCCCCGAGATCGTGCTCCCCGCGGGTGACAACGTCGCTGCCGATGCGGTCGGATGGTCCTCGAGCGGGGACTTCAGCGGCTCGTATGGGCCGGACAAGGCGATCGATGGGATCATCAGCGAGGCGAGCAAGTGGACGAGCAACGGCTCCTCCCCCACGAGCTGGATGGCCCTCGACCTCGGGGGGCTCCACACGATCAACGGTGCCATCGTCCGCTCCGCGGGGGCGGCCCATGAGCGGGTGATCTACAACACCGTCGCCTTCGAGGTCCAGACGGGCCCCACGCTGACCGGCCCCTGGACGACCCGGTTCTCCCACAGCGACACGCACGCCCCCAGCCGCGTCGTCTGCAACTTCGCCGCACCGGTCGATGCGCGATGCGTGCGTCTCCTGATCACCGATGCGGGGATCGACAACTACGCCCGCATCCCCGAGTTCGAGGTGTATGGGACCGACACCGTCCCCGCCGAGCTCACGGGGTTCGAGATGCGCTGACGGCTGACTCGCCGGCGGTGTCCGGCGGCAGCCGCTCCTCCACCGGCGGCAGCTCCGGGAATGGCGCGTGCGGCTCGTGCTGGTACCAGAGGGCGACGGTCGAGATGTCGTCGGCGCGGGCCTGAACGTCCCACCCCCAGTTGCGGAACATCACGCGGATGCGCTCGCGGAAGCGGATGGGATCGGGCAGGTGGAAGCGGTAGGCGGTCATCCGGCCCTCGTCCTCGGGGCCGAGCGAGACGCCGTGCAGCGGCGCGCTGAACTTCGGCGGTCGGTAGCCCCACGACTGCCCGAAGTAATCCTCGCCCCCGATGCCCATCAGCGTGGGCCAGACGAGACCGAAGGGCTGATTGGCGATCGTCACCCACTCGGGCGGCATGCGGCGATTGGGCGGAAGGGAATCGCGATCCCACGTCTCCAGCGCGTTCCAGGCGATGTCGTCGACGTCGATGTAGAAGTCCTCGCCCCCCTCGACCCACGAGCCCGGCTCGAGGCGCCGCTGGCTGTAGATCAGGCCGATGCAGTGCCCCCGCCCCTCGGCCACGAGAGCGGTGTGGGGCCGTCCACGCTCGACGGGGTTCGAGCGCCGCCACTGGGCGTGGAGCCGCCCGTAGTTGAGGCTGAGCGCGGGGACCCGCTCCCAGTCGATGATGTAGAAGAGCTGGTCCAGGGGAATGTCGCTCTGATTCTCCACCTCGATCCGCGCCGTGCGGAACGGCATGGGCAGATACCAGTTCATCGCCGCGTGGGCGGGGGGCGGAGAATCCGCCGGGATCATCTCGACGGCCGCCGAGCGGACCAGGCGCTCCTCGCCGAATCCCACCCCGAAGAGGTCGCCCATCGGCACCTCGACACTCGGCGTCTCCTCCCCATCCCACCAGATGCGCAGCACCAGCTTCCCCAGCGCCCGCGGGTCCGCGCTGCGCACGGTGAACCACATGTGGTGGATCACGCCGGGGCCGCGCAGGATCTCCTCCCGGCGCAGTGTGTGAAGCGTCAGGGCTTCACCGGGGGGAATGCTGCGGATGCAGGACATCCGCTGCGTGGAGTGCGAGACGATCCGCGCGAGGGGGGCGGGGTCCTGGATGACGCAGGCGGCAAGGGCCAGCGGCGCCATCAGGGCGATCAGGAAGAGGTTTCGGTTTCTCATACACACCCCTTGCCTCGAATCGGGGCGCGCTGTCCACCCCAGACCCGAGGTGTTTGGAACCGACGCCGTCCTCGCCGAGCCCACGGGATTCGCTGACGGCTCACTCGCCGGCGGTGTCCGGTGGGGGAGGCGGCAGCCGCTCCTCCACAGGCGGCAGCTCCGGGAACGGCGTGTGGGGCTCGATCTGGTACCAGTACGCGACCGTCGTGATGTCGTCGGCCCGTGCCTGCACGTCCCAGCCGTGATTGCGGAAGATCACGCGGATGCGCTCGTGGAATCGGATGGGGTCGGGCAGGTGGAAGCGATAGGCCGTGAGGCGTCCATCCTCGGTGGGGCCGAGAGAGACGCCGTGGAGCAGCGCGCTGCGCTCGGGATCGTGGAAGCCCCAGGCCCCGCAGAAAAAGTCCTCACAGCCGGTGCCCTCGAGGGTCGGCCACACCGGTCCCATCGGCTGATTGGCGATGCTCCGCGCCTCAGCGGGCACACGGCGCGCGGAATCGATCACCAGCGTCCGATCCCATGCCTCCAGAGCGGCCCACTCGTCCTCGGGGAGATCGATGTAGAAGTCGTCTCCCCCCTCGACCCAGGACCCCGGCTCCAAGAGGTGTATGCTGTAAACCGTCCCGATGTATCGTCCCCTGCCCTCGGCGATCAGGGCGGTGTGGTGCCGACCTCGCTCGACGGGATTGGAGCGTCGCCACTGGGCGTGAAGTCGGCCGTGCTCGGGATCGAGCTGCTCCACCCGCTCCCAGTCGATGTGCCAGAACAGCAGATTGATGGGCGCGTCGTTCTGATTCTCGATCTCCAGGCGTGCCGACTCGAACGGCATCGGCAGCCACCAGTTGAGCGCCGCGTGGTTCGGCAGTCCCCCCGGGGGGGTCATCTCGATGGCGGCTGATCGCACATCGCGCTCCTCGCCGAATCCCACGCCGAACAGGTCACCCATCGGCACCTCCACGCTGGGAACCGGCTCGCCGTCCCACCAGATGCGGAGGACGAGTCCGGCGTAAACGCGCGGGCTGTCGCTCATCGCCGTGAACCACATGTGGTGAATCACACCGGGTCCTGCGAGCTCAGCCAGTGTCACGCGCTCGCCGGCCGGCAGATCGACGACCCTCGAGTCGCGCCGGGTGTCACCCCCGGACACCCGTGCGAGGGGAGCGGGGTCGGGAGCCATCTGACATCCCAGCAGAAGAGCGAGGGCGATCAGGCAGGCTCCCCTGGCTGAATCCTGGACGCTGAGCCGCTTGATGTGCATGGCGGTCATTCCCTTCGTTTTTCCAATGCTTCCCACCGCGGTGTCTGATGCACCGTTTGAAAGGGAGAATCAACAGCGGATGTGATGTCACCGCGTGATCGGGCGGGCTCACATGGCTCTCCAGTGCCTGATTAGAGAGCGCTCCTGTTCACCCCAGACCCGTTGACACCGGCTCACCTGTGGGAGACGCTTCAGAGACAACAGGGAATGGACGATGACTGATCCGATGGACTGATCGGAGGGGATGTCCCCGTGAGTGAAGCCGCCCAGGCCCCTGAGCCCCCCTGTGCCCGGGGTCCTCATCCCGAGGTCTGCCATTTTCTGGAGGCGCCGGGCTCGAGCGCCTTTGATCCCGTCGAGCTCGCCCGCGTCACCGAGCGGGTCGTCTGCGACGGCAACCGCCGCAAGTACAGCCGCTTCGGCCACACCTACGACTACTTCAAGGGCGTCGCCACGGGCTACGTCTATGGCTGCTGCCTGCGATGCGTGTTCTGCTGGGCCTCGAGCGCGCGTGACTCGGCACTGAGAGAGGCGAGGCTCTGCTCGCCCGAGGAGGTTCTCGAGGGCATCCTCGAGGTCGCCCGCCGCCGCCGCACGACCTTTGCACGCCTCTCCGACGGCGAGCCCACCATCGGGCGAGAGCACCTGCTCCAGCTGCTCGAGCTCGTCGAGCGAGACGAGTATCTCACGCGCTTCTTCGTCGAGACCAACGGGGTTCTTCTCTCCGACGAGAGCTATGTCCGCGATCTCAAGCCCTTCAAGAAGGTCTGGGTCCGTGTCGCTCTCAAGGGGGGAACCCCCGAGGGCTGGTCACGCAAGACGGGCGCCACGCCGGAGTCGTTCCCGCTGCCCTTCGAGGCGCTGCGCCATCTGAAAAAGCACGGCCTCGGGCTCAGCGTCGCCGCCATGAGCCTCGATCCCCGCTTCATGGGGATCCACGAGCGCGTCATGCTCGTCTCCGAGCTCGCCCGGGTTGATCCCCAGATGGTCATCGACCTCAACGAGGAGATGGTCGTCCCCTACGGCATCTCGCTCGAGAGGCTCCGCTCCGCGGGCTATCCCATGAAGCGCTACATCCCCATCCCGGTCCTCTGGCGTTTCCTCCAGGTCGGGTATCATCCCCTCCGTCGGATCGGGAAAAAGCGGATCTCCTGGAGCCGCACCTGGAACGCCATCAAGGGCCTGATCACGGGGACCTGAGGGCCGCTCCCACCGATCCTTTTGACGCGCCCGGCGGACTGTGCTTCAGTGCGCCGCCGATCATGGAGCATGCCATCGTCATCCAGGGTGCGCGGACGAACAACCTGCGCGGTGTCTCGTGCGAGATCCCCCATGGCCGTCTGACGGTCATCACCGGCGTCTCGGGCTCGGGCAAGTCGAGCCTGGCGTTCGACACCCTCTTCGCCGAGGGGCAGCGCCGCTTCGTCGAGTCGATGTCGACCTACGCGCGCCAGTTCCTCGAGCGGCTCGAGCGCCCCGACGTCGACTTCATCAGCCACATCCCGCCCGCCATCGCCCTCGAGCAGCGCAACTCGGTCAAAAACGCCCGCTCGACCGTCGGCACCGCGACGGAGATCAACGACTCGCTGCGGCTGCTCTTCGCCAAGATCGGCGAGACGATCTGCCCCGACTGCGGCGTCACCGTGCGCCGCGACTCGGCCGAGAGCGCCCGCGATCGCCTCGGCGCTCTTCCCGACGGCACACGCCTGACGATCGTCGCCCCGCTGGTGATCGAGGACCGCCGCCGGGTCAAGAGCATCGCCCGCGAGCTCACCGCGGCGGGATTCCACCGGCTGCTCGTGGAGGGCGAGGCCCGCGACCTCGGCGATCTCGACGCGAAGGAACTGCGCACCCTCGAACCCTGGCGTGTGATCGTCGACCGGATCGCCGTCCGCGGCGAGGAGACCGCCACACGCCTCGCGGGGACGCTGGAGCAGGCGCTCCAGCTCGGCCATGGCCGCGCGGAGGCGTGGACCCCCGAGGGCGAGCGGCACGTCTTCTCCGAGGGATTCTCCTGCGCGCAGTGCGGCCGCACCTTCCGGCCGCCCGAGCCCCATCTGCTGAGCTTCAACAGCCCGCTGGGCGCCTGCCCTGAGTGCAACGGCTTCGGGCGTGTGATCGACGTCGACCTCGACCGCGTGATCCCCAATCCGGCGCTGACGCTCGCGGAGCACCCCATCGCGCCATGGAACGCCCCCTCCTTCCGCAAGATGTATCGCCGCCTCCGCGACCGCACCGATCTCCCCTGGGACAAGCCGATCCGGGACTTCACCGCCGACGAGCGCCGCGTTCTCATCGAGGGCGAGCGCCCCTGGCCCGGCATCCGCGGCTTCTTCCGCTGGCTCGAGCGCAAGCGCTACAAGATGCATTACCGCATCATGCTCGCGCGCTACCGCGGATTCGAGGACTGCACCGTCTGCAGGGGATCGCGCCTCAGACCCGAGGCGATGTGGGTCCGCGTCGGCGGCGAGACGATCCACGCGCTCTGCCAGATGAGCATCGAGGACCTCAGGCGGTGGTTCGGGCGGCTCACCCTCCCCCCGCAGGCCGCCGAGACCGCCGAGCCGCTGCTGCGCGAGATCAACGGGCGGCTGAGGTATCTCGACGAGGTCGGCCTCGGCTACCTCACCCTCACCCGCCAGACGCGCACTCTCTCCGGGGGCGAGGCGCAGCGCATCAACCTCGCCGCGGCGCTCGGATCCAATCTGACCGCGACCCTCTATGTCCTCGACGAGCCGACCGTCGGACTCCACCCGCGCGACACCCACCGGCTCCTGCGAATCCTCCACGCCCTGCGCTCCAACGGAAACACCGTCGCCGTCATCGAGCACGACCCCGAGGTGATCATGGGCGCCGACCACGTCATCGACCTCGGCCCCGGCGCTGGCGAGCGCGGCGGCCGGATCCTCTACCAGGGCCCAGTCCAGAAACTCCTCACATCCCCCTCTCCCCTCGCGGGAGAGGGGGATAGAAGGGGTGAGGGGGATAGAAGGGGAGAGGGGGACACAGGGGGTGAGGGGGCAAAGGGAGTGGGAGCCAGAGGAGGTGAGGGGGAAGAGAGAGGGCAAACCGCCCTCTGGCTCCGCCACGAGGCCCGGCTCCGCTTCCAGCCTGCGGACCGCCCCGAGCCGAAGCAGTGGCTCACGATCCAAGGCGCCAGCGGCCACAACCTCCGCGACGTCACGGCCCGCATCCCCCTCAAGCGCCTCGTCTGCGTCACCGGCGTCTCGGGCTCGGGGAAGTCCACGCTCATCGTCCAGACGCTCGTCGGGCACCTGATGCGCCAGCGCGGCGAGAATCCCGCCTTCGACGTCACGCCCTGCCGGCGCATCACGGGCGCCTCAGTGATCGGTGATGTCATCCTCGTCGACCAGTCGCCTCTGCAGCGCTCGGCGCGCTCGAATCCCGTCACCTACACGAAGGCGTACGATGCTATCCGCCGCCTGATGGCCTCGGGCCCCATCGCCCGCGCCCGCGGGATCGAGGCCGGACACTTCTCCTTCAACTCCGACAAGGGGCGGTGCGAGACGTGCGAGGGGCTCGGCGTCCAGACGATCGACATGCACTTCCTCGCCGACGTCCAGGTCACCTGCGAGGAGTGCGGCGGCAAGCGCTTCAAATCCCAGGTGCTCGAGATCACGCACCGCGGGCGGACGATCCACGAGATCCTCCAGATGACCGTCGAGGAGGCCCGCGCCTTCTTCGCCGCCCAGCCGCGCATCGTGCAGGCCCTCCAGCCGCTCGTCGACGTCGGCCTCGGCTACCTGCGGCTCGGTCAGCCGACCGCCACCCTCTCGGGGGGCGAGGCGCAGCGCCTCAAGCTCGCGGCGCACCTGGTGCCCTCGCGCGAGAGAAAGCGCCACCTCTTCGTCTTCGACGAGCCGACCACCGGGCTCCACCTCGCCGACATCGACGTGCTGCTCACCACGCTCAGCCGCCTCGTCGAGGCGGGGCACACCGTCGTCGTCATCGAGCACAGCCTCGAGGTCATCGCCAGCGCCGACTGGGTGATCGACCTCGGCCCCGAGGGGGGCGACATGGGAGGCCGCCTCATCGCCGAGGGTCCACCCTCGGCAATCGCCCACTGCGCGATCAGCCACACAGGGGCGTATCTGAGGCGGCGGTTCGGCTGATCCGCTCTTGACATTTCAGGGCATCTCTCCTTTGCCAAGGGTGCGATCATGGACAACATGAGTCGACAGCGGAGGTGTGAGCATGTCTGAACTTCACGCGCGGAGATCGCTCAGGGAAGGCTTCGGCAGAGCGTTTTTGGTCTCGATCACAGTGGGGCTCCTCTGCCCCATGGCCCTAGCCCTGGCACCCTTCGATGAGCTGACTCTCGAGGTTGTCAGCGTCGGTGTCTCGCCGGAGGGCGACCTGCCCAGCGATGCGCAGTTCACCCCCGACGGCTCGCGCATCGTCGTGGCCTGCTGGGTCAGCCAGAATCTCACGCTGCTCGATCCCACGGACGGCTCCTTCGTCGAGGCGATTCCCCTCTCGGGGGGACCCGTGGCTCTCGACATCTCCGACGACGGGCAGCTGGCGGTGACCGCCAATATCATCGATGACAACGCATCGATCGTGGACCTGAGTGCCGGTGTGGAGATCGCAGCCGTCGGGGTCGGCCACCTCCCTGGATTGGTCCAGATCACGCCCGATGGCAGCGCAGCCGTGGTGGGCAACACCTTCGACGGCTCTCTCTCTGTGATCGACATCGCCTCGAAGAGCGAGGTGCGTCGCCTCACGGGGGCTCCATTCCGCAGCTCCGGTGCCGTCAGCGGCATCTCGGGGAAATGGTTTCTCACATACCGGGATTTCGCGATCACCCCCGACAGCCAGACGGTGATTCAGCCGAATCCCGACGGCTCCGAGATCCGGTTCTTCAACATCGCCACAGGGACCATGACGGCCGTGCCCTGCTCGCCGGAGCCCTCGGCGGTGGCAATCAGTGAGGACGGCGCCACCGCGGTCGTCGCCCACCGCATCTCGGGGGTGACCGTGCTCGACGTCGCCAGTCAGGCGATCACCGCCGCGTTTGATGTCGAGACCAATGGCTCCGAGCTGCAGACCGTCGCTCTGAACCCCGCCGCCACCCTCGCGGTGGTGAATCACATCGGGGGAGTGCGTGTGGTGGATCTGTCCACGGGCGCGGCATCAGCTGTGCTTGGAAATCTCTCCAACCCCTATGACATCGAGCTCACAGCCGATGGCGCCCACGTCATCACGGCGAACAAGCATGGCGGGGCCGCTCTGGTGGACATCGTCGGTGAGACCACGCTGGATCAATACACAGGTCTCGAGGTTCAGTTTGTGGCTGTCTCACCCGTGGACACGCGTGCGGCTCTGTTCGAGGCGGTGAACTGGGAGGAGGTGGCTGTTATCGACACGGCGGCGAACACCCTGGCCCCGGTGGCGCCCGTCTCCCCCGGCCCACTCCCTGAGGACGACACCCCGTGGCTTGCCGCGATCACCCGGAATGGACCACGGGTCGTCGTCGCGAACGCCACCACCGACAATGTCTCGGTGTATGATCCCATGACTCAGGATCTGATCGGCACGGTGCCCGTGTCGGCCTGGCCCTTTGACCTCGCCCTCACGCCGGACGGCACCCTGGCGGTGACTGTCGGTCGAGATGCCTCGGCCGCGACGGTGATCGATCTGGAGAGCCTGACGGCCACGGATGTCCCCGTGGGGCTCAATCCGGTGGAGGTGGAGATCTCACCCGGCGGCACTCGGGCCTATGTCGCGACACTCAATCAGGGGCTTCACTGCTTTGATCTCACGACGCTCACCCCCATCAGCTCCGAGTTGACGATCGGTCAGATCGACTCCTGGCTCCCCCCCCAGCTTCATCCCCGGCCGGAGAGACTCACGGTGAGCCCTGACGAGAGCCTCATCGCCGTCTCGAACGATCTCGACGAGGACATCTCCCTCATCGATGTCGCCACGTGGACTGAGACGGCCCAGATTCCCCTCCCCGGCAAGCCCTACACCCTGGCCTTCTCGCCGATCTCACCGGAGCTCTACGTGGTCCACGAGCAGGCCGGGGCCCTCGACCCGGATGCGGTCTCCATCATCGCCCTTGGCTCGAGCCCCGGTGTCACAGACACGGTCGAGCTCACCGAACGCTTCGCATCGACTCTGGAGATCTCCCCCGATGGCTCGACTCTGTATGTGGGGACGAACCTCGACGTGGAGATCATCGACGTGATCCAGAGACAGGTGACATCGCTTTTCCCGGCGACCAATGGCCGTGTGACCGGCTTGCACGCGGAGTCCGGAGGCGAGTATCTCCTGGTCTGCTCCATTCTGGAGTACCACTCCATGCCTGAGCTCCATGAGGGCACCTTTCAGGTTGTCCATCTGCCCTCGCTCAGCACCATGGACAGCGTCTCGATGGATACGCTTCCCGCCCAGCTCGCTTTCGAGGAAGGGCTGGGCATCGCAGTCATGCCCCTGCCGCCGACCGATGAGCTGGCGTTGGTGGGATTCTATGCGTTCACCACTCCCACGGTGCGCTGGGAGATCTATCGCTGAGACCTCCCGCCTCTCCCTTCTATCGGGACTCAGCTCGGAAGCAATCGCCTGCACAGAAGAGAACGACTCGTAAACTCGAAAAACCGCACGCTCTCCGAGTTGTCAGTGAGGACTCAGGGCAATAGACTTGTCTGTTGGGGAAACGCTGGGCGGTGGTTCCCCATACGTTGAGGTCGGTCACTCAACAGAGAGCCCGGCGGAGGGAAGGGCCATTGGTCTGTCAGGTTGTCAGACCAACGGGACACAGGAGGGCAGCATGGCTGATCGTGGGAAATCGGCCGAGGGATTGCGCCAGGAGATCGAGTCGCTCCGGGCAGAGCTCGCGGCGCTCCGCGAGACCGAGTCCATTTATCAGCGGACCATCGAGGCGGCCCGCGGTGTTCCCTATCTCCTCTGCTTCGCCGATGGCACCTACTCTCACATGGGATTGGGGGCGAAGGTGATCTTCGGCGTCCCCGCTGAGGAGATGACACGCGGGCGGTTTCTCTCTCTGATCCAGCGCACCGAGGTCACCGATCCCGAGGCGACCTGCGGCATCCGGGAGTACGCCAAGGCCTTTCGTGAGGGGAAAGTGGAGCGCTATCAGACGGACGTCCACATCCGGACACCCCAGGGTGAGGACAAGTGGCTCAGCGACTCTGCAGTGCCACTGCGCGACGAGAGAACCGGCGCGGTCACCCACTCCCTGGGCATTCTCGTCGACATCACCGAGCGCAGGCGGGCTGAGTTCGAGAGAGAGACGCTGGGGACGCTCGCAAAGCGGCTGACCGCCCCCCTCGGTCTCCACGAGGTGGGGAAGATCGTCGCTGAGGAGTCACACCGTCTGTTCGGTCACGATGCCTTCGAGATCATGCTCTTCGATGAGGAGAGAGATCTGGCGATCGGGATCTACGGGGAGGACACGCCCCTGGGGGGCACAGAGCCTGTCTATGTCACCCCCAATGTCTTCGCCCTCCAGATTGTCCGTGATCAGCCGGGCGTTCTCCAGGGCAAGTCGCGACTC
>JAFGKF010000157.1 GCA_016928695.1 Candidatus Sumerlaeota bacterium | reverse complement strand
CCGCTCCCCAATGTTCAGGCGCTGGCCCTGGACTGCACGCGCGACCCGGTGATGGTCTCCGCGGTCGACATCGAGACGGCCAGCGGCCGGACGATCACGCGGCGCCCCTCGCTTCTGCTCGATCCGGCGATGCCGGGGCGGTCGTTCCTTTACCTGCCCGAGATCGTGCAGGTCAGTGCGGTGACGGTGACGGTGCAGACGGAGTCGGAGGACCGGCCACGCCTCAAGATCTGGCTTGGCCAGGCGCCCCATCCCGAGTTCCTCCGCCAGGCGCTGGCGCATCTGTTCGAGGCCCGCGGCGCTCTCGATGCTCCCGACCTCGATCTGGCCGCCGCTGAGATGGAGCTCGCCCGCCGCCTCGTCGCCCAGGCTGAGGAGCGCGAGCGCCAGTGAGCCCGTCGCCCCGGCCCCCCACCCGCCACGCCCCCACCTCCGACGCGCTCGAGCGTGTGCTGGAGATCTTCGAGAGGGCCGAGGGACTCCGCGAGAACATCACACATCGCGAGACGATCCCCGCACGGCCCGCGCGGTTCGCCGACTGGCCCGAGGGCATTCCCCCCGATCTGATCGAGGTCCTCCGGCGGCGGGGGATCGAACGACCGTACACCCACCAAGCGGCGGCGATCGAGCACGCGCTGGCCGGGCGGCACGTGGTCACGACGACCTCGACGGCGTCGGGCAAAACGCTGTGCTACACCGTCCCGATTCTCTCCACCCTGATGGCCAATCCGCGGGCGCGGGCTCTGATGCTCTTCCCGACGAAGGCGCTGAGCCAGGATCAGAGGCACGGCCTGACCTCGCTGGCTGAGGACCTCGGCGTGGGGCTGAAGATCCACACGTACGACGGCGACACACCCCCGCACGTGCGGCGCACGATCCGGTCGGCGGGTCACATCGTTCTGACCAACCCCGACATGCTGCACACGGGCATCCTCCCCCACCACACGCTGTGGATTCAGCTCTTCGAGAACCTGCGATACGTGGTCATCGACGAGGTGCACTCGCTGCGAGGCGTCTTCGGCTCGCACGTGGCCAACGTGGTGCGGCGGCTGCGGCGCATCTGCCGATTCCACGGGTCGGACCCCGTCTTCCTCTGCTCCTCGGCGACGATCGAGAACCCGGTGGAGCTGACGGAGAGAATCACTGGGCACCGGCCGGAGCACGTGGACGACGACGGCGCCCCCCGGGGCGAGAAGACGCTGATCTTCTACAACCCGCCGGTGATCAACGAGGCGATCGGGATGCGGCGCTCGGTGATCAACGAGACGCGGCGCCTGGCCTCGCGCTTCCTCGCGCGCGGGCTGCAGACGATCGTCTTCGCCCGCTCACGCATCCGCGTCGAGATCCTCACGACCTACCTGCGGCGCGCGATGACCCGCCTTCGGCGCAATCCCGCGCTGGTCGAGGGCTACCGCGGCGGCTACCTGCCCAATGAGCGCCGCCGCATCGAGCGCTCGATCCGCGAGGGCGAGACGCTGTGCGTTGTGTCGACCAACGCCCTGGAGCTCGGCATCGACATCGGGCAGCTCCGCGTGGCGCTGATGGCGGGCTACCCGGGCACGATCGCCTCCACCTGGCAGCAGGGGGGGCGCGCGGGGCGGACGTCGGAGAGCTCGGCCGTCATCCTCGTCGCCTCGAGCAGCCCGCTCGATCAGTACATCATCCAGCACCCCGAGTTCTTCCTCCGCGCGGCGCCCGAGGCGGGGATCGTCAACCCCGACAATCTGCTGATCCTGCTCAGCCACCTGCAGTGCGCGGCGTTCGAGCTGCCCATCGCCGACGGCGAGATGTTCGGCTCGACGCACCCGCGCGAGCTGCTCGAGCACCTCCAGGACGAGGGAACGCTGCGCCACACGGGCGGGCGGTGGCATTGGTCGAGCGACGCCTATCCCGCCGAGGACGTCTCGCTGCGCACGGCGAACCCCGACAACTTCACGGTGGTGAACCTCGCGGCGAACAGCGAGCTGCTGGCCCAGGTGGACTACGACTCGGCGCCGGAGCTGATCCACGAGCACGCGATCTACATGCACCAGGGCGAGACCTATCACATCGAGAGGCTCGACTGGGAGGATCGCACGGCGCACGCGCGGCCGATCGAGACCGACCACTACACCGACGCCGTCGCCAAAACCGATGTCAGGGTGCTTCACCTCGACGAGGAGCAGGCCTGGCGAGAGGATTCACAGACCGGGCCCCAGCGGAGGTTCGGCACCGTCGAGGTCGTGACCGTCGTCCCGAAGTACAAGAAGGTGAAGTTCGAGACGCACGAGAACGTCGGCTTCGGGCCGATCACGCTCCCACCGCTCGAGAAGCAGACCGAGGCGGTCTGGTGGGTGTGGCCCTCGGGTGTCCGCGCGGAGCTCGAGCGCGAGGGGCTCGATCTCGGCACCGCGCTCAATGCGCTCGCGCATCTCCTGCGCACCATCGTCCCCGTGCGGGCGATGTGCGATCCCAGCGACTTCGGCGTGATGCCCATGGTCGCGAGCCCGTTCGACGGCGGCCCGGCGCTCTACCTGTGGGACCAGATCCCCGGGGGCATCGGGATCGCGAGGCGCTGCTTCTCCATCGACGAGAGTCTGCTCTCCGAGGCCCGCCACCTGGCCGAGACCTGCGAGTGCAAATCAGGCTGCCCGGCGTGCACCGGCCCCGAGCTCGAGATGGGAGACCGGCCCAGGGAGGCGGTGGCCCGGCTGCTGCGGGGGATGTGATCCCGCGCAGAGGCGCAGAGGACGCAGAGATATTGGTTTTATCACCATGATGATTGATGGATCGCCGGCGCCCCCGCCGGCATCCGTTTGAATGGGTGCCGGAATGGGAATTCCGGCACCATGGGGAAATTCAGATCTCTGCGCTCTCCGCGCCTCCGCGCGAAATCTTCCCCTCCCATCACTCCTTCGCGGCGCGCCTGCCGAGCCACGCCCCGGCGGTGATGAGAAGCGCGCCGGGCACGAGCGCGGGGTTGAGCGCCTCGCGGAAGAGCAGGCCGATCAGCAGCGCGGAGCCGACCGGCGTGAAGTACGACAGCACGGCGATGAGATGGACGTTGCCGCCCTTGATGCCGAGCTCCCACCAGTGATAGGCGAGCCCGATCGGGCCGATGCCGATGAACAGGATCCAGAACACCGCCCTGAGATCCAGCGACGGCATGGCGCTCCACTGGCCATTGAACACCGCGATGACCCCGGCCATCACCGCGCAGGCGACCCACGCGAGCGTGGAGCCCCCCTTCTCCTCCGGGACCCTCCAGCGCCGCAGCAGCACGGTGTAAAACGCCCAGAGCAGCGAGACGACGAGCGCGAGCGCGTGGGGAAGGAGCGACTCGGGCCACTGGGTGAGCGAGCCGATCCCCCGGGCGATGGCGACGCCCGCGAATCCGAGGACGGCGGCGACGATCACCATCCCGATGCGGGGCTTGGCGTCGAGCAGCCAGATCCCCAGCAGCACGATCCAGATCGGCCACAGATAGTTGATGAGCATCACCTGGGCGAGATCGCCGTCCGGGGCGATCTCGATGGCGAAGATGAGAAGGATGGTCATGAGCGCGACGCCGAAGAGCGCGGCGACGGCGACACGCAGGGGCAGGGTGAACAGATCGCGCACCGGCCGTCCCTGGATCGCCTGGGCGACGACACCTGTGATCACCCCCACGACGCACGAGATCGAGAGAAACGGCATCGACCCCATCATGCGGGAGCCGACAGCCATGCAGGCGCCGCTCCAGCACCACAGCGCGATGGCGCCGATGGCGAACGCGGTGGCCCGGGGCGAGGCGGCGGGGTGATCCATGGGGGATTGGGTCATGGTGAATCCGCGATGCGTTGAAGAGAAAGAGCCCCGCGGAATCCGCGGGGCTCTCTCAGGCTTCCATGGGGGCGGGCTCAGCCCTCCTCGGGCTCGTCGGCGCCGGCCTCGCCGAGCTTGAAGCGGGCGAAGCCCCTGACCACGAGGTCGCCTCCGATGGCCTTGCCCTGCGCGGCGAGCCAGTCGCGGACCGACCTCTTGTCGTCCTTGACGAAGCCCTGATCCATCAGGACGACGTCCTTGTAGAACTTGCCGAGCTGGCCCTCGACGATCTTGTCGACGATGCTCTCGGGCTTGCCCTGCTCCAGTGCACGCTCGCGCGAGATGCGTTTCTCGCGCTCGAGGACGGCGGCGGGGACGCCGTCGCGCTCGATGCTCACGGGATCGGCGAAGGCGATGTGGAGTGCGAGGTCGTGTGCGACCTCGAGGAACTCGGGCTTGGCGGCGACCGCGTCCGATGGGGCGCCGAGTGCGACGAGGACGCCGACGGTGCCGCCCGCGTGGATGTAGTCCTCGATGAGGCCGGGGCCGTCGAGCGTGACGATGGCGCAGCGCGAGACAAGCATGTTCTCGCCGATCTTGGCGATCAGCTCCTCGGTCAGCGTCTCCTGCACGGTCTTGCCGCCGCTGAGCTCCAGATTGCGCAGCGCCTCGACCGATGCGGGCTGCCTCTCCGCTGCGAGGCGGGCGACCGCGGAGGCGAAGGCCTCGAACTCCTCGTTGCGGGCCACGAAGTCGGTCTCGCTGTTGACCTCGACGAGTCCCGCCACCTTGCCGATGACGTGCGAGCGGACGAGACCGTGGTTGGTGCTGCGCCCCTTGCGCTTCTCGGCGGTGGCCAGACCCTTCTTGCGAAGCAGATCCACCGCCGCCTCGATGTCGCCGTTGGCCTCGGCGAGAGCCTTTTTGCAGTCCATCATCCCCGCTCCGGTCCGGTCGCGGAGGTCTTTCACCTGAGATGCCGAGATGCTCACGATGTCTCTCTCCTGTCAGAGTTCTTCGGGCGCGGGGGTCACCGCCTGGGCCGCGCCGGGTTGGGGGGTGAAGCGGCGGTCAGACTTTCGGGTCGGCCTGAGGCACAGGGGGAGCCTGGAGGCTCTCCTGCGGATCCGGCACAGGGGGTGAGGGGGGTGCCGTCTCAGGGGGTGCCTCCGGAGCGGCCTCGCTCTGCTCAGGGAGCGGAGTGCCGCTGACCTCGGCCTGATAGCGGGCCAGCCGGGCTGCGAGGTCGCCCACGACGCCCTCGTCGCTGGTCGGCTCGGGGGCCTGCTCGGTCTCCTCCTGGGCCTGGGGCACCGGGGCGTGCTGCTCCAGCATCTGTCCTCCGTAGCCGATGCTCTCCTGCCGGATCATCTGTCCCTCGAGGGCGGCCTCGGCCATTTTCTCGCTGACCAGGCGGATGGCGCGGATGGCGTCGTCGTTGCCCGGGACCACCCAGTCGATCGGATCGGGATCGCAGTTGGTGTCGACGATGGCGACGATCGGGATGCGGCACTTGACCGCCTCTCGCACGGCGATGGCCTCGCGGTGCGGATCGATGATGAAGATCATGTCGGGCAGGCGATCCATCATCTTGACACCGGCCAAGTTCTTCTCGAGGGAGGCCCGGCGCTTGAGGATGCGCGACTGCTCCTTCTTCGAGTACTGGGCGATGGTGCCGTCCTCGACCTGGCGGTCGAGCTCGAGCAGATGCAGCACGCGCTGGCGCACGGTGCGGTAGTTGGTCAGCATTCCGCCGAGCCAGCGGTTATTGACATAAAACATGCCGCAGCGGAGCGCGGCCTCGCGGATCGAGTCCTTCGCCTGCTTCTTGGTGCCGACGAACAGGAGCGTTCGCCCCTCGGCCACCTGGTCGCGCACGAACTGGCAGGCCTCGCGCAGCATTTTGAGCGTCTTCTTGAGATCGATGATGTAGATCCCGTTGCGCTCGGTGTAGATGTACGGCTTCATCTTCGGGTTCCAGCGACGGCTCTGATGGCCGAAGTGGACCCCGCTCTCGAGAAGCTGTTTCATCGAGATCGATTGGGCCACGCCGCCCTGCGGGGCGTCTTCAGGATTCATGGGGTTGTCCTCCACCGCAGCCGCCGTCTTCTCGGCGCTGGACCTCCGCGCGGGAGGCACCCCCACCGTGGCCGACTGCGTGTGTCATTTCAGTGTGTTTTGTCGGGGGCTCAGGCCCCCAGGCGCCCTCTCGGAGAGCGCACAGGGACGGGACCATAGGCGCCGACGAGGCCTCTGGGCAAGCTGAAAATCAGGCGATCCGCGCGGTCTCAGGGGGCGCCGAGGCGCTGCTCGAGATCCCGGATCCAGGAGGCGACCTCACCCGAGTCCGACCCGCTCAGCCTGACATATTGGCGATAAGCCTCGAGGGCCTCACGGTCCCGCCCCAGATCGGCGTAGACGTTGCCCAGGTTTCGGTGAGGCGGGGCATAGGTGGGATCGAGCGCGACGGCCCTCTGAAGGGCGTCGAGCGCCCCCTCAAAGCGGCCCAGCTCGCGCAGGGCGGCCCCGAGGTTGTTGAGAGCGCTCCTGTGCTCTGGATTGAAACGCAGGGCCTGCTCATAGAACACCACGGCCCTCTCGGCCTCTCCCTGGCGGTAAAAGTGATTGCCCAGCTGGAAGGGAACCTCGGGATCGGTGGGGGCGATCTCCATCGCCTGCTCGTAGGCCCGCATCGCCTCCTCGCTGTGACCGAGCTGGGCGTGAAGCCGCCCTATGCTCAGCAGGGGGTCGACCCGCATCGGGTCCAGCTGAAGGGCGGCACGATATTCACGCAGCGCGCTGACGTAGTCCTGTGCGCGCTCGAACTCCGCCGCCTGCGCCATGTGAAACTCTGGGGTGTCGAGACTTGTCTCGCGGAGTCGCTGCCCCCCCGTGGGGGCCGTGGGATCTCCGTGGAGGGCGGGGAACAGGAGCGCTCGGACCTCATCGAGATCCGGGGGAACAGAGGAGGAGGGGGGCGGGGATGAAGGCACCTCGGGCTCGACCTCGGGAGTTGCGACAGGCTCGGGCTCAGGTTCAGGCTCAGGCTCCGGGGCACTGGCGATCACAGGGGGCTCAACGGCTGGAGGGGACTCCACCGCTGGCGGAGGCTCCACCGCTGCAGGGGGGGGCTCCACCGCCGCGGGGGGTTCCTCTGTCGGTGGGGGAATCACCGGCTGTGGTGGCTGCGGCGCAGGGGCGGGAACCTCGGCCACCGGTTCCGGTTCGGGTGGAGCGGGCATGCGCGGCTGCGGCCCCTGCCGCATCGCCTCGATCTGAGCCAGAGAATTCTCGGCCAGCGCGTAGGAGGGACTGAGCTCGAGGGCTCGGCGGAGATGATTCTCCGCGCTGGCGAGATCCCCCAGCTCCATCTGGCACCGCCCCAGGTGACAGTGAGCCGCCGGGGAAGGGGCGAGGGCGATCGACTGCTCGAGCAGGACGATCGCCTCGCGCCACCGCCCCTCACTCTCGAGGGCGATGGCCTCGCTGCAGAGGTCCACAGCGGAGCGATGCTGCTCCGCGGCGCTCGGCTGACCGCGCAGGAGACAGCCGGTCAGCAGTGCGGCGGCGAGCGCCGGGATCATCCAGCGCATCAGGGATGTCGCTCCTCGAAGGTCATCATGCCGTTGGAGAAGTCGAAGTACATGGCCCGGCTCGAGCGGTTGACGTCGCTGTAGATGAACGTGACACGCTCGACCCCGGGATCGACCACATGATAGAGAACCTCATCGGGCACCCCGTGGCTCAGAAGCGTGTGCTCGAGGTCCCGGATATCACCCTCGAACACGAGCTCCCCCTCGACGAACTGGAAGAGGCGGTTTTGGTCGACCTGAAGCCACTCGAGGACATCCTCGCCCTCGAGCGACTCGAACTCGCGGCCCCACTGAGGGGGGCCAAACTCGCGCACCACCAGGTCCTGGTCGGTGCTCATCCGGCGGGGGAGATGCTCCAGCGCCTCATAGGCGGTCCGGTTCAGTGGGGCCCAGAAGGCCTCTCTGCTGTAATCCGTCGTCCGCCTCGCCTGATGGGGAATGGGGCCATGCACGTAGTCGGCGCGGGGGAAAGATCGGCTCCCGGTGCACCCCAGGGCCAGGAGGGGGATCAGTGCGGTGATGACGAGTGTCAGTCGATGGGTCATGGCAAGCGCTCCTGTTGTCTGCTGTCGGCTGTGCCTCTCTCCCATCTCTCTCCACCGTCAGTGCTCGCAGACCCGCCCCGGAGCGTCAAGGCTGAACTGCGAGACGCTCCACGGTGACACCCCGCATGGGGATTCCGCGGCCGACCGCCACCGTGGGGCTTGCGGGGTGAGACGGCGGCGACCTAGACTGCCAAGGCCATGGGAACCAAGTCCCTTCACGCTGGATTCCTGGAGTCGGCCCTCAAGGTCCACATCCGCGATCAGATCTGCAAGCCGCGGCAGTGGGATCTCGACGCATGCCGACTCGAGATCCCGCTTCGCGGGCGGAAGTCGCTCGTCCGGATTCTCGTCGCCCCCGACGGCGAGGAGCGCCTCGTGCTCCGGCTGGGGCTGGGGGCGGCGCAGAACCGTGAGTGCCACGCGATGCGCATCGCCTCCGACCTGCTGGTGGAGCACGGCATCCCCACGCCGAGGGTGATCGCACTGTTCGACAGGTTTGGGAGACGGAGCGCCGTGCTGATCCACGAGGAGTTCATTCCCGGCCGGACGCTCGAGGGGACAGAGCTGACTCCCCCGGTGATCGATGCCCTTGCGCAGACGCTCGGCCGATTGCATGCGGTGCGATCGCCTCAGTGGGGCGAACCGCGTCTTCTCAAACGCCATGGATACTCGACCGCCGCGATCGGGCGCTTCGCCAATCGCCTCCGAAGTCTTGCCATCCCGGCTCCCCTCAGGCCGCCGCGCTCGGAGCGCCGGGCAATCTCGCAGTGGGCCCGAGCCTGGGGGCCCGCTCTCGAGGGCCTCGGCGAGCACTCGCTCAAGCACGGCAAGCTGAATGCGGGCAACGTGATGATCACCCCCGACGGTCGCGCCGTGCTGATCGATCTGGAGTCGGTGCACTGGGGCTCGGCGGCGAAGGACCTCGCCCAGCTCCGCCATGAGGTCTTTGAGGACCGGGAGGAGGACTGGCGACTCTTCAGGGAGAGGCACCGCCGCATCATCGGCGACGAGCTCGCTGAGGAGATCGATCGGGTCTTGCCCTTTTTCGAGGTCTACCACCACGTGGCCGAGTGTGCGATCGCCATGAAGCGGCTGCGCCGCGCGGCGCACCACAGGGGGGTGAGTCCCCCCCTGGCTCCGGAGAAGATCCACCGTCACTGGGCCGAGGCGCTCGCGGTGGTCGAGTCGCACCCCGCCCCTGCACCGGCGGAAGCGCTCCGACACTGACGGTGTCTTCTCCTCTCGGAGAGACTGCGAACTTCAGCGACGATGGAGGAGTCCAACAGGCGTGCTGAGAATGGCCGCCGTCACGCTTCTCTCTGCTCTGGCGGCACTCGCGGGCGCGCAGAGCCTGGAGGAGGATCTCGCCTGGGAGGCCACTGTCGGCCTGGATGAGGGGCGTGTGCAGGCTGTGTCCAACACGCACACGCCCTGTCGCATCACGGTCTCGAACACCCTGCGGCCCTTCGATGGCACCGTGCGCGTCACGGTGCGATCCAACACCACATGGGGGACGCAGACTCCACGGGGGGAGATCGTCTATGAGCAGCCGCTCACTCTGCCGGTCAACTCGCGTCGAGAGATCGAGGGGATCTTTTTCTGCCACAGCGACGACACGGAGCTGAGCATCGAGCTCGAGGATGAGGAGGGACTTCTGATCTCTCCGATGATCGTCGGCTTTGGCCGGCTCGACCTCGAGCGCCGCGTCATCCTCGTGGTGAGCCGCCGGCAGACCGCCTGGGATCAAATGCGCACGCCGGTCGATATCCAGGCACTGCCCGGCCTGGGGCGCCAGACACTTCACACCGCGCCCGAGCATTTTCCCACCCACTGGGCGGCGCTGGGTCCGGTGTCCACCGTGCTCTGGGACGGGGAGCGCTGGCCCGCTCTGGCGCCCCGCCAGGCGGAGGCGCTTCGCTCATGGATCGCGCGCGGTGGCACGCTGGTGATGGGGTCGGGCCCTCACTGGCAGGTGCTCGAGGAATCGCTGCTGAGCGAGTTTCTCCCGGTGGCGTTGACCGAGACCATCCAGGTCCCGGCGGGGAGCACGGTGGGAGTGCTCTCACTGAAGCTGGAGGAACCACTCATCCTCTCACCGGTGTCGCCCGATGACATCCCGCCGGAGTCGCACACTCTGGCCTCCCATGGCGGGCACCCACTGCTGATCGACACCCCCCTCGGCCGAGGACACATCCTCCTGTGCACCGCGGAGCTCCAATCCCTGTGGCGGGCGGCGGGCTCGCAGAGCGAGGTGCTGTCGCTGCTGATCACACCTCCGGCGTCCCCTGATCTCCCCGCGGCCTCCCTGGATCCCTCGATGCAGGCGATCAGCGGCGTCATCACGGAGATCAGCCGCGCCCGCATCCCCCGGGCCGAGACCATCGGCCGATGGCTGCTGGTGCTGTGGCTCGTGCTCGTTCCGGGTTGCCTGACGCTCGGGGCGATCACGCGTCGGCACGCGCTGGGGTGGATCCTGGCACCGGCGATCGCCATCGTGATCACGGCTCTGATCGGGGGGCGAGCGATCGCTGTGGGCCTGTCAGCCCAGTCGACTCAGCAGATCCAGATCGTCCGCGCCGAGAGCGGCGCTCCCGAGGCCGAGGTGACAGGGATCGTCTCGCTCTTCTCGCGCCAGCCGGACAGGCACAGTCTGTGGTTCCCCGATTCGGGAGCCGCCCTGGCTCCGCTGTGGGGCAGCGGGGGCATGGTCGGTGTCCACGAGCGATTCACCCTGAGGGGTGGCGACGAGGCGGGGCTGATCGATTTTCCCATGGGGTACCAGACTCTGCGCAGCCTGGCCGTCGATGCGGTGATCCCCAATCCGCTGAGCGCCCGGGTGACAGGATCCGTGTCGCCCGACGACCAGAGCGCCGTGATCGCCTGGGATCAGCCGATCGCATCCACCGCCGACCGGTGGTTCGCCCTCTGGGGTGATCGGGTCTATGAGATCCCGGCTGACCGCCTGGGCTTCGCCGGCGCTCTGACACTCGAGGCATCGGAGGAATCATCTCTGTCGACTCTGGTCCGGAACCAGAGCGATCCGGAGTACGGCCAGACGGTGAGTGAAACCGTGCTGTCACGGCTCAGCGGCATGATCACACATCTGGCCACGGAGCGCGGGAGGCTCTGCCTGCTGGGAGTGTGCGACGAGGCACTGACCCCGCTGGAGGCGGTGACGCGCCGCCATGGACGAGCGGAGGGGCACGATCCGAGGCTCGGGACCGCGATCATCTTCGCTCCGGTGGAGCTGGCGCCCCTGGCGCTGAACAGCGAGGGGCGGGTGATGTGGCTCGACTGGTGGCAGACAGCCACTTTCGACCGGCTTTCCGGTATCCAGGGCTCGATGCAGACGGGGCATTTCCTGCCATTCAATGCAACGGACGACCTGACAGTGCTCTTCAGCCCCATGGGCTCAGGCTGGGAACTCGCAGAGCCGGAGCGGCTCACTCTTTTCATCGATGGCACTCTCGCACAGTGGGGTGGACCCAACATGGCACAGGTTCACCGGGCCACCGCCGTGGGACACGTGGCTCTTTTCAACTGGAGAACGCGGCGCTGGGAAGAGCGCGTGGCCCCGCCGGAGAATTGGCTGCAGGCATGGGACAACGCCCGGGATCTGCTCCATCCCCTCACTGGGGAGGCACTCGCCACCGTCTGGGCCACGGGAGACGACAGCGCGCCTCAGCCGTGGCGCCCGGGATCTGAAACAATCAGCGGAGAGCCGCTGGGTCGCAGTGAATGGAGCTGGCGGCGGGGACCGGCGAGGAACCGAAATGGCGTCCTGTTGAGAACCCAGTGGCGTGTCGGTGAGATGACTCTGGCCCTCGAGGGACCGGGGCGAGGGGAGAGATTGGGAGGAGCCATCCCGTGATCGAGCCCGTGATCGAGATCATCGGATTCACGAAGATCTACGAGAGCCTGACGGCGGTGGATCGCCTGAATCTCAACATCGAGGAGGGAGATGTCTTCGGTCTGATCGGCCCCAACGGCGCGGGCAAGACGACGACCTTCCGCTTCCTGGCGACGCTGCTGCTGCCGACGAGGGGGATCGCGAGAATCGCCGGATACGATGTCGTCCGACAGGTGCGCGACGTCCGCCGGTCCATGGGATACATGCCCGACTCCTTCGGCGTGTACTATGGGATGCGGGTGTGGGAGTTCCTCGACTTCTTCGCCGCCTCCTACGGGATCTCACGGTATCGGCGGCGCCGAATCATCGACGACTTGCTCGAGCTGCTCGACCTCGGCCACCGGCGCAATGACGCGGTGCAGGCGCTCTCGCGCGGGATGACGCAGCGCCTGTGTCTGGCCAAGACCCTCGTGCACGACCCGCCCGTTCTGATCCTCGACGAGCCCGCCTCGGGTCTCGACCCGCGGGCGCGCATCGAGATCAAGGAGCTGATCCGCGAGCTCCGCAGCATGGGCAAAACGATCCTGATCTCCTCGCACATCCTGCACGAGCTGGCCGACATCTGCACGCACGTGGGATTCATCGAGGGCGGAAAACTCCTGGCCGCGGGCGATCTCCAGAGGATCCTCGAGGAGATCCGATCCCATCAGATCCTCGAGATCCGAGTGATCGGAGCGGAGCGCCGGGAGATGGAGCGGGCGCTGGGGGACAACGCCGATGTGACGGACATCCGCTGCGACAACGGGGTGTGGGTGGTCGACTTCACGGGTGACGATGAGGCCCAGGCGCAACTGCTGGCCTCACTCCTGGAGCGGGGCATCACCGTGCAGGAGTTCCACCAGCGACGCGTGAATCTGGAGGAGGCCTTCATCAAGATCACGCGGGGCGAGGTGACATGAGACTGCGCCCCCTCCGCCAGTCCCCGACCCTGGCCGCTCTGCGCCGGGCGCCCGGGTTTCTCGTCGCCCTGCTGCACCCACGCAACATCCCCACCGCCGTGGGGGCGATCCGGATGACCCTGCGCGTGCTGCGTGAATCGGCGCGTCGCGTCTGGGCGATGGGGCGCGCGGTGGCCGAGAATCCGATCGTGACCAAGGAGCTGGGCGAGATCTTTCAGACGCGCCGCGCGGTGATCCTCTTCGCGCTCTTCCTCGGGCTGCTCGGCCTGACCATCTACGCGGCTTGGCCCCGCGGCGACCTCCTGCTGTCGAACATCGACGTCGTGGCGCGGCGATTGGTGACGGTGGTCGGGACTACGCTGCTCGCGCTCATCTGTCTGCTCGCGCCCGCGTTCAGCGCGGTGGCGATCACCGGCGAGAAAGAGCGCCGGTGCTTCGAATCGCTTGTCACCAGCGGACTGTCCAGCAAGGGCATCCTGCTGGGCAAGCTCATCGCCTCGCTGGTCTTTCTCGTGATGCTGATCATCACCGCCACCCCGATGCTGAGCCTCTGCCTTCTCCTCGGCGGCGTTTCGCCCGGCGAGCTCCTGGGCATGTTCCTTCTCCTCCTGGAGGCGGCGCTGGGCTTCACTGTCCTCGGCCTCACGGCCTCCTGCATCTTCGAGCGCAACAACGCCGCCATCGGGGCGAGCTACATCATCGCACTCCCCCTCATGGCCGTGCTTCTCACGATGGCCTGGCAGGGGGGGCTTTTCTCACCCGGGATCTCCATGGAGCTTCTGCTGGTGTCCGTGGTCATCACGTTTTTCATCCTCTCGATCTTCTCGAGAACCACAGTGCGACCCCGCGAGAGCCGACCGAGCGAGGAGGAGACGGCATGGTCTCAGCGGCAGACAGGGCTTGTTCTCGACCGCGACCTGATCCCCGACCGCTGGATCGCCCCGCCCCGGCGAAAGGACCTTTTGCCCGACGGCGCCAATCCGGTGCTGAGCAAGGAGATCCACAGCGAGCTGATCGGGCAGGGGACGCTGATGCTGCGGCTGATCATCCAGATCGGCCTCGCGCTGGCCGTCGTCCCCTTCACGCTGCTCTATTTCATCGGTGCACCGGCCTGGTTCTTCTCCTACATCGCCATCTTCGCACTGCTGATCGCCCCCACCTTCACCTGTGGGATGTTCACCGGCGAGCACGAGAACCGCACCTTCTCGCTGATGGCGACGACGCTTCTCCGGCCGCGTCAGATCGTGATGGGCAAGTTCCTCACCGGGGCGCGGCTGGTTCTCCTGCTGCTCGGGATCCTGATCGCCCCGACACTCCCCGCCCTCGCCTACGCCCACCTCAGCTTCATCAGGGGGTTTACCCTGGGTGAGTTCATCCTCTGCCTGGTCATCTGTCTCCTCTGGGCACTCGCGCTTGTCGCGCTCGGGCTGATGTGGTCCCTCATCTCACGCCGCACCACCACCGCGCTGGTCGCCACCTATCTCACCGGCGGGGCGATCCTCGCCGGGCCGCTCCTGATCCACGCCGTGGTGATGAGCTTCCCCGCGCTCCCCGACGCGTGGGCGGGCGTCGCGCTTCCGCTCTCTCCGCTGAGTCATCTCTTCGCCATCGCGCCGGGCGAGATGTCAGAGGTGCTTTTCCCCGCCGAGGGAATGACGGTCTCGGGGGGTGGGGGGGGCCTCTTATTTCTCTCCGGGGCTCTGATCGCCACGGCGCTCGCGCTGGGGGCGATGACCCTGGGCCACGATTGGGTCTGGCGAAGATGGCGGGGCCTGGGGGAGGCGTGAGAGTCACTCAGCCCACGAGCCCACTCTCCCTCACCGCCCGCTCGATCTTGACGCGGTCCTCCTGCGCGATCAGGTCGAAAGGGCGGCGGCCGCTGACGAAGACCTCGGGTGGGAGCGTCCCGGGCGCGAAGTGCCTGAGCAGCGCGCGGATGCCGGCGTTGCCGTGCCCCTTCGCGGCGTTCCAGGCGACGAGCATCTTCACGCGGAGCGCCTCCGCCTCCTCGCGTTTCCCCTCGCCCCACAGCCTCCACAGCTCGGCGCTCTGGCGCGGCAGGGCGGCGGCCACGCCGAGAATGGCGCCGTCACCCCCCGCCTCCCAGGTCTCGAGCACAACGCCGAGGTGACCGCTGAGCTGGGTGAAGGGCCGCCCCTCGAAGCGACCCCTGAGAGCGCGCTGGAAATCCAGGTCGCCGTCGCTGTCCTTGATCCCTCGCACGCCCGCCGACGCCATCGCGCGCTCGATCATCTCGGTCTCGGCGTCGAAGTGGGAGACCCGGGGAATGTGATAGTAGAGCAGAGGGACGTCCCCCGCCGCCTCGGCGAGCGTGGTGAGATGCGCCCTCAGCCGCGCCTCGGTCAGCGTGCCCTGATAGTAATACGGCGGCCCCGCGAGGAGCAGGTCGGCGGGCCGAGGACCACCAACGGCGCTGCGGATGAGGAGAAGCGACTGGCGCGTCGTCATCGATCCGACGTTGACGATGAGCGCCCTGTCCTCGGGGCAGGCGCGGTGCGCGACCTCGATGCCCCGCAGCCTCTCCTCCTGCGTCAGGAGCGGGAAATCCCCCGTCGTCCCCATGATGAGAACGCCGTCGAGTCCGCTGTCGCACAGCCAGCGGAGGTAATCGCTCCAAGCATCCCAGTGAACCTTCTCCTGGGTGTCGTACAGTGTCAGCGCCGCGGCGCACACGCCACGGAAGGGGGCAGGGGTCATCGTGTCTTCTCCCGTGTCTTCTCCATGGACGCGAGGAATCGCAGGCTTCTCAGCCGCAGGTCAAGGTGGACTTGGCAGAAGCGGTCGAGGAGGTCGAGCAGCCGCACGCTCTGGGCGGAGGTCAGGGGCACCCCGGCCAGCTCGCCGGCGCTCTGCCGGGGAACGCGGAAGAGGATGCGGCCGAGCTCGACCGAGAGTCTCTCGACCATCAGATCCTCCCCCGCGGTGGCGGGATCGGCGACGAGACCGCCGCGTGTGAGGCTGAACTTCAGCGGGGGCTTTGGCCTCTCTCCGGTGTCAACGCAGCGGTCGAGCACCGGCTGATGGCCCAGGGGTCCGAGGAGTTTCCAGGCCATCAGCAGGCCCAGGTCGCATGGCCGCGCGCATTGGGCGAGGGCACTGAGCCCCTCCTCCGCCCAGGCGAAGACCACGGAGGCGTCGTCCGGCATGCAGTCGATGCGGTCGAGCATCTCGACCCAGAGGGCGGCGGCGGCAGCGCGTCCGACGTCCGAGCGGATGGCGTCATTGGCCTCGGTCACCGCGCCCTCGGTGTAGAGGTGGACCTCTCCCCCCTCTCGCCAGAGCAGGCGCGCCTCGATGCGGTTGAAGGGCTCGAGCACAGCGGCGTCGCGGCTGCCACGCCGGCGGACGCCCCGGGCACGGACGGTGATTCGCCCATGCTCGGCCGTGAAGAGGGAGACAAGCCGCGAGGTCTCGCCGATGTCGGTGCCCCGGAGCACAAGGGCACGGACGGCGGTGTGGCTCGAGGGTGACATGCGCAGGGGCCGCTGGGAGAGGTTGACAGCCGCGGCAGGCGAGACCTAGACTTCGATCAGGACTGCGTCAACGCCGAAGCGATGCTCAAAGAGAAAAACTACCTCTTCTCACGTCTCAACCAGCTGCTCGACGTGCTGGTGGTGATCGCCGCGTTCTTCGTGTCGCTGTGGTCACGCAACGCGCTGCTGGTGCCCAATTTCTTCCCGACCGAGCCGATCATCGCCGTCAACCAGCACCACTGGCTCATCTGGATCATGGCGGTTGTCGTCCTCGTGATGCAGGGGCTTCTCGGCGTCTACAATTCCCAGAGGCTCCGCGGCGCGCGTCACCTGATCATCCCGATCGGGGTCAGCTGCCTCGTCGCCGCCGTCGTCGCGCTGGGCCTGACCGTGGTGGGCCCGGGCCTGCGGATCATCAGCAAGCCTCAGGTGATCTACATGGCCCTGTGGATGTTCCTCCTGCTCGTGATCAAGGCCGCCCTCATCAAGCGTTTTTTTTTGCCCTCCGTCGCCGAGGCCTGAACGTCCGCCATCTCCTGCTGGCGGGCAGCGGGCCTGAGCTCTCCTCCTTTCTCGATCTCCTCGAGGGCCACCCCATCTGGGGATTCCGTGTGCTCGGCATCCTCACCGATGACCCGGCGGTCGAGACGGGCTCCGAGATCCGCGGTAACCGCGTGCTCGGGCGCCTGGAGGACACCCCCGACGTCGTCAAGGCCCAGGCGCTGATCGACGAGGTGATCTTCATCCCGTCGCGCACCCCGCTGAGCCAGCTCAAGCCGGTGCTCGACAAGGTGGAGCTGATGGGCGTCCCCGCGCATCTCTCGCTCAACTTCTTCATGGGGACCATCTACCATCCCGTGCTCGAGAGCTTCGAGGACGTGCCCGTCGTCACCTACTCGCCTGTGGCCGAGGCGGGGATCGCGCTGTTCATCAAGTACACCTTCGACCGGATCGCCGCGGCGATCGCGCTGCTTCTGCTCTCGCCGCTCTTCATCGCCATCACCATCGCCATCAAGCTCCCCTCGCTCGGGCGCGAGCCCGCCTTCTACGGCCAGATCCGCAGCGGGCTGCACGGCCGCCCCTTCAGGCTCTGGAAGTTCCGCACGATGCGCGTCGACGCCGACAAGATGCGCGAGGAGCTCGAGGCGCTCAACGAGATGGATGGACCCGTCTTCAAGATCAAACGCGACCCGCGCGTCACCCGGATCGGGCGCATCCTGCGCAGGACCAGTCTCGACGAGCTGCCCCAGTTCTGGAACGTCCTCATGGGACAGATGAGCTTCGTCGGGCCCCGTCCCCCCATCCCCGCCGAGGTCGAGAAGTACGACGACTGGCAGCGCCGACGGCTCTCGATGAAGCCCGGCATGACCTGCCTCTGGCAGGTCTCCGGCCGCAACCTGATCGACTTCGACACGTGGATGAAGCTCGACCTGCAGTACATCGACAACTGGTCGCTCACGCTCGATCTCAAGATTCTCCTGCGCACCGTCCTCGTGGTCCTGACCGGCTACGGCTCGAGCTGAGAGAGCGCGGGGGCCATCCGTGATGAGACGCGGTGAACGCACCCCGCTCGCTCGCCAGCTCCGACGCGCGATGACACCGAGCGAGCAGAGGCTGTGGGATGCTCTTCGCTCGCGTCAGCTCAGAGGTCACAAGTTTCGACGTCAGCGCCCAATCGAGGGATTCATCGCCGATCTCTGCTGCGATGCACTGAGGCTCATCGTCGAGGTGGATGGTGGCGTTCATCGGATGAGAGAGCAGCTTGAACAGGATCTCACCCGGGAGAGCATCCTGAGAGATCAGGGTTTCACCGTGCTGCGGGTGACAGCAGACGAGGTGATGCGCGACCTGGATGCGGTGCTGGGGAAGATTGGGGAAATGATCGAGGCGATTGAGAGCGAACGGAAATCTTCTCCCCAGAGGCCCCCTCATCCCCCAACACCCCAGAGATCTTCTCCCCAGAGGCCCCCTCATCCCCCAACACCCCAGAGATCTTCTCCCCAGAGGCCCCCTCATCCCCCAACCCCTTCTCCCGCAAGGGGAGAAGGGGAGTCCAGAAATCCAGTTCCCCCTCTCCCCTTGCGGGAGAGGGGGTCAGGGGGTGAGGGGGAAAAGCGGGAGAGGGGGCTGGGGATGAGGGGAAAAAAGAGAGAGTGAGAAGACAAGAGATCTGAGATGAAATTCCCACGCCTCCACCCCTGGCCGCACACCGTTCCCGAGGCGCGGGAGATTCAGACCCGCTTTGCCGCCTCCCTTGACCTGTCGCGTGACTTTGCGCTGCGCGAGGGGATGCTCGTCGCTGGGGTGGATGTCTCGTATGAGCGCAGGGCCGTCGACTGCCACGCGGCCATCGCCGTGCTGCGGTGGCCCGAGTGGGAGATGGTCGAGTGCGCGACGGCGACTTTGCCCTCGCCGTTTCCCTACGTGCCGGGATTTCTCTCGTTCCGCGAGGGACCTGTCGTGCTCCGCGCGCTGCGGCGGCTGAGATGCACTCCCGACCTCTTTCTCGTCGACAGCCACGGCACGGCGCACCCCAGGCGCTTCGGCTCAGCGAGTCACCTGGGTCTCTGGTTTGGACGGCCCACGATCGGATGCGCGAAGTCGCGTCTTTGCGGCACGCACCGCGAGCCCGGCATGAGGGCGGGGAGCGCCGTGGCGCTCAGGGAAAGCGAGGAGCAGATCGGCTGGGTGCTTCGGTCACGCGACCGCGTGAAGCCGATCTTCATCTCACCGGGTCATCTCATCACCATGGACTCCGCCCTGGCGACGGCGAGGCAGCTGCTCGGTCGATATCGCATCCTCGAGCCCATCCGCGCTGCGCACCGGGTGAGCAATGAGGTGAGAAGAGAGCACTGAGACTCATGCCGCGCTGCGGAGAGACCGGAGCCTCGCCCACCCCGCGCGGATGTAGTGGCGGATGCGGTTGGGCGAGCGGGCGCGCCAGAGCGTGCGGAGGATGTAGCGCGGGCGGAGCGAGAGACGGAGCAGTGTTTTGCGCCGCCACTCGGTGAGCTCCTGCGAGGAGAGATAGCGCGAGCGGATCGCCGCGCTGGCATAGGAGCCGTAGGAGAGGCGCCGCTCGTCGAAGAGCCCCGTGCGCTGCCCCTTGCTGTAGAGCTCGGTGCCCGGCAGTGGGTACGCGATGTTGAGATCGAAGAACTCGGGATCGAGATCGCGCAGGAAGGCCTCGGTCGCCTCCAGGGTTTTGCGGCTCTCCTCGGGCGTGCCGATGATCATGAAGACGTGCGCGCACATCCCCGCGGCCTTCGTGATGCGGACCGCCTCGCGCGCCTGCTCGAGCGTCGCCCCCTTTTTGATCGAGTCGAGGATCTCCTGCGAGCCGCTCTCGACGCCGAAGGCCACCACCCAACACCCCGCGCGGCGCATCCACTCCGCGCGCTCGGGGCAGATCGAGTCGACGCGCGAGTTGCAGCCCCAGCGGACTCTCAGCCCGCGGCGGACGATCTCTCTGCAGACGTCGATGGTCCAGTTGCGCTTGTACGTGAACGTGTCGCCGTGGAACAGAAACTCGCGGATGCCGAAGTCGCGCACCGCCGCCTCGATCTCGTCGCAGACATGCTCGGGCGAGCGCGTCCGGATCTTCTTCCCGTAGACCTTCCCGATGTTGCAGAAGGTGCAGTCCGCCGGGCAGCCGCGCTGCGTGTGGATCACCCCCATGCGCCGCCCCGTCTCGGGTGACCGGTAGAGATCAGCCATCAGCAGGTGGCGCGCGGGCATCGGGAGCGCGTCGAGATCCTGGAGGAAGTCTTCGCGCGGGCGGCGTGTGAGCTCCCCCGTCGCGGGGTCGCGCCGCAGCGTGCCCTCGATCTCGTCGAGGCCTCGCCCCTGCGCGAGCTCCTGGAGCGTCAGATCGGGTTCACCGAGCAGAATGGCGTCGAGCTCGGGGTGCTGCTCGAGGATCGACTTTCCCCAGAGCCCGAGCGTCTCGCCCTTGCCGATCACGAGCGCCTCGGGGCGGAGGGCCTTGACGATCTCAGGCACCTGCATGTCGGCCTCGATGGTCGCGGTCGTGCCGACGAAGAGGACGACGTCGGGCTCGAGGGCGTCGATGTCACGCTCGAAGTCCTGCCACGTCGATCCCATCGCGGGGTAGTCGCGGATGGCGCACCGACACCCCTCGCGCTCGAAGATCGCCGCGTAGATGGCGAGCTCGATCGGCTCGAAGATCACGCTGACGGTCTGATCGTCGACTCTGCACTGGCAGCGGTCGTCGCGCCGGTACAGGCCCGAGGGGGGATTGATGAAGAGCGCCGTTCTCATGAGCGTGGGATGCACAGGGCAAATTGTCTACCAGCGCCTCGGGGGGCGAGGCAAGGGCGAAAGGTCGGGGCTCGGTCGGTCAGCTCTTCAGCGATCGCAGCGAGACGAGGAACAGCAACGCGAAGACGAGGTCCGCATACGCCCACGGCACCCACATGCCGGGGATGCTCCCGGTGAAGTGATAACCGAGGACGGGGACGGCGTACGCCAGCTTGAAGAGAACACCCAGCGCGATGAGATCGCGATTGCGCTCCGGCGCGCGGGCGATCAGCAGAAACGCCACGCCGAAGATCATGACGCACAGCGCGCCGAACATCACGTAGCCCGGGTGGTTCGGAGGCGTGACCTCGAACCAGGCGAAGATCCGGTCCTGGGCGATCACAAAGGCCACACCCAGAATCAGATCGTAGACGGCGGCGATCACATAGAGAGGTCTAATCCACGGAGGTCGCATGGGCCCACTCCCGCTCCTGCTGCTCGACACCGGGCAGACGGCGCCTGCGCAGCTCGCGGAAGAAGCGCTCCCGCCGCGACCGGACAAAGGCGGGGTCGTAGAGCCTCGCCATCAGATCGCGCAGCCCCTGCCGCAGGCGATCGGCCGACATGCCGAGCGGCTCATGATTGACATCGAAGAGTGTGCACATCTCCCAGGCCGTGTCATCGAGAATCCGACCCTCGCGCAGGAGACGGGCGAAGAGCGGCGTGCCCGGGAAGGGGGTCAGGACGGTCACCTGCACCTCGAAGAGCCCGACGCGATCGACGAAGTCGTGCACTGCGTCGAAGACCTCCTCGGTGTCGCCGTCGAGGCCGAGCACGAAGCAGCCGTTGACCGTGATGCCGTGCGACTGGATGCGCTGCACCGCCGCCTCTGCGTCATCGTGCCGCTGCCGCTTCCAGTTGCGCCGCAGCTCGATGCCGTCCACACCCGCGGCCGTCGGGCTCTCGATCCCGATCAGCACCTGCCGGCATCCGCTCTCGCGCATCAGGTCGAGCAGATCGGGATGATCCGCGATCGAGACATCGGTCTCGGTGAACCATTTGATGCCCTCGCCGCGCAGGGCCATCAGCAGGCCCTCCATCCGCCGTGGGTCGGCAAAGGTGTTGTCGTCGGCGAGCTCGATGAAGGGGCGATCCCAGAGCTCACGGATCCGATGGAGCTCATCGATGACCCGCTCAACGGGCTTGGGGCGCCAGCCGGGCGTCAGCAGGGGCGAGGCCGCGCAGAAATCGCACCGGTGCGGGCAGCCGCGCGCCGTCGTCACCGTCAGGCGGTTGTAGTGCGGGATCTCCAGCAGATCGAAGCGGGGCATGGGGGCCTCCGCGAGATCGTGGATCTCCCCCGGCCGGGGGCTGTAGCGACGCGCAAGCCGCCCCGCACGGTGATCCTCGACCAGACGCGCCCATGTGAGCTCGCCCTCGCCGACCACCACGCTGTCGGCGTGCTCGAGCGCCTCGTCGGGGCAGGCGGTGGCGTGGAGTCCGCCGATGACGACGGTCACTCCGCGCTCCCGCAGGCGATCGGCGACCTCGTAGGCCTCTTTCGCCTGGGCCGTGTAGGTGGAGATCGCCGCGAGGTCCCAGTCCGTCGGGAGATCCTCGGCGGCCTTGACGTCGGCGACCTCCACATACTCGAGCTCCACATCGTCGGGCGTCATCCCCGCAAGGGTGAGCAGGGCGAGGCTCGGCAGCGAGGCGATGACCTGGCTGCGCTCCACGAACCCGGGCAGGTTGAGCCCCAGGGCGGCCAGCTCGGGGTCGACGATCCGCACGCCGCTCATGGCCAGAAGTCCGATTTTCATGACAGCACCATCCCCGCGGCGGTGAGGAGACCGCCGCTGATCAGACTGAGAACCGGGATCACGAAGAGAGGCTGAAACGCCCGCCTCCACGCCGCCAGCGCACAGCACAGCGGCATGGTCACGGCGCCGACGACCAGCGCCCAGGAGGCCGCGGTGATGAGCCCCGCGGCCAGGGCCAGCTCGGCCGCGCAGAGGGCGAACAGGATGTTGAGCACGCCCAGCATCACGAGCGAGATGTGCCCAAGGCGCAGGAGCCGCCGCTCGCGGGAGGCATACCCTCCGAGCCACTGCTCGCCCCGGAAGGCCGGACCCATGGAGGCGCCCCAGATCAGCCCGATGGTGACCGTGATCCAGCCGAGCGCTCCGTTGATCATGGGCCCCTCTCCGGAGAATTTCGCATTTCAATTGTCCATATATAAACAGATGGACCTCCCTGTCAATCCCTTTCCGCAGCTCACCCCAAAATCCCTTGCCGCTCCCCGGTGGCGATCCCAGACTCCCCCGCAATGACCACCGGGAGTTCTCGATCCATGGCACGCCCCGCCGCACTGGCTCTGCTCATCGCTCCCCTGGCCCTCGCGGCCACGGCCCAGCTCGACGACGAGTCCCTTCAGAGCGCACTCTCCGAGGCCGTGCGCGAGGGCGTTCAGGTGCTGGTGAACGACCCGGAGCTCGAGTCGTTCCGCACGCTGGCCGTGATCCCCTTCGGGGGGGAGCTGGGCCAGCGGGGCGCCGAGATCCTGGCCGAGGCCCTCTCTGAGGCGGGGCGGGGCGTCACGCCCGCCGGGCGGGTCCGCGATGCCTGCCGCGACCTGAACATCGAGCTCCCTCTGCAGGAGACGCCGCGTGGGGGGGCGAGCACGGATCTGATCGCCGCCTTGGGTGCCGACGCCCTGGTTCTCATCGAGGCCCAGGTCGTCCCCGGCGGGGGAGGGGGCAATGCGATCGCCGTGGAGATCGAGCTGAGCGATCCCATCGACTTTGTCGGGGGCTGGGGAGTGGATGTGACCGTGGAGATCAGGGAGCCCCGGGCACGCGGTGGCTCCTATTGGCAGCGCCACCCCGGGCATGTGATCGGGGCGATCGCTCTTCTGATCGTGATCTGGGCAATCAGCGCCCTGCGGCGGCGCGCGGCGAGCTGAGAGGCGATCTCATCGGGCGGCGGGGCTGCCCATCCGCTCGAGCACCTCGCTCAGCGGCATCCCATGCCGATTGACGAAGATGTGATAGCGGGGGCTCTCATGGAGCGCCTGGACGAGCTGCGAGCGGATCTCATCGAAGTAGACGCGCTCAACCATGGGGCGGGCCTCCTCGAACTGATCCCCGATGGAGGGGATCACGTCGACGAGGCGGACGATCATGAACCCGTGCTCCAGCTCGATGAGATGGGAGGTCTCGCCGATCTCGAGCCGGGAGAGGGCGTTGGCAAGCGCCTCGGGGATCGCATCCAGCGGCTGGAAATGGGAGATGGTCAGATAGGTCGTGGGGGGAAGATCGCCGATGTCGTCGCGGATCCGCCCCCACTGGCGCCGCACCTCGTCGAGGGGCACATCCTCCCCGATGCGCCGCATCTGCCGCTGCGCATCTCGGAAGGCGTCCCGTGTCTCCTCGAGCATCTCCGCGCTGTCGAGCACTGTGCCTGTGGTCGAGTCGCGCGGCGGGATGTACTTGAGGCTGAGGTACTGGTGGCGGGGGAGCTGGATGAAGCGCGAGAGATTGTCGTGATGGAAGGCGCGGAGGTCATCCTCCGTGTAGAACTCGTACACGGTGTCGCGGATCAGCTGCTCGGCCAGGAGGTTATCCTCGAGCTCCTGGAAAAAGGCGTCGGGGTCTTTTCCGATCTCCTGGAGGATTTCCTCGACATGCTCACGGAGGCTGCGGCGAATCCCCGGCTCGGCCGTGACCTGGGGAGACAGCTCCACCGCGCCCAGGGTCTGCTGAAGATCGCTGATCTCCGCCTGACTGAGGCGCACCTCGCGCCCCTCCTCGACGTCATTGGTGATCTGGGACAGACGCGCCTGGATCATGGGGATGAGGGCATCGGCGATCATGATGTCGGTGACCTCGTAGCCCCGCCGCCTCGCCTCCATCACCACCAGCATGCGGTCAACCCAATCGGTGAGTGTCTGCTGCTCGAAATCCGCCATCAGTCGCAGCTGCGCATCGCTCAGTCCCTGCTCATCCTCCAGGGCCTGCGCGACGTGCAGGCGCTGAACCCCCAGCTCGAGGCGATCCGACGAGGTCGGGCCCTGCAGAGGGGAGAGAACGATTTCGCGGAGCTCGGGATCCAGGCCCTGGAGCTCCGTGGAGAGAAGCCGCATGTTCTCCTGGGAGATCAGGGGATCGGGGGTGTCGTAGACGGTGAGCGGCCGACTGGGAAGGGGAGCGATGGGAGCAGCCGTGTCAGGGCTTTCCTCCTCAGGCTCGGGTGGCTCGGTGCCACGCTCCAGGGGCTCGGACTCTTCACCGAGCAGAGCGAACCGACTGCGCTCGAAATGGGAGGAGACTCCGCTCTCGCGCTCGTCCTCGCGCTCCTCCTCCCCCCCATCCGGTGTGCCGTCTTGCAGCAGGTCCGGCTGCAGACCGATCGCACGTCCACTCCCGGCCCTCTCGGTGAGGAGAGTGTTGAAATCCCTCATCGTCAGTGCTGCCCGGGCATTGACCCCTCCACTGACCCACTCCTCGACGACTGCGACGACCTCCGTGTCGCCGCTGACGACCTCCGCCGGGGCGGAGCTCCCGGCGAAGAGGGCGGCGAGGAGAATCAGGGCAAGTGCGCTGTGGTCAGGTCGGATCATTTTCCGAGGTTCCTCAGGCGATGGATTCAAACCCGTTGACACTGAGTGCCGATTGTCGAGGCTCCGCAGTGACGAGTCAAGACGGTTCCCTCTGACCATCCATGAGAGCTGGAGATCTCACCTATCGTGCCGCGCGGGAGCGCCTGAGGCGGCTGATCGACTATGAGCGGCACCCGCCGCTGGGGCCCTCGACGCGTCATTTTCACCTGCGCGCGTTCCGCGACACCCTGGAGGCCCTGGGCCGGCCCCAGGACGCCCTCCGGGTCATCCACCTTGCGGGCACACGGGGCAAGGGAACGACGGCCACTCTTCTGGCCGAGGCGTTGGCCCACCGGGGACTCCGCGTGGGTCTCTACCGATCACCCCACGTCGACGACCTCCGCGAGCGCATCACGGTCGATGGGCACTGGATCAGCCGGCGCTCCTTCGCGCGATTGTGCGCCCAGGTCTTCGAGGTGATGGGGCGTGGCGAGGGCGGCGATGCAACCTTTCGCACCTATTTCGAGTGTCTGACGGCCATCGCCCTGCTCCACTTCGCCCGGCGGCGCGTCGACTGGGCGGTGATCGAGACGGGACTCGGGGGGCGCCTGGACGCAACCAATGTGCTCGAGCCCGAACTCACGATCCTCACGGCGCTGGGCATCGACCACACCCACGTCCTGGGAAATCGACCCGAGCAGATCGCCCGCGAGAAGGCGGGCATCCTGAAGCGCGGTGTCCCCTGCATCATCGGGCCACAGCCCCCAGGTCAACCCCGGGCTGTGCGGCGCGTGATCCGGGAGCGCGCGGACTCCCTGGGGATTGCCCTCACCGATGTCAGCCGGCGATGGCGGTGGGAGATCACCGAGCACTCCCTCGCAGGGCTGACCATCACCCTTCACCCCCTGGGGCCGTCGGGGGAGGGGCGAACCTCGGTTCTCCGCTGCCCCTCTCTGAGTGTCGCCCCGGCGCTGGCCAGCGTTCAAACGGCGCTCGATGAGCTGGGTCTGGTGGGCTCCGGGCGGAATCCCGAGCGTTTCGAGTGGCCCCTGACCGGACGCTTTGAGATCGCTCGCCGCAGACCACCCCTGATTCTCGACGGCGCCCACTGCCCACTGGCGGCGGCGCAGGTCTCCGCGACTCTGGAGCGCATCGCACAGGGTCCCCTTCGGCTCTGCCTGGCCATGATGTGCGAGAAGGATCACGCGGGCTTCGTCCGCGCCCTGGGGCTGGGGGCCGATGATGCGGTCGCCCTGCCTGCGCTGCCCTACCCCCGGGCGGCCAAGCCGGAGCAACTGGAGGGAGTCCTGCGCGCCGAGACCCCCGCCACCGAGATCCGCAGATTCCCCACCGTGGCATCGGCCATGCGATGGCTCCAAACGCTCCACCCGCAGGGGATCACCCTGGCCACGGGTTCGTTTTACCACTTGGCACCGGCGCGGCGATCGATGACGAAGGGGGCGCGGCGGGGTTGACACAGCACCGTCCGGAGTCGACAAAGGGGAGCAGGGATCGCCCCCGAGCCCCCGAGCCCATGGAAAAGTCGCCCCACATCACGAACACCACCGGCGTCCGGACACCGATGACGACCGAGGCTCTCGTCGCCTCGATCCGGCGCCATGTGCCGCTGCTCCGCGCAGACCCGGATTTTGTCAACTACATCGTGAACCTCGGGCTCTATCTGATCGAGTTCTGCGAGGGCAAGACCCCCACCGAGCCCCGCCAGGGCGACCCCGCTCCGGTGACGCCGACCACGAGGGCGCTCCTGGAGGGGGCTGCCCAGCGGCCCGACAGCAACACCTGCCGCATCTGCGGCTCACCGACCGACGGCAAGCGCGTGTGTCCCCACTGCGGACACATGACCACATGACACCCTGAGGTGGAACCGCACCCATGACAGAGACTTCTCCCCCAGCCGACCAGACCACCGAGGCCTCCCCCCCCGCTCCGATGGAGGACGATCAGCCGTTTGCCCTGCGCGACTACCTCGTGGTCAATGCGGCGTTCATCGCCTTCCTGGCGATCCTCTACGTGCTGATGATCAAACTCTTCCCCAACACCGGGGGGCTGACGGTCTTCTTCGTGATCCTCGCCGTCGGCTTCATCGCCGTCTCGATCTACGACTTCCTGTTCGACCGCCTCTGGACCCCGCCCGCCGATGAGGAGCGCGACGAGGCCTGAGTGCAGACGGACAGAGGGCGATGAGCGAGCTCCCCACCCCGGGACAGGAGACCGAGTCGCGCGAGGAGACCTCGCACAGCGGCCTGTGGCTTGTCGTGCTCTTCAACGACGACCATCACCAGATGGACATGGTGGTCGAGACGCTGATTCTGGCGACGGGATTCGAATTCCAGCGCTGCTTCGAGATCATGATGACCGCCCACCATCGGGGCCAGGCCGAGGTGACACGCACCCATCGGCCCCGGGCTCAGAGGATCGTGGCCATCCTGCGCGACAGCGGGCTGGGCGCAGAGATGCGCCGGATTGGCCAGTGAAATGCCCAGGATCGATTGAACACCGCCGAGGCGGAAGGATCACCCCACGGAGGTGAGGGCCTCCTCGGTCTGGAAGAGCCGCTCGTACTTTTTGAGCTTCTCGACGAGCGTGGTCCGCTTGATGCCCAGGCGCTGAGCGGCCTGGTTCTTCACCCCACCGCACAGATCGAGTGCCTGGCGGATCAGGCGATACTCGAATTCCCCCACCACACGGTTTAGGTCGATCGCCCCCTCATCGAGTGAGGGCACGGCGGCCAGAGCGCCCATCGCCCCCTCAGCGGCGAGCGGCACACCGCCGGGCACGAAGCGATCGGGCAGGTGCGCGAGGTCGATCTCGCCCTCCTGGTGCAGGATGGCCATGCGCTCGACGAGGTTCTCGAGCTCGCGGACATTGCCCGGCCAGGGGTAGCGCTGCAGCTGGGCGAGGCAGGCGGGGGTGAAGTGGGTGATGCGGCGCCCCTTCGTGCGGTTGAAGACCTTGACGAAGTGGTCGACCAGCAGCGGGAGATCCTCGATGCGATCGGTCAGGGACGGGAGATGAAGCGGGATGACATTGAGGCGGTAGAAGAGGTCCTCGCGGAATCTCCCCTCGGCCACGTCCTGCTCGAGATCGCGGTTGGTCGCGGCGATCACACGCACATCGACCCGCACCGTCTTGGTCGCTCCCACAGGCTCGAACTCCTGCTCCTGGAGAACGCGCAGGACCTTGACCTGCAGCGAGGGACTCATGTCCCCAATCTCGTCGAGGAAAATCGTGCCGCCATCGGCCAGGGCGAACCGCCCCTGGCGGTCGTTGACCGCCCCCGTGAAGGCCCCCTTGACGTGGCCGAACAGCTCGCTCTCGAGCAGATCCTCGGGGATGGCGCCGCAGTTGACAGGGATCAGCGGCTTGTCGCCGCGGTCGCTGAGGCTGTGGAGGGCGCGGGCGACGAGCTCCTTTCCTGTGCCCGACGGGCCGAGAATGAGAATCGTCGAATCGGAGTCCGCGACGGTGCGGATGAGCTCTTTGAGACGCTTGATGGTGGGGTGACGCCCCACGATCTGATCGATCTTGGAGGAGGATTTGATCTGGCGCTTGAGCTGAACATTCTCGCGCCGGAGTTCGCGGAACTCCAGGGCCTTGCTGACCACATGCTTGATCTCATCGACGTGGAAAGGCTTGGTCAGGTAGTCATAGGCTCCCGTCTTCATCGCCTGAACAGCCGATTCCACCGTGCCGAAACCGGTTGCAATGATCCCGATGACCCCCGACTTCGACCCCTCGATGTGCTCGAGAACCCCGATGCCGTCCACATTGGGCATCTTGAGATCGGTGATCACCAGATCGAATGAGCGCTCCTCGAGCATCGCGATGGCCTGAGCCCCATCCTCCGCTGTCTCGACCTCGTATCCCTGGCTGAGCAGAACGCTCTGCATCATCTCGCGGGCGGTCCACTCGTCGTCCGCGACCAAGATCCGGACCTTGACGTCCGTCATGAAACCAGTCCTCCCTGAGAGTGCGGCGTCACAAAACGGGACAAGATCTCGCCATAGAACTGCCGCCGTCAAGCTCTATTGGAGTGTTTTTTTGACGTATCCGAAAATGTGACACTTTTCGCCGTCATGCCCCAACCCTCTGAAAACCAATGAGAAACGATGCAAATGAACGGATGGGGCCTTGCGCATGGAGAAGGTGAGGTGCACTGATTTCTCGATGACCCCAAAGCGAAATCCTTTGCCGCGTGAAGGAACTCTGCTCGCCCTCGACCCCGGCGAGAGGCGGGTGGGGGTGGCTGTCTGCGACGCCACGCAGGCGGTGGCGCGCCCCCTGGCCACCCTGGAGCGGAGACCGCTCCGCAGGCTGCTCCGCGATCTCGATGGGCTCCTCGACGAGCACCAAGTGACTGGTCTCGTGATCGGCTTGCCGCTCCTGGAGAGCGGTGAGCGGGGCAAGCAGGCCCAGCGGGCGCAGTCGCTGGCTTTTCAGCTGCGGGAGCGCTGGCCGGACCTGCCCCAGGAGCTGTGGGACGAGCGGTGGTCGAGCGCCGAGGCAGACGAGGCCCTGGAGCAGGCCAGCCGCCCGGAGCGGGAGGCGGGCCGCGACGCAGCCGCTGCGGCGGTGATTCTTCAGTCGTATCTGGATGCGCGTGCCACAGAGTGATCACTCCAGGCGCTCGACAAAAAGCTGACGGACAATGCGAGTCTCCTCCGTGACCGTGAATCCCGTCTGCTCACAGAACTGCTGGATCGGAGTGGGGATGTCGCCGGGCTGGTCGTCCAGACTCACAAGGACGCTGAGGGGCTGCCCTGGCTGGGTCTCTGTCTCATCGATGATCCGCCGATG
>JAFGKF010000016.1 GCA_016928695.1 Candidatus Sumerlaeota bacterium | reverse complement strand
TTCTGGGTGATCTTCAACGAGAAGTTCGGCCAGCCGACGGTGATCGGCAAGTACCCGAGCGGGTCGAGCGCGCAGGATCAGGAGGCGCTGCTCGAGGTCGTCGAGAGCCTGCAGACCGACGCGGGCGTCACCGTGCCCGAGAACATGGTGATCGATCTGCTGGAGGCGCGGCGCTCGGGCGCGGTGAACACGTACAGGGACCTCGTCGACTGGTGCAACGACGAGATGTCGAAGATCGTTCTCGGCGAGACGCTGACGGCGGACGAGGGGCGGCGGTCGGGCTCGCTCGCGCTCGGGCAGGTGCACAACATCGTGCGCAACGAGTACATCGAGCGCGACGCGAAGGCGCTGATGGCGGTCGTCAACGAGCAGCTGGTCCAGCCGCTCGTGCGCTTCAACTTCGGGTCGGACGTGGCGCCCCCTCGCTGGGTGATCGACACGACGGCCGACGAGGATCTCAGCCAGCAGCTCGAGATCGACCGCGGGCTCATCGCCGCGGGTGTTCCGCTCTCCACCGACTATTTCTATCGGCGCTACCGCCGCCCCGTCCCCGGCGAGGGGGAGAAGGTGCTGCGCTACGACGATCAGAACCTCTTCCAGTACCACCTCGAGTTCGGGGTGCTGACGATCAACGAGGTCCGGCGCTCGCTCGGGCTCGGCCCGGTGGCGTGGGGCGACGAGCCGCCGCGCCGGCGGAAGGTGCGCGATCCGGAAAAAGAGGCGAGCGCGGAGCGGGTGACGGGGATCGGGGCGGTGTCGCTGACGGAGTCGCCCGAGGACCCGGAGGAGGAGGAAGAAAATGTGCCCCAAAGTTGATCGTGCCGGAATTCCCATTCCGGCACCAAGCGTGGGGTGAGGAAGTGCCGGAATGGGAATTCCGGCACGATGAGCCGGGGTTAATCGATCAACAGAAGGAGGCGTGAGATGAACACACTGGACCTGGAGGTGTTCCGGGCCGGGGATCACGGCGAGCGCGGCGAGTGGGGCGAGGACGTCCTCGAGCAGATGGCGCGGGACTACGACCCGTCGCTGCACGAGGCGCCGGTGACGGTCGACCACGCGCAGTCGGGTCCGGCCCTGGGCTGGGTCGAGAGCCTGCGTCGCGTCGGCGGTGCGCTGGTGGCGCGCCTGCGCCATCTCGATCCGGGCTTCGCCGAGCTGATCCGGCTCGGGCGCTACAAGAAGCGCAGCGTCGAGCTCTACCCGGCGCTGCGGGAGACGGGCCGCCCGTACCTGCGGGCGGTGAGCTTTCTCGGGGCGTGTCCGCCCGCGATCAAGGGCATGGCCGACGTGGTCTTCGCCGAGGGCGAGGGCGCGCCGGTGGTCGTCGAGTTCGACGAGGCGGAGGCGACCGAGAGCGACACCTCGGCGTGGGAGGCACTGCGCGGGCGTCTGATGTCGCTCGGGCGCTGGCTCCCGACGTGGGAGGAGCTCGGGCTGCGGGAGTTCTGGGAGGCGCTGGGCGACGCGGATCGCCGCGCGTGGTTCACGGAGTTCCTCGAGTCGCTGCCCGAGGCGGTTCCCACGGAGAGACTCGAGGAGGCGCCGGTCCTCGCCCTCTGCGGCGAGGAGGGACTGCCCACGACCTCAAAACACGCGGAGGTCGCGCCGTCGTCGGTGGCTCTTCACCGGCGGGTGACGGCGTTTCGCGGAGATCATCCCGAGCTGAGCTACTCGGAGGCGCTGCGGGCGGTGGCCCGCGGGGCGTGAGACCAGAGAGGAGAGAGAAGATGCCACACTGCATCCTCGACAAGGCGTACAGGGTGAATCAGTCGGGCGGCGTCGCGGCCCACCGCGTGGTGGTGCAGGGGACGAATCCCGGCGAGTGCAAGTGCCCGGCGGCTGCGGACGCCGGTGAGATCCTGGGGGTGACGACTCACGCCCAGGGTGAGGACGGCCGGCCGGTCGCGGTTCGCAAGGCGGGGATCGCGCTGGTCGAGGCCAGCGGGGCGATCGCGGTCGGTGCGTCCGTGAGCATCGCGGACACCGACGGCAAGGTGAAGGCGATCTCCCTCGGGGCGGGGCAGTCGACGTGGTGCCTGGGGACCGCGGAGACGGCGGCCTCGGCCGACGGGGACCTGATCGAGGTCTTCCTCGGCATTCACCGGCACACCGTGCCCTACCAGCCATGAGACGCGGATCTCACAGAGAGGAGTGATGACAGATGTCAACCGCAGGGCAAGTTCACATCGATGCGGCGCTGACGAACGTCAGCGTGGCGTATCGCAATCCGCATCACATCGCGGACCTCATCGCGCCGATCGTCGGCGTGCGAAAGCAGAGCGACAAGTACTTCACGGTCGACGCCGACCGTGAGCGGTTCCGGTCGTCGGACGACACGCGGGCGCCCGGGGCGGAGGCCAACGAGGTGGACTTCGCGATCTCGTCGGAGTCGTACTTCTGCGAGGACCACGCCTTGGAGGCGGTGATCACCGACGAGGAGCGTGACAACGCGGACCCGGCGATTCAGCCGGACATCGACAAGACGGAGTTCCTGACCGACAAGATCCTGCTCAACAAGGAGATCGCGCTGGCGGACGAGATCGCGATGAACGGGTCGCTGCCGAGCGAGACGCTGTCGGGCGCGGATCAGTGGGACGACTACGACGACTCGGATCCGGTCGCGGAGGTCGAGGAGCACAAGTCGACGATCCAGACGGCGGTGCAGCAGATCCCGAACACGCTGGTTCTCCCGTACGAGGTCTACCGGATTGTTCGGCTGCACCCGAAGGTTCTCGAGAAGGTGGTCAACGTCCGCCTGGGGGCCGTGGGGCCGGACATCCTGGCCGACGTCTTCGACGTCGATCGGGTTCTGGTGCCGCGGGGCCTGAAGAACACGGCGGCGCCGGGGCAGGCGCCCGCGCTGGAGCCGATCTGGGGCAAGAGCGCGTTTCTGTGCTATGTGTCGCCGCGCCCCGGGCTTCGGACGGCGACGTTCGCGTACACGTTCCAGTGGTCGATCGCCCCGGGCTCGCTGCAGGGGCACGTCGTCGAGGCGTGGCGTGAGGAGCGGCGCAAGGCCGACATGGTGCGCGTTCAGCGCTACTACGATCAGCGGATCATCGCGTCGGGCGCGGTGTACATCTGGAAATCAGCCGTCGGCTGATTTCCAGGGGACAGGTGTCAGTGAATGAGAGCGCGCGAAGCGCGCCACCACCACTGACACCTGTCCACTGACCACTGGTCACTGTCGAACGGAGTGAGACCATGGCTTGGTTGACTCAGGCACACATCGAGGACCGGGTGCAGAGGGATGTGCTTCTGTCGCTCGCGGATGACGATGGCGACTACAGTGTGGACTCCCGTGTGATCCAGTCGGTGGCGGCGGACGCGGAGGGTGTGGTGGAGTCTCACATCGCGGGGCGGTACGTGGTTCCGCTGGGCACGGCGGAGGAGGCGCTCGTCGACATCGCGGCGGCGATCGCGATTCACCGTCTCTTTTTTCGCCGCGGTGAGGAGGCCCCGGACCACGTCCGGGAGGCGCACCTGCTGGCGATGAGGCGGCTCCATGCGATCCGGCGGGGAGAGATCCTGCTGCTCGAGGCGATTCCACGCGGGCGGGTGGCTCGCTCGTCGATGGACGCCGCGGACCGCGTGTTCACGCGGAGCACGCTGAGGGATCTCTAGAGCCGGTTTGACAGTCCTGTGTCTGGGGCCGTCACGGTTCTTGCGGTGCAAGAATGCGCGCCGGCCCCAGGTCCTTCAGGCGTTTTTTCCCCGGGTTTCACTCGCTTCGCTCGTTTCACCCGGGGCTATGACATCTCGCCCCTTCGGGGCTGTGGGAGGTTGGGAAACCATCTGCAGTATGTCTCCACTTTCAGACCACGCGCGCTGCCCCGGTGTGATCCGCCTCCGCGTCGGGGGCGAGGATCTCGCGGTGCGCGACTGTGCCCGGCTGCGGGCGGCGCTGCGCCTGATGCGGGAGATCGATCGGGCGATGGATTCAGGGTCTGTGACTCTGCGGCGGTCGACGATCCGATCCCTTGCCGGGGCGCTTCATTGTTTTTTCGGCCGCCTTCTCGGCCCGGAGGCGAGTGAGGAGGTGGTCAGGGGGATGGTGCACGTGGCGCTGATGCACCTGGTGCGAAGAGTCAGGGGCAGGTCGTGACTCGGCGGTGGGCAGGTGGGTCTCAGCTCATCGGGAGTCTGATGATGAAGACGCTGCCCTGGCCGAGCTTCGACTCGGCGTGGATGGTTCCTCCCATCTCCTCGACCGCCTTTTTGACCACGGCCAGGCCGAGGCCGGAGCCGCGGCTTCCCTTGGTGGTGAAGAAGGCGTCGAAGAGGCGGTCGCGGATCTCCGGGGGGAAGCCGGGGCCGTTGTCGGTGACCTGGACCTCGACGGCGAGGGCTCCCCTGTCGGCGCGGGTTCTGATGTGGACCGCTCCTGTGTGACCGTGTGTCCACTCGATGGCCTCGATGGCGTTGCCGACCAGATTGAGCAGGGCCTCATGGGTGCGGATGAAATCGAGGGGGATCTCCCCGATGCTCTCGTCGAGCTCGCTGGTCAGTGTGATCTCTGACTCCGCGGCGTGGGTGCGGCAGCTGTCCAGGATGTCGCCGACGAGCTGATTGAGGTCAACCGGCTCACGGTCGACCTCGCCGCCGCGCGCGATGGAGAGCATGTCGCGGACGAGGCCGCTGATTCTCTGGGAGGATCTCCGGAGCAGAGGCCAGGCCCTCTCGATCTTCTCCAGATCCCCCCTCGTCAGGGCATCGTCGATCACATCGGTGGCGCCCATGAGGTGGCTCTGGATGTTCTTGATGGAGTGGGCGAGATTCGAAGCGGTCATGCCCAGGGCGGCGAGGTGCTCGTTGAGGCGCTGCCTTGTGACGTCCTCGGAGAAGGCGGCGACCCGGAAGACCTCTCCGTCCTCATTGACGATGGGGCAGTAGGTGTTTTTGAAGATCCGGTGTTCCCGCTCGTCCTCGAAGTGGACGGGCTCCCCGAGCTCGACGGCTCGCCGGAGGTGCTCGAGCCGGCTCGTGGCGACGTCGCTCCGGAAGATGGCGGAGAGAGGGAATCTGATGACCTGATCGGCCGATCGGTTCAGGCTTCGGAGGAGGGGCTCGTTGGCGGCGAGGAACACGCCGTCTGTGTCGAACAGCGCCGCGATGAGCGGGCTGGCGTCCAGAAGGGTGTGGGCTGTCTCCTCGCTCTGCTCGAGGGCCCGCAGGAGCTTTTTCCTCTCGGTGATGTCCCGGTCGAGCACCAGGATCTCGTGCTCGCCGCAGGGCACCATCCGCGCCTCGAACTCGTGGATCCGGCGCTCTTTCCCCAGGGTGAGTGTGTACTCGTAGGCCTGGAGCTCCCCGGTCTCGAGGGTTCGCCTGATGAGTCTCTCGGTTCTCTCGGCGAGCTCAGGGGGGAGGGTGTCCCACAGTGTTTTTCCTGGGATCTGCTCCTGTGGCAACAGCAGCAGTCGGGGATTGGGCGCATGGCACTCGAGGAAAACTCCGTCCTCGCTGATCCGGAAGAGCAGGTCCGGAAGCGCGGCCAGTGTGGCCCGGCTGCGCGACTCGCTCTCGCGGAACGCCCTCTCTGTTCTCTTGTTCGCCGTGACATCCTGCCACATGGTGTGGACGAAGATCTTGCCCTGGAGAGTGAGGGTCCGCGCACTGACGCGCACGTCGCGGATCTCCCCGCTCTTCGTGCGGTGTCTGGTCTCGAAGTGCTCGGATCCGCAGCGGAGGAGCCTCTCGATGTGGGCCACGACCGCCTCGGGGGACTCCTCGGCCTCGATGTCCTGGATCCGGAGAGACTCGAATTCCTCTCGTGTGTATCCCAGTCCGCGGTGGGCGCGCTCATTGAACTCGACGAAGGCCCCCGTGTCCGCGTCGATGAGGCACACGGAGTCGGGCGCCTGGCTGAACAGAGTGCGGTATCGCTTCTCCGACTCCCTGAGCATCTCCAGCGCCCATTTGCGCTGAGAGATGTCCTCGACGATGCCCTCGAGCCAGTCCATGTTGCCTCTGGCGTCGAAGTGGGCGGAGGCGGTGAATGAGGCCCAGAAGGGGGTCCCGTCGCGGCGGCGGTGCAGCATCTCGCGATTTCTGACCAAGCCGTGGCGGCGCAGATCCTCGATGAGGCGGGATCGGTCCTCGGGATTGAGATAGAAGTCCAGTGGGGCGGCCTGGAGCATCTCCTCGGGGGTGTCATAGCCGAAGATCCTCGCCATGGCCTCGTTGGCGTGGAGGATGCGGCCCGGCGTTTCGGGGGTGCTCCGGAAGACGCCGATGTTCAGGTTCTCGACGAGCGATCGGTACTTCTCCTCGCTCTCCGTCAGTGCCTCCTCGATCCGGTGGCGGTCGGTGACGTCCTCGGCGAAACCCACCAATCGGGTGACCCTGTCGCCCGAACTGGGATTGAGGAGGGGATGAATTGTCGTGATGAAGTGCCTGTTCGCTCGCTGGTCCTCGAACCGGACTCTCTTGCCGGTGCGGATCGCCTCTTCGAAGTGAGGCCACCGCTGATCCCAGATCTCTTTGTCAATGATCTCCGAGCCATGGACACCTCGGACCTGGTCGACTTCGCAGCCGACGCTCCTGGCCATGGCCTCGTTGAGATCGATGAGCACTCCGTCGGAGCTGAGGAGGAATGCCATGAAGGGGCAGCCGTTCAGAATGGCCCGGGCGGTCTCCTCGCTCTCGAGCGTGTGCTTGACCGTCGCCTCAGTTTCGCCGCGGCTTCGTCCCCGGAATCCCGAGGATCCCTTCCTCTTGGCCATTTCACCCATCTCCCTGCCCAGACAATCGCCTGCATACTCTCGGATCCTTCGGGGAGCAAGTTAAAGCCCCACAGAAAAACCATGTTTTCCGGGCATTTGCAGAATTCGCAAGGGAATAGAGGTCAATGTGAATCCTGGAGGGCAAGATCTCTTGACCATTTCCCCGTCGGAATGAAGTCTGAAGCCCCACCCTGCCCCCAGGAGCTCCCACAGTGGCAGATGAGCAGCCTCGCCCTGTCGACACCACCAATTTGGTGGACACCGCCGAGGGCGACCGTGAGTTCATCCGTGAGCTCATTGGCATCTTCATTGAGGACACGGTGGCGCAGCTCGCCGCGATTCGGGATCTGCTGCCCGGGGGACCGGGGAAGGAGCTCGCCCGCCGTGCGCACTCGATCAAGGGCTCGAGCGCCAACATGGGGGCGGAGGCGATGCAGTCGGTCGCCCATGCGTTGGAGCTGGCGGGCAAGGGGCAGGGGCCGGGCGACTTGGCCGAGCTCACCGACCGCCTCGAGCGGGAGTTCGATCTCGCAAAGGCCTTTCTTCTCGAGTGGATTGAGGGGGGGATCTGAGGGGCTGCCACCCGCTGCCTTCAAGCAGCGGCCACTGGCTGAAGCCAGTGGCCAAGAGGCGCCCGCTGAAGCGGGCTGAATCGAATG